>CAYQJO010000060.1:0-20008 GCA_964417785.1 uncultured Anaerolineaceae bacterium | reverse complement strand
GCTTCACCGGCGGCCAGCCGGATTTGCTGACGGACAAGATCAACCGAAGTGACTTCTTCTATGACGGGATGGTTGGTCTGAATTCGGTTTTTGAACTCGGTGAAGTAGAAATTGCCGCTGTCATCGGCCAGGAACTCAACCGTAACATTTCCCCGGTACTTGAACTGGCGCACCTGTTCGATTGCTGTCTGGTGCAGCACGGTTCGCTGTGCCTCGGTCAGATTGGGTGAGGGCGATTCCTCTACAACTTTACGATTGCCGTAGATGATAGACCCTTCGTGTTCACCGAGATGGACGATATTCCCGTGCGTATCGGCGAGGACCTCCACACCGATCTGGTGGGCGGGCAGCATGGCATGTTCCAGGTAGACACGATGTGAACCATAAACCGTTTGCGATTCGACCTGGGCGCGGCGCACGGCTTCTTCCAGGTTTTCGGCTTTTCGCACCAGACGTTCACCAGCACCACGTCCGCCGCTGACCGACTTGATAACCAGTGGATAACCCATCGCTTCAGCGGTTGTTCGCAGCTCATCCATTTCGTCGATGGCAAATGTCGCGTCGCTAAACTGAACCGTCTGAAAACCGGCATCTCTGGCCTGTTGCAGGATGTCGCGCTTGCTGACCATGACTTGTGCGCCATCTGCGATCACGGGTCCGATGAAGGTGATACCGGCGCTGCCGCAGGCATCAATGAATGCCTGCCGTTCGGCCAGAAATCCGTAGCCGGGATGGATGGCATCGGCATGCTTGTCACGGGCAATTTTCAGGATAGCGTCAATGTCGTTGAAGCCATTGTCCGACTTGAGTTGGACACTCTCGTCCGCCAGACGCACATGCAGCGATCCCCGATCATGTTGTTCGTAAAGCGCAACGGTGGCGATGCCCATCTCGCGACAGGTGTGAATAATGCGAACGGCAATCTCACCACGATTGGCGATGAGTATCTTTTTGAACATAAAATCTCCTATATTCTGTATGCTTCGCGCAAATTGTCGAACCGGCGCATGCTGTCTTCGAGACCACCGCGCCGGCTGCGAGCCAACCAGGTCTCCCGCTGGCGGGCGATGAGTCCGTCCAGTTCGTGACGCAGGGTTGCGGTGCTGTTGTCGCTTTCGCCCTGGACCCACAGCAGCCACTTCGCGCCATGCCGGAGCAAATCGGCGGCCTGGGTGAACTCCTGCCGGATCAGGTCGGCGTCGGCGCGATCCATGCGGCTCTGCGCCAGCGGAGCCATGATTGCGTCAATGCGCTCGATTACCTGACGCAGTTTAGCCGGGCTGATGTTGAAGTCATCGGGGAAGCGTTCCTGCAAAGCAGCAATCGACGCCAGCACTTCATCTTTCGATTCAAGTAAGAATCGCGCCAATGGTTGGGTATTAATGTGTTTGGGGCCGGTCAGCAGATAGATGTTGCCCAGATCATACGCGAGGCGACCCATCACACCGGCGGAGTCGTGGAAAGCCAACCGGTCAAGTGCTGCCGGTAAATCTATGTCGCGATTGGCTTCGTAGGCCCAGGAGACGGCGGCTCCATAAGCGTAACCGAGATAGCTGACCGGGAGCGGCTGCCAGTGGCCGTTATCGCCCCAGTCGGTGTTAAGGTAGCCGATAGCATCGTGTTTCATGCCATTGACCGCTGCCGATTGCAGGTTGCCCACTGCGTTATCGGTGCGTCCGGCGATGGTGTTCCAGCTTGAGGTGCCGGGGCAGACGTAGAAGGGGATGCCGGATTGGGCGAACAGGCTGCCATGTCCGTCGAAGTCATGGATGGCTTCATAGCCCCATTCCATGACGATGATGTCGTTCGGTAGTTCCGGGACCAGATCGGGGTAATGCAGGATAATATCGCCCCAGAACTGCACCGTCCGTCCATGCTGCTTGATGTGGTTGTACAGTTTGAGCATGTAATCCAGGTAGACGCGACCGCCGCGTTCTTCTACAGCGTCCTTGCTTTTACATTGGCCGAGTTCCCAGGGTTCGTCGCCGCCTACATTGACGAGTTCGGACTCGAAGTTGGGCAAAAGTTCATCGAACATACTTTTGACCAGAGTGATACTGCCTGGGTCGTTGGGATCGACTGTGGATGGGCCGCGTTCTTCACCCCAGTGGGTCACAAAGCCGTCCGGACACTCCGAGAGCGGATGGTAGCGCTCATGTTTGAGCCAGCGCTCCATGTGACCCAGGCTGTTCTGACAGGGTACCAGGTCGATATGGCGCTCGCGGCAGTAGCGATCCAGTGCCAGAATCTCTTCCGCTGTGAGTGGTGAGGCGTGTTCCCACACGATGCGATGATCCTGGTAGGCAAAGGTATGTTCGGTGTATAGCTGGAACTGGTTCACTTTCCACGATGCCAGCAGGTCAATCAGATTGTAGAGTGTATCCATGGTTGGCACGCGGTCCCGGCTGATGTCCAGCATCACACCACGCGCCGGATAGTCGGGCCAATCGGTGATGCTGAGCCGGGGCAGTGTTGTGTCGGTTTGCTCAATGATCTGGCGCAGGGTACAAACGCCGTAGAAGACGCCAGCGGCGTCACTACCTTCAATCTGTATGGTGTTTTCCCCAATGTTCAGGTGGTAGCCCTGGGGTTGTCCTTCATCGATTGCCAGTTGTACGACGAAGGCGTCGGTGGCCTTCATGGTGACAATCGGCCAATCGAGACGCTCTTTCAGATATTGTGCCTCGAAGAAAAGTGATCCAGGGGCGACAATATAGCCGTTAGTGGGTAAAGTGGTGTTTCCGGTCTGCTGGTTAATCTGTCTGGGTTGCGGCAGTAATTGGATCATTTCACCATCCTTTTGTATCCTTTGGATGTTAGACGTTGCCTGCCGGATTGTCAAAAAGACTGGAAATTTTGCGCGTTTGGCGTCAATATTGTCAACCTGTATATCAGGGGAGAGATTACATGAGTCAGGTCGAACAGGTTTTGTCTGCACAGAACATTCTCGGTGAAGGTCCGCTGTGGCATGCTGACGAAGGCCGCCTTTACTGGGTCGATATTCAATCCGGTTTGTTCTTCCGCTGGACGCCACCGGCTGGCGAGGTCGAGAAGTTTGATGTTGGTCAGCCGCTGGGGTGTATCGCGTTTACCGAGTCCGGGCGCATTCTGCTGGGCCTGCGCGATGGGTTGGGCTTCTGGGATTTCACCACGCAGTCCGTCCAGATGATGGAAAATAACATTGCCTACAAACCGCAGGGACGCTTTAATGACGGTGCGGTGGATCGCCAGGGACGTTTCTGGGCCGGAACTATGAGCAATGGTCCGGTCAACCATCTTTATCGCCTGGATGCTGACGGGACGGTTCATATTCAACAGGATAAGGTTGAGACCTCCAACGGGATCGGCTGGAGTCCGGATAATACACAGATGTACTATTCCGATTCCGGTCCGGGCCTGGTCTATGCCTATGATTTTGATCCAAATACTGGCGAGATCAGCAACCGCAGTGTGCTTTACGACTCACCGGAACCGGATGTAAAGGCTGACGGCCTGACGGTTGATAGTGAGGGGTATATCTGGGCGGCGTTCTGGAACGGTTGGAAGGTTGCAAAGATCGCCCCCGACACCGGCAAAATTCTTGAGGAATACCCGGTACCGGCGCAGCGTGTGACCAGTTGTGCTTTCGGCGGTGCGAATCTGGACGAGCTGTATATCACAACGGCGCGTGCTGGACTGAGCGACGAGGAACTGGAAAAGCAGCCGCAGGCTGGTGATGTGTTTCGGCTCAAGACCGGTGCAAAAGGTCTGCCAGAGCCAATCGCACGGTTTTAGTTTGGGGATCAAGGCAATGGCGGTGGACGAAAGTAAGCACCCGGTGACGATACTCAATGAACCGATGAAGCAGTGGGCGTTTCCCGATTTCAGGGAGTTATGGCGTTTCCGCTATCTGCTTTACCAGCTTATCACACGTGAGTTGCAGTCACGCTATAAGCAGACGATATTGGGTTTGTTGTGGACGGTTATCAACCCGCTCATCACGATGGTGGTGTTTACCTTCGTCTTCCGCCGTATTGCGGATGTGCCATCCTACGACATCCCCTATCCGATTTTTTCCTATTCTGGGCTTGTGGCCTGGACGCTGTTCTCTAAGGGGATGGCGGCTTCATCCACCAGCATCGTGAGCAATGCCATGATTATTGGCAAGGCGTATTTCCCGGCGATCCTGGCACCGGCATCCAAGCTCTTTACGGGTATCGTGGATTTTGCTCTGGCGTTTGTGGTGCTGCTGGTTATGATGCTCCTTTATGGCTATTTGCCGACCTGGCGCATCATCGCGATTCCGCTGCTGATACTTCTGACGCTGAGTACCTCGCTGGGTATTGGCCTCTGGCTGTCGGCCATGCATGTCCGGTTTCGGGATGTGGCGCATCTGGTGCCGTTCATGGTACAGACGTTGATGTATATTTCGCCGGTAGCGTATCCGAGTTCGCTGCTGCAAGAACCCTGGCGCACACTTTATGGTATCAATCCGGTCGTCACAGTTTGTGATGGTTTTCGCTGGGCGCTTCTGGGCCTGGATACCCTGCACGCCGGCTCAGCCATCATGTCGATTCTTGTTTCGTCGATCCTGCTGGTAACGGGGCTGGTGTTTTTTCATCGTATGGAGCATAGCTTTCCGGACCTGATATGAATCCTGTTATCGATGTTCATGATGTCAGTAAACGCTACCACATCGGCAGCCTGAAACCGGAGCAGCGGAACCTGCAATCCGCGATACTTGATACAGTCACGCAGCCCTTCCAACGGATACGGTCGATGTGGCAGAATCAACTGCCAACCGATGCCGACCGCGAACTCTGGGCGCTCAAAGATGTTTCCTTTGACGTCAAACCGGGCGAAACGCTTGGTTTAATTGGTGTCAATGGCAGCGGCAAGAGTACCTTGCTCAAGATGATCGCCAACATCGTCAAGCCGACGGAGGGTTACATTCGCACGACGGGGCGGATTGGGTCATTGTTGGAAGCCAGTGCCGGGTTTCATCCTGAACTCACAGGGCGCGAGAATGTGTTTCTCAAAGGGGCGGTACATGGGATGACCGCTCAGGAGATTGAAGACCGCTACGACTCGATTGTGGCGTTTTCCGAGATTGAAGAGTTCATGGAAACGCCGATCAAGCGCTATTCCTCCGGTATGAAGGTGCGGCTGGGATTCGCGGTGGCGGCGATGATGCGCCCGGACATCTTCCTTGTGGACGAAGCATTCGCTGTGGGTGATGCAGGGTTCCGTGAGAAGTGCATGCAGGAAATCGAGCAAATTGCGCGGGAAGGGCGAACGGTGCTGGTAGTCAGCCACTCAACCGGCCATATCCTGCGTTTGTGTGACCAGGTTGTATGGTTGGAGAAGGGGCAGATGGTTGCCAGTGGACCAGCAGAGGGCATCGTAGCACAGTATGTTGACCATGTGCTACGTCCACAGGAGATTCGGCGACGGCTGGCACGAGAGGCAGCACAGAAGAAAGAAGCCCTGGAACGCGAGCGCGAGCAGGCTGATCTCGAACGGGAGGAACAGACCGTGCAGACAGCTTCCGATGAGACTATGACCGTGCGGAAACCAGGCTATTATCAGGTGCCGCCAAATCCTGCTTCTCCGATGACGCTTCAGTCCGTCAGTCTCAAGAATGCGGCGGATGAATATGTGAATGTGGTCGATATTTCAGCGGGTTTTCGCATTCAGATAAGCTATCAAATCAATGAACCGGTACGGGGGCATTTGATTGTGTTTGTCGTGACTTATCCCGAAAAGCAGCGTGTGCTTTGTATCGGTGATGCGGATAGCGACCCGGCGTTCCGCGAGATACGCAATCCAGGGACCTATTGTGCAGAGCTTGAGATGCCACCGATGACGCTTAATGTGGGGGAGTATGCACTCACTGTGACTCTCGGCATCCCGTATAAGATTCGCTATGAGCGCCATGAAGTGGAAGTTGAGTTTGAGGTGGTTGATGAGACTACCAATCGGATTGAGTGGTATACGGGGGGGCAGCGTCCTGGGCTGATCGGTGTCGATTTGCCCTGGCAGTACAACGGGAGGCGACCTGTTTGATGCCAGAGAGACGGGCAGTGGTTGCTCTGGCGGTCGTTGCTGCACTCGCAGCGATGATTATACCAGAGCCATTTGGATTAGGGTTAGTTGCGGGAGGAGGGGTTGTCCTGATCTTACTTAATGTGACCCGCCAGCACAATTTACGCCGCGAAGTCGAGTTGCTGCAACAGAAGATCACTGATGACTTGCGGCAGAATGTTGAGCGGACGGAAATGGCTATCTCCAATTTGACTCAGGCAATTGAGTCGAAGTCCAGTACCAGTGATCTGACCACATTACAGGAGACCGTCAAAGCCTTTGAAGGAAGCTTCAGCGATTTATATGGCATGCTAAAGTCGATTGAGCAACTTATGCAGGAGATGTGGCAAAGCATGCATGCTGTAGAAATCCGCTTGCAGGAAACGCGCCAGACGCTTCAATCTGACTCGCAGCGTTTGCAGGAGACCCGTAAGGCATTGCAGTCAGTTGAGGAACGCCTAAAGGGAACCCGACAGCGTTTGCAGTTGATGGATGAGCAGCTAAAGATTACCCGTACAGAACTTGACTCACGACTTTCCGATGAGGCTCGGCGAACCACCGCCGCCTTGAGAAGGGAACGAGCAGAGCGGATCGCCAGTTTTGCACAACGTGATTCGAGACGTGTGCTGCCGGAGCGCATTCTGATTTTACTCACAGTGCAAAGGACGGGCAGCACATGGTTTGTGGATATGCTGCGCTGCCATCCGCATCTGGAGTTTGATCCCAGTGTGGTGATTTTTGAGCAGTTGGGACTTAAGGGTGGGCGCTATCCCAGAGGATTAGCCAATGGGCCGGACGCGGTGATGGACCTGGAGAATACACCCGGGTTGGGTGCGCGTATTCCGGTGTTCAGAGTCTCAGACGTCGATTTGCCGGTGGCAAGCCAGCAACCGTTCGCATTGGAGAAGGTCCATCCTGAGTTTTTCCAGGACGATGCGCTGGCGTTTATTGAGCGGCTGCGGCAGTTAGAGAATGAATATGGAACCCAATTTGAATTTGTGTGTCAGGTGCGCGATCCAAAGGCGGTTCTGGCGTCATTCTGGAATTACAAGCAGCGTGATCCTGAATGGTATGCGCATCTGGATGAGGCGGCCTTGCCCGATTTTGTATTACGCGCTTTTCGCGCCATTGCCGAGTTCGCGGAACACTATCCATGCCTGATCGTTGATTACAACGAGTTGAAGCAAGCGCCCGAAGCGATACTCGTCAAGGTACTGCGTCGGCTATGGCCGGTAGAGGATACGCAAGTTCTATCCCATCTGGCTGATTTAGCCGTCGAGAAAACTCGGCGAGAGGTGCGCCTGGACAAAGCAAATACCGGTTTCCTGGGAGCCAGAGAGGGACAGGATGCTGAGTTTAACTTTGAAGCTTATGCAGATACGGTAGCGATGACTTATGAAGCGTATGAAACCATACTCGCCAGACGCGATAGAGGGCAAACATGATTGAGCAACAACGCAAGCCAGAGCAAAAAGAAATTCGGATTCACTCGCAGTCGATGCTCTATGAGTCGGGTGAGATGGCTGAACTGAGATACTATCTTCTGGCTTTCCAGCAGGCACGTATCTGGGAGGCGCGGGAGAATCTGCTGCTGTTCTTGAATCTGGTGCGGCTGTTTGTGAAAGACTCATCCGCGTTCAGCAGCAAGGATCGCCAGTTATTGGTGCGGACGATGGGCAGCAAGGCGAAGAATGCGGGGCGTGCAATTCTGAAGCCGTTTCTCAGTGATCGTATCCACTTTCCGTATCCGACCTACACCGGTGATCCAATGCCGCGTCTATCTGATGTTCAGCGGATGCAGGCAATGCATAACCAGTTCGAAGGTGAGCGTATCTTCTTGATTGGTAACGGCCCCAGCCTCAACCGCATGCCGCTGCATCTGCTCAAAAACGAGTATACCTATGGTGTCAACCGCATCTATCTGTTGTTCGACCGGATCGACTGGCGACCGACTTTCTACTCGGCTTTTGATTTACGTGTGGTACCGGATAACAAAGTTGAGATCGACGCACTGGATATTGACTATAAGTTCTTCGCTACCAAGCACCGCCAGACGCTGGCGGAGCAATCCAACCATTACTGGTACCTGGACAATTCACGCCAGGATGGATTGGACAATCGTTTCGAGCCAACGGTGGTTTATACCGGCTTCGGTGGCGGTGGCACCATCATGACCCTGACCATCCAGATCGCCTACTACCTGGGCTTTGATCCCATTTATCTGATTGGTGTAGATGCGGACTACAAGGTGCTACCGACCGTCAAGCAGGACGGACCGGATAAATTCGGTGATGGTGTTTTGCTCAACCTGGAGAGTACCCAGGATGACGACCCCAATCACTTTGATCCTCGCTACTTCGGCAAGGGTAAGAAATGGCACAATCCCAACGTTTCGATGATGGTTCAGGGCTTTGGTGACTGCCGGGCCGGGATCGAGAAGCGCGGACGCCACCTCTACAATGCGACTGTCGGCGGTAAGCTCGAAGTGCTGGAACGTGTTGATTTTGAATCTTTGTTCTAGGCGGAGGCATATTCGTGCGCATCGGCATTGATCTGACTTCACGGCAGGCGCATCTCAAAACGGGTATGGCAAATGTCGTCCAGGGCTATCTGCGGGGACTACGGATGGTCGCTGCGGAGGATAGTGTCATTCTGTTTGTGACTGAGGACAACCGGGCGGTCTATGAGCCGTCCACAGGTGGGCCAATCAGCCTGCAAGTGACATCTGCCGATGAACTCCAACAGTACATCGACACCCTGGATGTGATCCATTATCCCTTCAATGAGCTTTGTCTGGATCAGTCGCGTGTTGCCTCGGTTGTGACCGTCCACGACATCATCCCAGAACATTTCCCACAGGTTTTCCCTTATACGGTACGTGAGGCGCTGCAACAAACCTGTCGCCGTGCCACGTTCATTGTGGCCGACTCGGAATTTACGCGGACCGACATCGTGAACCGCTATGCAATCGCGCCGGAGAAAATCCGATGTGTCTATGGCGCAGTCAGCCAGATATTTGACCGTGAGATCACCGATGTGGATCGGGAATCGGTTCGTGAGCGTTATGGTTTGCCAGAACAGTTTTTGTTGTATCCGGCGGCGGCCCGTCCGCACAAGAATCACGAAACATTGTTCAAGGCACTGGCTCAAGTCAAAGATATTGATCTGGTCCTGACAACCGGGGAGACACATTTACCCGAACGTTTCGAGCGGCTGCGCCAACAGGTTGTCGATAGTGACCGAATCCGTGTGGTTGGGCATGTAGACGATACCGACTATCCGATATTCTTCGATCTGGCATTCGCGGTGGTTACACCCAGTCTGGCGGAAGGGTATGGTTATCCGGTGGTCGAGGCATATCATATGGGGGTGCCGGTGGTCGCGTCAAATGCCATGTCATTGCCGGAGATTGCCGGTGAGGGTGCGCTTTTGTTCGATCCGCACGACGAAGATGCGCTGGCGGCAGCCATCAACCAACTGATATCCGATCAAGTCTTGCATGACCGACTTGTTGCTGCTGGCAAAGCCAACAGTCAGCGCTTTTCATTGGAGACAATCGGGCGTGATTTGTTGCATGCCTACAAAGCAGCACATGATCGTTTCAAAGATCAGCAATCAACGCCTCGGTTTACGGTCACGGTGGATACATGGCGGTTGCTCCATTCCGCCAGACGTCAGATTCGACCTACCGGCATTACGCGCTATGCTGACATTCTGTATCGAGAACTGTTGTCGCGTGACCAGATGGTCGAGGTTTCAACTGCTGTTTATCCTGACGTGGCGGAAGACGATTTGCCGGGATTGGCGGTGGCGGTTGAGTCTGGCTTGCTGCCCGGCCCAACCGGCGAAATCTGCTGGCGTTATGAGGAGAAGCATCCACGTATTCGGCGTTTCATCGATGCCGTTGAGCGGCGCATACCACCCAATATACGCGGAAAAGGGCGGTTGCAGCGCCTGAGCAAACGTCTGCAACAGCGCCACCTGACTTACAGCCCTTTTTCGACACGCGATCAATGGGATATTTATCACTCGCCGGTGAATCCACTGCCGCCGCGCCTATATACGGGGAATGCCACCCGCATTCTGACGGTCCATGATTGTATCTATCTGGTGCGACCGGAATTCTGGGGAGGGGAGGGTGTACCATCCATCCGTTATGCGCTCGATAGTGTGGATGTTCAGCGTGACTATATTCTGTGCGATTCATATGCGACGCAGCAGGATGTGCTGTCGCTGATCCCTATCGCTAAAGACCGGACACAGGTGGTTCATCTGGCGGCAGACACCCTGTTTGCGCATGCGGACAGGCATTATGCACGCCCTCTGTTGGATCAGATTGGTGCAAAGCACTATATCCTGGCACTGGCTCAACCCGAAGCACGCAAGAACACACAGGGGCTGGTCGAAGCCTTCCTCAAGCTGAACCCACCCGATCATGATCTGGTACTGGTGTGCGCCTCAAAGGTGATCGGCAAACGCCTGCAAAGTCAGCTAGAAGCGCACCACCTGATTGGCCCCTCCGTAAAAATTGTATACGATGTGGATGATGAAACCCTGGCGGCCCTGTACGCCGGTGCGACATTCTACGCTTATCCATCGCTTTATGAAGGCTTTGGTATTCCTATACTCGAGGCGATGATGTCCGGTACGCCGGTCTTGACCTCTAATGCCAGTTCCATGCCGGAAGTGGGTGGTGAAGCAGTTGAATACGTCGATCCGTATGACGTCGAGTCGATCCGGTCGGGAATGGAGAAGTTGCTGGCAAGCACCGAGTATCGCGCATCACTGATCGAACGGGGGCATGCGCAAGCCAGCCGCTTCTCCTGGGAACGCACAGTTGATGAGATACTTGCTTACTATCGCCTTGTGCGATCAGATAACATCCTTTAGCTCAGCCAGGACCGCTTGCACTCTATCGTCAGATGTAACATCGTCGCCAAGTTGAGCCAGCGCTCTGGCAAGGGCTTGTCGATGTGGCTTCCGTTTATTTCTGGCTTGCAAGAGAATCTGTTCAATGATTTGCTCACGGTTTGGTGCGGGTGCGAATTGGAAACGTGGCGAACATTTATTGAGACTGTTTGCGTCGAAATTCTCTTTTACGGCAAGGTGGTCAACAACCGTCAGCACCTGTACATCTTCACGCGCAATAGGGCGTAGACGATTTTCATCAATGAGATAGTTCTTGTATCCAAACTCTTCCAATAACGTCCGTAAATCGGCAACTGAGAAGCCATATCTATACATTGCCGCGCTGTTCGACTCATAGACAATGGGAGGGGCGTCATCCTTTCGCAGGATCGGCTCCATACCGCGCAGTGCTGGTATTTCCATGCCCTCTACATCAAGCTTAATATAATCTGGTCTGTCCCATCCGATTGCGTCGAGTAGTTCAAGCCCCGTGATCGTGTTCACCTCCAGAGCGTTAGATGTGTCTTGTGGTGAGTAAGCCATGCGGCTGGCCGGCCCGGACTCTACAAAACTGACAGTGCCAGGGGTATCGCTGATAAAACGATTAAATACACGGATGTTTCTATATTGATTTTTCTCGATACTCTCCATCAACAACGCATAATTTTGTGGTGATGCCTCGACTGTTGCGACATCACAGCCTAGTGCTGCCGCAGCCAGTGATAGGGTGCCAATATGTCCACCAAGATCAAGCACGCGCGTACCGGGTTGGGTGAGACATAGAAACAGGCGCAACGGCCAGCCGTATCGAAAAGCGTCGGTCTTAATGTTCTGTGCAATCTGATCACTGTCAGTATTTGCCGGAATGGCTATTTTGATGGATAGTCCATTTGGTATCTTGATGGTGTAGACGCTCATTTTTATCCTCCTAAATACGCCTCGATAATACGGGGATCGTTTTGCAAGGTGCGGGCGTCGTCGGTCTGGGTGATGTAGCCGGATTGCAGCACATATCCCCGATGGGCGACGCCCAGAGCCATCAGCGCGTTCTGCTCCACCAGCAGAATCGTGGTGTTGCTCTCTTTGTTGAGATAGGTAATCACGTCGAAGATTAACTCCACCAGCAGCGGAGCCAATCCCATCGATGGTTCGTCCAGCAGCAGGATGCGCGGTCGGGCCATCAACGCACGGCCAATTGCCAGCATCTGCTGCTCACCGCCGGAGAGTGTGCCACCAAGCTGCGATTCGCGTTCCTGAAGACGTGGGAAGCGCTCGAAGACATAGTCACGGTCGCGGGCGATTCCGGCGGTGTCGTTGCGCAAAAACGCGCCCATCTCCAGATTCTCGCGGACGGTCAAACGAGTGAAAATCTTGCGGCCTTCCGGCGATTGAATCACACCTTTGGTGACGATTTCGTGGGCGGGCATATGGGTGATGTCTTCACCATCCAGCATGATGCGACCCTCGGCGGCGGGTGTTATGCTGCTGATGGTGTTGAGTGTGGTCGTTTTGCCAGCCCCATTTCCGCCGATCAGGGTGACAACCTCGCCCTCCTCAACATGGAGTGAGATGCCTTTCAGGGCGTGAATCTTGCCATAATAGGTGTGGATGTCGTCAACGGTTAGCAGAGTCATGCCTGCATCTCTTTCTCATCATCGCTGGCAGGGGCCGATCCCAGGTAGGCTTCGATCACGGCAGGGTCGCGCTGGACCTCATGCGGCGTTCCCTGTGCGATCTTCTGGCCGTGATCCATCACACTGACCTGATCGGAGACGTTCATCACCAGTTTGACGTCATGTTCGATCAGGAAGATCGTCAAATCCAGATCGGTCCGCAGCCGCCGGATGAAATTCATCATGTCCTCGGTCTCCTGCGGATTCATGCCAGCGGTCGGTTCGTCCAGGAGCAGCAGCTTCGGTTTTAACGCCAGCGCACGGGCGATTTCCAGCCGGCGCTGCGAGCCATAGGGTAGATTCTCGGCCAGCGAGTCACCCTGACCGGATAAACCGACGTATTCAAGCAGGTCCATCGCTTCGATCAGAGCCTCACGCTCCTCGCGGCGAGTGGTTATAGTCCCCAGTACAGCGCCCCAGAAACGCGATCTCAGGCGGGAGTGCATACCGACCAGGATGTTTTCGATCACCGTCATCGGGCCAAACAGGCGGATGTTCTGGTAGGTACGGGCGATGCCGCGCTGGGCGATCTGGTCGCTGCGCAAACCCTGGATCGGGCGGCCATCGAAGACGATAGTGCCTTCTTCCGGCGTGTAGAAGCCAGTGATGCAGTTGAAGAAGGTGGTCTTGCCCGCGCCGTTGGGACCGATCAGGCTGGCGATCATGCCCCGTTCGATCTTGAGTTCGACATCGTTAACCGCTGTCAATCCGCCGAAGCGCTTGAAAACCCCCTGTGCGTCAAGAAGATTATTCGCCATGTGCTTGTTCTCTCTCCGCTTTGAGTTCGGCTGCCCGTTCGGCGTAGGCTCTGGGTTTGGGTGGCAGCAGCCCATCTGGTTTGATGAGCATGACCGTGATCAGAATCACACCAAATGCCAGCAGCCGGTAATTGTCCAGTTCACGCAGCAGTTCCGGCATACCGCGCAGCAGCACCGCGCCCAGGATCACGCCGGTGATGGACCCCATGCCGCCGATGATAATCAGGCTGAGGACGTTGATCGAAATCAGCAGGGTGAAGCTGTCCGGGAAGATGCCCTGGACGGATGCGCCAAACACCGCGCCGCCTAACCCGGCAAAGGCTGAACTGACACCGAAGGCGAGCAGCTTGGTCTGCACCAGATTGATGCCCATCGCCTGTGCCACGTCCTCGTCAGCGCGGACCGCCCGCCATGCCCGACCGGTGCGTGAGTTTGACAGGCGGTAGACGACGAAAGTGGTGGCAACGATGCTGAACAGGAACAGATAGTAAATGCTCACCGAGTCGTTAAGGGTCCATACCCAGCTTTCGTTGATGAAGCTCAAATCCAGCGTTGGGCTGGGGATGGGCGAGATGCCCTGGGGACCGCCGAGCAGCGGTTTGGCTGTGTTGGATTTAATCAGCCGGTTGGTGATCTCACCGAAGCCGAGTGTCACAATCGCCAGATAATCACCCCGCAGACGCAGCACCGGGATGCCGAGCATCATGCCGGTGATGGCGCTGACCAGGACACAGAAGGGTATGGCCTGCCAGAACGTCATGGCTCCGGTGCAGGTCGCCTCCAGTTCTGGGAAAGGGATGTCGTCCGGGTGAACACCGCCGCAGGTCAACAGACTCGGGGTGGTGAGAATGCCGAGTGTGTAAGCTCCGATGGCGAACGAGGCGACATAACCCAGGTCCAGCAGTCCGGTGTAACCGATCATCACGTTCAGGCCCAACCCCATGATGGCGTACAACACAATCAGGTTGAAGACGTTGGTGATATACAGCCCCATGAACTGCGGTGCGACGATCAGGACGATGGTGGTCGCCAGAATCATGATAAAGTACACGGTGCGCTGTTCGGGTCGGCTGACCTCCTCAAATGAGTCGCCAGCACGCCGTCCCAGATCGGGGACGATCCAGAAGGCACCAGCGAACAGGGCAAAGGTCAGGGCTGCCGCCAGCAGGGACATGTTTCCCTGCCAGTTGAAAATGCCGAGGGCGACCAGCACGGTGAAAAAGTAAATGGTGTTGTTATGGACGCCGGTCGGCGCACCGGAGATGAGCGCCCCGGCAGCGCCAAAGATGCCGAGCAAAATGACAAACGCCAGGGTGTTTCCGTTGACCGTCATTCCCAGGAAGATAGGCAAATCGCCGCTGCCGCGCAGCAGTCCACCTTCGTCGAGTGCGCCCATATTGGCGACAATTGCCAGCACGACCGCGAAGGCCGCGCCAGTGGCGAATCCGCGCAGCAGATGTTGCGATAGGGGGCCGGTGAAGCGCCAGCCGATGATGTAGGTGAGGATAAACATCGTCATCAGCACAATCGCATCGACCAACGTGATGACATCATCCAACTGGCCGACTGTCAGACCAAAAATCACGGTCAGGACGGCACTCAGGAACAAGACTTCACGCATGTGGCGCGAAGCACGCACGAGTAGTCCTGTCACGGCTCCTATGCCCAGGCTGAACAGCAGCAGCAGGATCAGACCACCGATTTCACCCCCATCCAGTGAGACAGGCTGCCCGAATGTGAGTGTGCTGTCGCTCAGATCACCCATATTCTGGAACATGAAGCCCATATCGATCTGCGTGTTGAGAACCACCAGAATGACCAGCGCCAATCCGGCCAACCCGCTGCCAATCATGCTGTTGGTGATTGTAACCGTTGGGCTGTCATGCTGTGCCTGAACACCGGTCAGATAGGCGGTGCCGCCGAGCATAATCACCAGGATCACGCCGCTGAAATACACCTGGTCTTCGATCACCGGACTCTCAGCAAAGTTACCGAATATGCCCGTCAGGGTCAGAATCACGATGATCGCAGTGGCATACAAGCTGTAACGTAAGGTGTTTTTGTGGATCATGCCCGTTTCTCCGAGAGAACTTCGCCGAAGATGCCGGTCGGTCGGAAAATGAGAATGAACACCAGCATACCGAAAGCGATGACGTCTTTTAGCTGGTTATCCAGACCCAGCAGCGATGGCCCAACCGACTCGACCACACCCAGGAAGATACCGCCAAAGACCGCACCAGGGACATTGCCGATGCCGCCGACAACCGCCGCCGTAAAGGCTTTGATACCGGGTAAGAAACCCATCTCTGGGGCCACCTGACCGTTGCCGGGGATAAGGGCGAACATCACGCCGCCGGCTCCGGCCATCGCTGCACCGAGAACAAAAGTCGTAACGATGGTGCGATCCACGTTAATGCCCATCAGACGAGCCGTGTCTTTGTCTTCGGCGACGGCCCGCATGGCTTTCCCGGTTTTGGTGCGTTGGATGAAGGTCCAGAGCGCGGCCATCAAGATCAACGAGACGAAGAACACGATAAAGTTCATGGGGCGCAGCCGCAGCGTCATCCCCAAAACTTCGACGGTGTACAGGCCGCCGATAAGGTCCAGGCCACGCTGGCATAGCTCGATGCCATCCACTATGCGGCACTCCTCCAGGTCGGTGAAAATGTCCGGCAGCACATACAGATGTACGTCGGGATAGCGGCGTGGACTGGCACCGAAAAGCTGGCGGAACAAATGCTGGATTGTGACCGACGCGCCGATGGCCGTAATCAGAGGCACCAATCGCGGTGCGTTACGCAAAGGCCGGTAGGCGATTCGCTCTAGCAAGGTGGCGACAATGACCGAGGTCACGATTCCGGTGAAGATGGTCAGCAAAACCGCCGCCAGGGTTTGATCTGCGAGGAAACCGGATTCGTCCATCGCATGGATGGCGAAAAAGCCGATGTAGGCACCGGCCATAAACACCTCACCATGCGCGAAATTAATCATGAACAGAATGCCATAGACCAGTGTGTAACCGAGAGCGATCAGGGCGTAAATACTGCCCTGGGACAGGCCCAAAATCAACTGGCGCAGGAATTGTTCGAGCGAATATTCACCGTTGATGAAGACGTTCTGGAAAGCGATAAAAGCGATGTAAAGGAGTAAAATGCCGCCGACAAAGCGGAGCATGTTGCGCAAGGTGTTGTCGTAGACGAATTTAACAATGCGACGGTATGGGCTGCGAGCAGGTACCGCCTGACCGGGATCGTTTATCATGGTGTCCCCCTGGTGGAGATGGCCCGAAGGCCATCCCCGGTTGCAGCAGAGTTATTACTCCGCTTCTTCTTCAACTTCTGCGGTTTCCAGACGGACCCATTCGCCATCCTGCACCTGGAAGATACCGTAACCACCCAGGAACATCTCACCGGTGCCGTCGGGACGGAAAACGCCAGTCAGACCTTCGTATTCCTCGAAGCTGCGGACGTATTCGGCCACCGCTGCACGGCTGACAACGAGATTGCCGTCGTCATCGATTTCACCCACAGCCTCAACCGCGTTCATGATGATGTTCACGGCATCGTAGGCGTTACTGTGATAGGGTGAAGGCGGCTCTTCCTCGTACATTTCCTGATAAGCTTCCAGGAAGGCACTATAGGCTTCACCGCTGACCGGGACCGGTGCGGAAGCGTACACGCCGTTGGATGCTTCACCGGCCTGCTCGATCAGTTCGGCACCCTGGATACCGTCGGCACCCATGAACGGGACCTCTTCCAGGCCGGCGTCGGGAAGCTGCTGGATCAAACGGGAGCCTTCAGCAATGAAGCCAGCGAAGTAGATAAGGGCTGGTTCCTCGGTGGCAACGTCCTCGAGCAGCGCACGGAAATCGGTATCGCCGACATTGATGGCGTCTGCGGCGACAATCTCGCCACCGAGTTCTTCAAAACGAAGGGTCACATCGTTGACCAGGCCTTCACCGTAGGTGCTGCCATCATGGATAGTGGCGATCCGCTCAATACCAAGCTGGTTGAAGATAAACTCGGCCACCAGCGATCCCTGGAACTTGTCGGGCGGGGCTACACGATTGAAGCTGGCGAAACCGCGTTCGGTCAAGGCGTTAGCGGTTGAGCTAGGGCTGATGATGGTAAAGCCAGCAGCATCATAGATTGGGATACCGGCTTCGGTGCTGCTGGAACACATGTGGCCGACAACGCCGACAATGCTCTCATCGGATGTGAAGCGGTTGGCGACTGGCTGACCACCCTCGGCACTGCACTGCGAGTCCTGGATGTCGAGTTCAACCTCGAACTCCTGTTCACCGACAGTCACGGTGGGTCGATCCATGACAGCCATCTCACCACCACGCTGGATGTCGATGCCAAAGGCGATAACCGCCTCAAGGCTGAGGTTGGTGGCAAAACCGATGCGCACAGGTTCATCAGGCTCGACGACAACTACATCGTCATCCTGAGCCAGAACCGGCAGCAAGAGTGCCAAAACCAGCACAAGGGGCAAAACCCGAATCATACGTTTAAACATCTGCTCCTCCTAAAAGTGTATGAAAAGCTTTCAACGTCGTATTGACGTACCGGCCCATTATAGCGAATTCTGCCGCGAGACGAAAACTGTAATTCTCGACAATATTTCTTCGTGAAATTTGGACGGTTAGCGGACGATTGTGCTACGGTAGCCAGAACTATACTATGATGGACTCAGAAGAACACAAACGGAGAGTCCACAATGGTCAGGAGAGTCGTGTTGTTGCTGGCTGTGCTGCTGCTCGTGGGAACATTGCAAGCACAGGACACCATCTATGGTCTGGTTTCGACCAATAACGCCTTTGTGCGCGTAGGACCGGATTTTGCCTATGCTGAGATCGACGCGCTGCCACTGAACGCCTCGGTAGTTGTCGTCGGGCGGGCCGGGGATTTCTTCCGGCGCTGGGATGGCCGCCAATGGCTGCAAATTCAGTATGGCGATGGCACCGCCTGGATTTATGCGCGATTGGTGCGGACCAGTATCCCGTTTAATTCGATTCCGCCGACTGGACGCCTGCTACCGCGTGACAATAACGGGCGTGTGCCGGAGGTGTTCGATCTCAGTTCCAATGTCTGCGATCAATGGCAGGGCGAATTCACCCTGACCGGCGATTTCATGGCGGGTGATGAAGAATTGGTGGTCACCTATCCGACGTTGCAGGGGGCCAATGTCTATACGGTGATTGCTGTCTCTCCGACCGGTTTCCGCACCCCGTTTGACAGTGAGACCGGTACGGCCACGATCCGTTTAGATCGGTTGCCCAATCAGGCCGGGACCTACACCTGGCGGGTGGCTCCCTATTGGACCAATTCGATCCAGCGCTTTCGCCGCCAGCAGGTGTGTTTGCTGCGGACGGCGGGTACATTCGAGAAGCCGGAAACCGGATTCAATCGGGCCGGGTCGCGTTAGCGCTTGCTTAGGCGGGCGCGGCCATCGGTCGCGCCCCTACATGGAACCTGGTGAACCGCAATGGCTCAGCGGATGATGTCCTCGAGAATGTCGAGTTGGCCCAGGTTGGCCTCAAAGATGACATGGGCGTTGATGGCATCAGCACGCGCTTCGCGCACGACGTCAATGTCCATCACGCCGCACAGCGTCAGCGGTTCGATGCTCTCGTTGAGATGCGTGATGGCGGTATCCAGACGCGGCACCAGCCGGTCGAGTTCCGGTAGCTGCTGGACATCCCTGTCGGAGTAGAGATAGGTCTGGACGAAGGGCGGCGCGTTGCAGGGCATCACCTCGCCCAGCGAAACCTGCCACCAGAATGCCGCCAGTTGATCGGCGACGGACTTGCTGGTAATGACGTAATCGCGCAGCCGCTGCACCTGGGCCAGTTGAATCTCCGGTGGGACGATAACCCGTGCTGGCATCGGCGGCAGGTTTTCGGCCAGCGGAATCGTGGTGTAGTCGAAATCATAACGGGCGATGAATCCGACCACCCAACCAACATGGCCCAGGTAGTTGACCTTGAGCCAGGAGGCGTCCTGGTTGCGTTCGAGTGCATGGACGGTGACACTGTGCGGCACCACCATGAGGCGTCCGGCACGGAACTGCGGCTCTGTACGCATGGAGACATTTTCCAGGATAAACACCGCCAGCCCATCGGGGTCGAGCGGTTCCGGTCCTTCCATGCCGGTTTCACTGTCGGTCAGTGGCAGCAGTTCCGGCTGAAAGTCCCAATCCAGCATCTCGTTGAATATCCAACCGAGATTGTCTTTTCGACCGGGGCGGCGCACTTCAAACCAGGTACCGTCGGCGCTGCGACCGACGATTTCCAGCGAATCATCGAGGAAGATCGAGCCGATAGCGGTCGCGTCCAGAGCGGGCGCGGCACGGATGAAGGCGCTTTCCACCTGGACGGGTGCGCGGGGTGGTCCGTCATCGTCCTGTGCGACCACCGGCAGGATCAACCCCGTAAGCAGCAAAAGGATCATCCATCGCATTGATTCATCCCTCCCAGATTGTCCACTCGGTCATGTTCCAGAGCGGGTCCAGCGGCAGTGGATCGAAGCCGAGGACGTTGGCGCTGACCGCTACACTTTGCATGGAAGAGGTTGGGCGGAGGTGTTAGGTGGCAGTGATGAG
>CAYQJO010000059.1:0-20173 GCA_964417785.1 uncultured Anaerolineaceae bacterium | reverse complement strand
CAAAACTATACCTCAAAAGCCCTCTATATCCTCATTTTTGGCGAAGGTATTGATAGATGCACTGCATCAGGTGATGGATATGCAACACCATGTACGCTTATGACATAATCACTGAGGATGACCTGCTGCGTCTGGGGGCGCAAGACATCCTGTTTGAAGTAGTGGATGGGGTGATGGTCGAAATGAGTCCGACCGGCTTTGAGCATAACTTCGTCGTGGCAAATGCCGTTGATATACTGCGACCGCACACACGCCAGCATCAACTCGGCTATGTCGGCGGGGATGGTCTGATCTTTGTCCTCCATACCGATGAGAGCGGTGTGCGCTTGATGCGCATACCGGATGTGTTTTTCCTGCGGCGTGATCGGTTTCAGGCAGATTTCGACCCCAAACGTCCGTTTTATGGCGCACCCGACCTGGCGATTGAAGTGGTCTCACCGTCCGAGTCCGAGGCGACAGTGTTCGACAAAATTACCGACTATTTCCAGTACGGATGCGAGCAGGTCTGGGTGCTGTATCCAGACCTGGAACAGGTGCGTGTGTACCGTCGTGACGACTCCAGAGTGATTCGCCTCTACGGTCCCGACGATGTACTCGAAGAGCCGTCTTTCTTCCCCGGCCTGACGATCCGCGTTACTGACCTGTTTCGTTCTCCGGTGTGATTCCAGCCGCAGCCGTCGCCAGAATTTCCGCTTCGGCAGTTTGCGTTGGCCCGGTGATGAATTCGCCGGTCGCGGTCTCGATGGCTTCTTGCGTGGCTGTCTCAATGCGAGCGGTCGCCGCAATGCGGGTCTGGGTGGCCGCCTGTTGAGTCGCCGCCTGCGTTGCCATCGCTGAAACCGTCTGCGTGAAGCGCACACCCGCCTCCGCTGTCATCGTCTCAATCACTCCGGCGGTGGCCGTGAACGGCGCACCCGCCGTCACCGTCGCCGTCGCAAATTCCGCGAATTCGGCTGTCTGAGTGACCGCCATGACGGCGGTAGCGGCTTCGACAGTGGCTGTCGCCTGATCGGCGGCCTCACGCTGCGCTTCTCGAATGCTGGCGATGCGTTCGGCGGCCTCACCGGCGAAGGGGTAGCCATAGACCTCGTTCCACGTCAGCACCCATTCATATTCGGCGATGGCATCAGCATCCTCACCGCTGGCCTCGTAAATCAGACCACGCACAAAATGCCGCGTACCCGTCTCGGTGATATTCAGCGCCGTTGTGATCGCCGCCAGCGCCTCCGGATAATTGCCCAGAGCAAACTGCGCATGGGCGCGATATTCGTTGGCGATACCAATCTCCTGGGTTGTGACATCGCTCACCCGGTTGAGCAGTGCCAGCGCTTCCTCGGCGTTGGCCCGACTATCGGACTCGTCCACCAGCATACGTGCCTGATACAGATAAATGGTATCGTCCGCGATGACCTGAATTCCAAGCAGCGCATCGGCGTCCTCACGGGCGGTCTCGAAGTCCCCGGCAGCATACGCCACTGGCAACCGTTCGGCCCGCGTATCCAGCAGATCGCGCAGGGCGATGGCTGCGTTGATGTCCGCCAGCGCCAGTTCATAGCGACGTTGATCGGCGTAGAGTCTGGCCCGCGCCAGATACACATCCGCGATGGTCTCCGGTGGACCTTCGCGGTTGAGTGCCGCGCTGTATGCATTGAGCGCCAGGTCGATATTGCCCTCAGCGGCCCGCGCATCACCCAGAGAGCGATAAGCGCCCGGACTATCCGGGAAGTAGAAAAGGTATTCCAGTGCGTAAATCACCGCCAGACCGGGATCGCCCACACCCAGCGCGAAATCCACCCGTATCTGGTGCGGAGCCTCGTTGAAGGGGTTGATGTAAATGGCGTAAAACGCCTCGTACCCGGCGCGATGGTAGAACTCACGGGCGACGGTGTCGTTATCATTACGATCATACTCCTGCGCCTGTTCCAGCAAGGCACGGCTGCGGGCGACAATGATGTTCTGGTCGGTGAACAACGCTGGCACGGCCTGCGCTGTGTTCAACACATTGAGCGCGTCCTGAAGCCGGTTTTCCAGCAAATAGGTGTCGGCGGAGACCACATAGGCCTGCGCGAAATTGTTGTCCACCGCCACCGCCCGGTTGGATCGCTCACGCGCCTGTTGCAGCAGGTCGCTCGCCCGTTCCAGGTTATACACCGCCCGTGCATCCTCCGCCTGCTTCAGATACACCTGCGCAAAACCTAAATCGATCAGCGTCCGGTAGAGTGGTTCGTCCTCGCCGCGCACACCCTGTAGATTGTCCAGACGCTCTTCCGCCTGCGCCAGCACCTCCAATGCGCGGTCCGGCTGGCCCAGTTGCAGCAGCGCCATCGCCTCATAGTAGTACGGACTCGGCTCAAACAGATTGCCGAGTTGGGCGCGGGCGTTTGCAGCATACGGCAGCGCCGTCGCCGGTTCGTTCTCCTGCAAGGACTGCGCTGCCAGTTCGATCTGGCGATCTGGCGGGCGATCCGGCAGATACAAATCGGTCGGCTGTGGTGTACGGGCGATAAACCCGGTGGGCCAGGCCGTGACCGACGGATTGATCGGCGGCGTCGGCGTGAACGTTGCCTCATCCAGTGGGCGTGTCGGTGAGGGCGTCGGCGTGAATCCCGGTGTGCTGGTGGCGGTGTTGGTCGGTGTGCGCGTCGGTGGCAGCGGTGTGGGCGATGCGCCGAACAGCGTAAGCTGGACCTGCGGGCTGTTGGCGATAGCATAAGTGGCAATACCGCCCACAATAACGAAGAACGTCAGCAGCACGACGGCGATCTGCAAACGCAGGACGATGATCTCGCGTTCACCCGCCCGCCCGCGTGATTTGCGCGTCCAGGTGATCCTCTCCACCGGCGGCGCTTCCAGATACATACCGCTGATTTGCTCACCCAGTTCACGCGCCGCTTCTACACTCTCCGCTGACGGCAGCGGAATCCCCGATCCTTCCACATCTTCGTCATCCGCGACCAGCGATTCCTCGATGGTAGGACCGCGTGGGGCAAGTTGATCGGGATCGATGCCCAGCGCCTCAACGGCTTTGACAGCCGTCTCGTTATCCCGGTCGATCTGTAAGACTTTCTGTAAACACAACACCCGCTCACGCGGCGTGCGCGAGACACTGGCGAGCCACAGCCAGGCGGTCTCGCTGCGCCCGTTAATCCGCAAGGATTGTTGTAGCAGCCGTCGGGCTTCGTCTTTATTGCCTGCCTTGGCCGCCTGGATGCCCTGTTCTTGAAGCTCAAGTGCGCGTTCGCTGCCCACCGCAAACCCCCTTCATTCAGAACTGTTATCATTTTAATACAATATCAAGCCTTCTGCATAAAAACGTTTGTGTAGAAGGCTCCATCTGGCCTATCATAGGGAATATGAACGCTGTCCGATACGTGCTTTTACTGCTGTTGATCCTGGCCGGGTGTACACAGACCGGTTCCACCACACCCACGCCGCTGCCCACCGCCACTCTCGGCGCACGCATCACCCTGCTGCCCCGCTCGACCGAGACCGCTACACCGGCACCCACACGCACCCCCACGCTGGACCCGGACCAGGTGCGCGGGCGACTGGTGGGTGACTCGGTCCCCTTGCGCCTCCAACCCGGTACCGCCAACCCCGTTGACTGGCTGATCCAGGGGAGTGCGCCGGTCACGGTGATCGGGCGCACCGACGACACGCTGTGGATCGAGGTGGCGCTCGATACCGGCGCGACCGGCTGGCTCGAATTTTCCGATGTGGCTGTGCCGGTCCAGATGTCGCGCCTGCCCGTCACTGGCGTGGCCGATGACCTGCCGCCGACACCCTTACCGGATGCCGTCGTCCGCCAGGATGCCGATGGCCTGCGCCTGCGCCTGTCGCCCGGATTAACAACCGATGTCCGCTTGAACCTTGAAGGAGGGACCGTTTTGGATGTAATTGGCCGCACGACCGACAACCAGTGGTTGGAGGTGATGATGAACATCGGGATCAGCGGATGGGTCTCCGCCCAGTTTCTCGATGTGTTCATCAACCTGGAAAGCCTGCCCGTGACTGGTGTGGTTGTCGTCACCCCCGCCGCCGAGATTGCCACACCGACCCCGGCGGCGACAATAGAGGAGAGTGGTTGATGCGTCTGGATATTCTCGCTATTATTCTCATCATCCTGGTTGGCTGCGCCACCGAGACAGCCGAGCAGCCCTTGCCCACACGAGTCATTCTTCCGGCAACCGAAACACCGCTCCCCACTCACACACCCGTTTTCGGCCTGGAAACACGGGTCGCCTTGCTGACCGTGGCACCCTCCGCCACTGCCACCTACCCGCCGACCAAAACTCCGCCGCCGACCGCCACCATCACCAATACCCCGCCGGTCTCACCCACACTCACAAACACCTCGCCGCCGGATAGCACACCCGTCCCGCCCACAAACACTCCACTACCACTGGCGACCACTGTCTCACCGTCCGCACTCACCGGAGCAGTTATCGCTGTTAACGGCGCAAATGTACGCCTGGGACCCGGCCAGCACTTTGAGCCACCCTTGCGCCTCCTGGCCGACGAGACCGCCGTCGAGGTCGTCGGACGCACCACCGACAACTCCTGGTATCAGATCGAGACCGATGCCGGTGAGCGTGGCTGGGTCTTCGGCGAACTGTTATCCGTCCCCGGTAGTGCCGAAGTAGTGCCGGTCACCTGGGTGGAAATCCCCACCCTCACGCCCGACCCCGCCGAGCAGGTTGTCGTGATTGCCCCCTCCACACCCGTCATCGGTGGCCCACCCGTATCGCAGCCGCCATCCGCCGGGGTCTATTACAATATCCCCGCCCGTGCCAGCCAGATTTTCAACCAGGGACGCCAGACCGGCCAGCAGCCCACCGTCATCTCCACCGTCGGCGACAGTCTCACCCACCAGCAGGCTTTTCTGGATGGCTACGACCTCGGCCAGTACAATCTAGGACCTTTCGGCCATTTGCAACCCACCATTGACTATTTTCGCGGATCGTTTGCGCGTCAGAGTCTGGCCGCCTTCCCCGGTGCCAGTGTGCTATCTCTCATGGACCCCATGTACGCGACTGATCCGCGTTGCCAACCGGATGAGTCCCCGGTGGCCTGTGAATACCGTATCAACAAACCGGCCATCTCGGTGATACTGATTGGGGCCGGCATTGATCTGCAAAACCTCAGCATCGATGTCTACCGCGATTACCTGGGGCGCATCGTCGATTACACCATCCAGCAGAACATCATCCCGGTGCTGACCACCTTCCCCAATGGCCCGACCTACTACGTGGAAAAATCCCAGCACTTGAACATCGCCGTCATGGAGGTCGCCGGACAGCGGCAGATACCTCTTATCGACCTGCGGGCCACTGCCATATTGATGGATAACGGCGGCGTGATGTGGGACGGTTTTCATCTGTCTCAGCGCGGCGATGAACTCGGCGGCGATCCCTGGATCGACCTCAACGGTGACCAGAACCGCTACGCCCTCACGCTGCGCAACTTCCTCACCCTGCAAATGCTCGATTCCATCCGGCGGATGGTGATGTCGTGAATACTGCCCATCATCGGGCGCGGAAATTCAGGCAAAGCTGGTGGGTTTATAATAGAAATAAACGATGGGATAGGTCATGTTTGATGAATACGTTGAAGAACGGCAGGCGATGGTCACCCAGCAGCTTTTCAATCGCGGTATCAACGATGAGCGGGTGCTGGCGGCCATGCGGCGGGTGCCACGCCATGCCTTTGTGCCATCCGAACGCCGCCATCATGCCTATGATGACGGTCCGCTGCCAATTGGTAAGAATCAAACGATCTCGCAGCCGTTTATTGTGGCGATGATGACGCAGTATTTGCACCTGCAAGGCACCGAGGCTGTGTTGGAAATTGGCACAGGCTGCGGCTACCAGACGGCGATTCTGTGTGAACTGTCGCATCGGGTCTATAGTCTGGAACGGTATTCACAGCTTGCCAGCCGTGCGGATGAGGTGCTGTCGGCACTCGGCTACGACAATGTTGAACTGCATGTGGGGGATGGCAGCCAGGGCTTGCCGGATATGGCCCCCTTTAACGCGATCATCGTGACGGCTGCTGCGCCGTCGGTCCCCGGTCCGCTGGCGACCCAACTCCATGCCGAAGATGGTCGGATGGTGCTTCCCATCGGCGACCGGGACAATCAAATACTCCAGATCGTTTACCGGCACGGCGACCGCTTCAGGATCGAACGAAAAATCAGCGTGCGTTTTGTGCCGCTGGTGGGTCGCTTCGGCTTTGATTCCGGGGGGGAAGTCTAGCGCAGTGGGTGGGGTGTCGTTTAAAACTCTTGGATGACCCCGCCGTTGTCGCTGGCGACCAGCACACCGGCCAGCTTGTTTATCGCCAGTTCGCCCAGGTGATTGATCAGATGCGTGATCTGCTGGCGCATAATCATCATCACATCTTCCCAATCGACATCCGACGGGAGTTGTGGCTCGCGCATCGGGCGGGTGCTTTCGATATACTCCATCACCGGCTCAATTTCCGGGAAAACCAGCTTACTCGGCAGGTCATAACGGGCAACGGCGTAGAAATAGCGTGCCAGGTAGCGCGTGCCATTTTCCAGGGCGAAATTGTCGCTGGCGGGGATCGGGGGTTGAATTTGCGGTGACGCCGAGTGGGCCAGCAGAAGGATGGCCCGCCGCATCAATACCTGCAACTCCGGCATATTCTGGACACTATTGGTTGCACCGATGAGACAGCCACCCGGCTTGAGAACACGGTGGAACTCGGCCAGGGTCTGGTCGATGTTCTGGACGTGATACACCATGTGATTCGCCATGATGACATCGAAGCTGTTATCCGGGAAAGGGATATACTGTGCATCGGCCAGCACCCGTCCGGACGGGTGCGGATGTTCTATCAAGACACCGGCCTCGATGTCCAGCCCGTAATATTGCAAATCGGCCCCATGATCCATCAGTGGGTCATAATAAGCCCCATGGCCGCAGCCTACATCTAGCAGGCGCTCATTGCCGCGCCATTGATAGTTACTTAATACCCAGTCTACATAGTTGACACGAGGAATGGTGTATGTGTCATGAATGTGCCGCCGTAGATTGGAGTCCAAGCTTGCGGTTTGTGGATTATTGGATGCGGTCATTGGCTTATCCAGAGTGAATCCATATATCAGATAGCCTATACTATGGTTGATAAATGCGCAACCACAAAACAAACCAGAGCCAGGTATGATCGTGACGACCCATTCACAAACCGTGCGGATCATTGTCGGCGAGTCGATATTGATGGGGATAATCGGTGGTGGGATTGGCTTTCTGACGGGACTCGGTGCGGTGGTGGTGATCGTGACAACTTACGGGTTCAGCAGCTTCGGAGTCTCGCTTAATTTATGGGCGGCTGCATGGGCGTCCATGCAGCCTGCTCTGGTGATAGGCGTTATCGGGTTAATTGCTGCACCGGCGATAGCGGCACTGGCAGCGTGTTTTGTCTACGCCTTTACACGCCACAACTTGACAGTCTGGTCGCCGGATATGCGTCCGGCGACCAACCAAGTTATCGCTCTCTTCTATGTAGATGAGCAACCTGGATCAACATGATCAATGGTTCAAATCGACCGTTGTTGGTGATAATCCATAGTACCAACAGCAAAACTGTCAGCATGACAACACTTTTGTTCATCATCTCGCCTCCTTTCCAAATTATCGATTCCAGCGGAATTGCCGGGTCTCGTGTTCACAAGCTAGCATATAGCTCATGCTTGTAGACGATTTATAAACAAAAAACGAGTTCTAAGTCGTGCTGTTTTCATGCTGAACCATTTGAAAGCAGATATAGGCAAGTGTGTTGCTAACTTAGCAACATGATGTTTTTGGGGACAAAATCGTAAGATATTGCACCAGACCTACATCGTTCATAAGAAGACTTACGTGCTGGATTGGATGCCATGACCAGATCGTTGTCGTTGCTTGCCATGTGTGTATTTGTATTGATGCTGATTGTTGTTGGTTCAGTGCTGGCGCTGGAACCTTTGCATTCACGCTATGTACTTTCGGCAGTGCTGGCGACACAGATCAACCCCAACACCGGACCCACCTGGAGCGAAACCGCGTTTTTCGCCCTGATCGACATCGACCGCGAGGTCCGTCTGGACTACGATACGGTGCCGCCGCGCATGAACGCCGCTGAATTCTCGCCGGATGGTCGCCGGGTGCTGGTATTTACCTCCACCCCCTACCGTGAGCAGCAGGCTCTGCACCTGCTTGATCTGCGCACCAGCCAGACCGCACAATCCATGCTGCCGGGACGCCAGGATGGCAGTGCGCCTCGCTTCTTCATGAGCTATTCGCCGATGTGGTCACCAGACAGCCAACAGGTGATGTTCACCCACAGCGCCGAGTCGGATCGCAACGGCCTGTTTGTGCTTGATCTGCGCGATGGCCGCACCGAAACGATTGTCCCGCATGCGCAGACGTTCCGGCATGCTGGCTGGTCGCCCAACGGTGAGGACATCGCATACGAGTCTGATGGCGAAGTCGTTGCGATCATCGACGGCCAGCAGCGTACCCTGGGACCAGGACGCACGCCGGCGTGGTCGGCTGATGGCTCGCGCATCGCCTATATTGATGGCGACCGCATCCTGATCTGGTCGGGCGGTGCTGTACAGACCATTACACCCGCCACCGAGACTATCGCGCTGCTGCACTGGTCGCCATCAGGCAACTGGCTCGCGTTCCTGGCCGAAGATGACACCTTTTACACGGTCGATGTGGAAACACTCGCACAATACCGCGTCGGTGATGGCCGTGTACGCTGGGTGAGTTGGGCGGACGATGACAACCAGATCGCCCTGGAAATGGCCGATGGCACGCTGATTCTGAGCCATCCGACCGGCAGCCCATCAACCCAGATCAGCGACAGCGGCACCTATCCCCGCTGGTCACGCCAGAGCCGTTACATGCTATACGATGTGCGTGAATTCACCGAAACGGGCGTGGAACAGGCGGTTTACGCCGTTCGCCCACCGGATGAGCCAGCCATCCTCACCCCTGGTCTGAGTTCGCTGGTGTGGTCCAGGGATGATGCACGGGTTGCTGTACAGAATCCGGGGCTTCGTGTCATGGACGCCGCCAGCCGGGAGACAGTCTACGAACTGCCGGACAGGCTGTTTGTGCTGGATTTTGCTTTCTTCGATTGATCGACTATGCTAGGGGCAGAATAAGGAGTGTGGTCTTATGCGCAAGTCGTTTCTGGCTCTGGTTTTGCTGCTGATTGCGGCCTTTGCCCTCATGCTGATTCCCGCCGGTGCGCCCCAGGCGCAGCCCGGTACGATTACCGAAGTCCCGACCATCACCCCCATCTGGACCTTTACGCCGCTGCCGACGGCGACACCCCCGCTCACGCCGCCGCCAACCTCCGCCGCTCCCGGATGTGATCCGGTGCTTGCCATCGACATTGGCAACAGCATTGTGGTGCGCGGTGGCGTGAATATCCGTGCCACACCATCCATCAACGGTCCCTGGGTGACACAACTGACGGATAACTGGGTGTTCACGGTATTGGACGGTCCGGTATGCGCAGATAATTACAACTGGTGGGCGATTTCCGATGGCGGCGATATTCGTGGCTGGGTGGCTGAGCGCAACGCCGTGATCGACTTCATTGTCGATACGGGCATGGTTGAGCCGGTGTGTGCCGAACCGCTGGACCTGATCGTCGGCGAGGAGATCACCCTGTCGTATAACGTCCGTATCCGCGACGAACCGGCACGCGCCGGACGGGTGTTGACGGTCGCGCCAGTCGATACTGTCGCAACGGTGCTGGAAGCCGAACCGGTCTGTGCCGATGGCTATGTCTGGCGCAAGGTGCGCGTAACAGTGGTGGATTTTGTCTACGACGGCTGGATGGCCGAGGGCAGCGCCCTGGATTACAGCGAGTTCTTTGTCGAACTGGATCGCCCAGAAGCCTGTTTGCCGCCGCTGGGATTCGCCGCCGGTGATCTGGGGCGGGTCTACTATAGGGACCGCACGCCCAAGAACCTGCGCATCGCACCCAACCGCAATGCTGAGGTAATGTACACGCTGGTGCGCAATGTGCCGTTGGAGATCATCGGCGGGCCGGTATGTTCGGGCGGCATGAACTGGTGGCAGGTGCGCGTGCTGGCGTCCAGCCCGGTCGATGGCTGGCTGGCCGAAGGCACACGCGGCAATTACTACATCCGGCGCTTCGGTGAGGATTCGCGCATTCCGGGCCGTTAACGCGCCAGCGTGCGGAAGTAGTTCACCACATGCCACCGCTGTTGCTCGGTCAGGTCGGCACCGCAGGCCGGTAGATCACGCCAGCCATCGCGGACGGCGAAATACAGTTCATCGTCGCGGAGGGTCGGAATCTGGTTGCGCAGCGCGGTGAAATCACGCGGAATAGCCTGCCAGTTCAGGCAGTGTTCCGCGTACAGGTCGGCACCCCGTTTTAGCGAGTCCATTGTCGGCAGCACCGGATTGACCACCTCTGGCACCGGGTTGAGGCGTTCATCATAGCGCTGGCGGGAGCCATCCACGATATTGTAGCCAATCACCAGCGCGATTACTGTGATCACTGTCGCACTGACCGCCACCGTCACCGTCACCGGGTTGAGGTCCAGCAAAGCGTAAAACCGGCGAGCTGACGGATACATCACGACACCGACCGCCACCAGCACACCCGCGAGGGCCAGCAAGTTGCCGATGTTGGGATCAACGGATTCGATCACCGATGCTTCGTTTGTGATCTGCCAATCGAAGGCGAAACGCACCCGTTCGCCGCTGCCATCGTCCACATCGACCAGCGTCCACCAGTCCCCAGGACGGTCGATGGCGTCGTCAGCGGTGACGTAAAGGCCGGGTTCAATGGCTTCGGCTTGCTGCCAATCGCTGCGCATATCGCGTTCCGGGTAGACATTGCGCAGGCGAATTTGTGCCTCCTCGACGGTTTCACCGGCGCGGCTCACAACGACATCGTAGGTGTTCACACCGGGACCGCCCGGTGCCAGACTCAGTGTGAGGCTCAGTTCATCAACCATTCTGGCCGCTGATGGCGCTTCGACCTCACGCAGCGCGAAGTCCGGCACCGGCACCGGTGTGGCGCTCAACAAGGCCGCACCGATCAGCACGGCCACGGCCAGAACCGCTTCCAGGCGCAGCGTGGTGATGAAGCTGTAGCGTAACAAAGCGGCAAAGCGGGCATAGCGTTCCGGTCGCAGGGCGATGTGATGCAGCGCACCGACCGCGACCAGCGCGGCCACCATCGCAATCTTGATGAACAATGCTCCACCAAAACTCGACTGCACCTCATCCGGGCCGTAAATCCAGTTGGACGTGCTGTAAATCCCGGTGGTGATGACAACAAAAACCGCCACCGCCGCCACCCGTGAGAAACGGCGCAGCACCGCCAGCAGCGCCCGCCGTCGAGCATCGCCCTGGTAGGGTTGTAACGCGACCGGCAGGACCAGCACCAACGCTGCCAATCCGCCGACCCAGAAACCGACTGCCAGCGCGTGCAGCCAGTCCACCCCTATACCGACCCAGGGCCACATCAGCGACCCGGCTGCATGGCTCAGTACACTGAACGAGCCGATCACGAGCGCCAACATCCAGGCATTGGCGACCCAGAACGGACGCACTGTCTCCGGATGAGTCCTGCGATAGTACATCGACGCCAGATACATCAAGCCAACCACGCCCAGGAAGAGCATGCGCCAGTTCCAGATGTCGCCAAAACGCGAACCGATGCGCACCAACGACCAGAAGTTTTGATCCAGTGCGCGGGTAAACGAGATGTTGAAGAATACCGTCGTCTGCTGAATCAGCGCCAATCCGTTGCCGAGGAAAACCGCCAGCAGCGCATAACCGACGATGACGTTGAGCCGGGTCATTACACGCGACGGCAGCAGACCGGCCCGGTATGTTTTGCTGCCCCAGGCCGGAACCAGCACTCCGGCATAGAGCGTGGACGCGCCGAACAGCAGCAGGGTCGATCCCAGGACCAGCACCCGCCAGACCACTTCCAACGGGACAGGGCGGTCGCTGGCACCCTGTCCGGCGACTTCGCCCACCTCCTCACCGACGAAAAACACGCGGCTTTCGGCCACGACGTGACCGTCACTGGCGAAGGCCGGTCGCAGTTCCACGATATAGGCTCCGTCGGGCAGGTCCGAGGGCAGCCGCACGGTCATCAGGGTGTTGTCGTTTTCCGAGACTCCGCCGCTGGCGATGATCTCACCTTGCTGGTCCCGCACATTGAGTTCGCTGAATTCCAGTTCCAGCGCTTCGCTGAACCAGTACGAGAGCCGGGTGGGGGCACGGTCGAGAATGGCGCGATCTTCGGGGATGGCCCGGACGATGTAGCCATGCGCCGCTGCTGGCTGCACCCCCATGATGAGCAGCAGGAGTATAAATAGTGTCTTGCGCATGAGCTAATCCAGGTGAAAATACTCCGGCGAGTCGGATTCGCTGTCATTCTTTGGGGCGACCGGTTCCTGGTATTCGGTGTTGCGGCTGCGCATCCAGCTTATACCCATCATGATGAAAAACAGGACGGCCACACCGGCGAAGATCAACTCATCCCACCAACCGAGCGCACCATGTGCAAGTATGGGTGTAAACATTACTTTTGATACCGGTGTTCTATCGCCTGGACCTTGCCGAAGCGGCGAGCATGGCGCTCCGAATCGCTGACCTCGGCCCGTAGAAATGCATCGACCAGTTCTTCCGCCAGGGCCGTACCGATAATCCGCGCTCCCACACACAAAATGTTCATGCGGTCATGTTCGACGCCCTGGTGGGCGCTGTAGGCGTCATGACACACACTGGCGTAGATGCCGGGGAATTTGTTGGCGGCGATGCTGGCCCCCACACCGCTTCCGCAGGCCAGGATTCCGCGCTCTACACGCCCATCCAGTACGGCCTCCGCGATAGCGGCGGACGCATCGGGATAATCCGACGGCACATCGGCGGTATCGACGCCCAGATCAACCACGTCGTGGCCGTGCTGCTGTAGATAGTCCGCCAGATGCTTCTTGAGCGGGAAACCGGCATGGTCAGATGCAATGGCAACTTTCATTTATTTGAGTTCCAGGCTAATCGGGCAATGATCGGACCCCATGACATCGGTGAGAATGTCGGCGGTCACAACACGGTCGCGCAGGTCGGGTGTGATGAAGAAGTAGTCGATGCGCCAGCCGATGTTCTTTTCACGCGCACCACTGCGGTTCGACCACCAGCTATACATCTCGGCTCTATCCGGATTCAGGTCGCGGAAAATGTCGATGTAGCCAGATGCAACCGCTTTGTCGATCCAGGCCCGCTCCAACGGCAGGAACCCAGTTGTCTTGGTGTTCTGTTTGGGGCGTGCCAGATCAATCTCGTTGTGGGCTGTGTTCACATCACCGCAGAAGATGACCGGGCGACCGGCGGCCACACGCTGGTTGCATAGCTCAAGAAAGGCTTCTTTATACGCCATCTTGAAGGGAACCCGGCTGTGATCGCGGCTGCCATTGGGGAAGTAGGCTGTGATGAAGGTGAAATCATCGTATTCCGCGATGATGGTCCGCCCTTCTTGATCGTATTCTTCGATGCCCAACCCCAGATGGACCGCGTTCGGTTCAATTTTGCTGTAAAGACCAACACCGCTGTAGCCCTTCTTGACCGTACTCGACGCCCAGTAAACATAGTAGCCATCCGGCTGTTTAAGATCATCGTCAAGCTGATCGGGATGGGCTTTGGTCTCCTGCACACCCAGAATATCGGGCTGGGTGGTGTTCAGCCAGTCGAGAAACCCCTTTTTTTGCGCGGCACGAATGCCGTTGACATTCCAGGAATAGAGCTTCATCGCAACCACTTCTCGTTTTTTCGTTGGGCCAATTTTACCACATGGCGGCCTTACATTGGGGAACGCTCATCGCGTGTTCAGGGCGCAGCGTCACTGCGCCCCTACTAACCTTAGATTTACCCCGCAATGAGTTTTCGGGCTGCCTCGACTACCGCCGCCGGGGTCAGACCAAATTCCTCGTAGATGCGCTGATACGGGGCGCTGGCCCCAAAGCGATCCACGCCGATAGCGATTCCGGTGGTACCGACATACTGCTGCCACCCGGTCGTCACACCAGCCTCGATGCTCACACGCGCTGTGACCGCCGCCGGTAGGACGCTTTCTCTGTAGGTTTCGTCCTGCTCCTCGAACAGTTCCCAGCAGGGCAAGGAGACCAACCGGACCTTCACACCGTCATTGATGAGCGTCTTGTAGGCTTCATGCGCGATATGGACTTCGCTGCCGGTGGCGATGAGAATCACCTGGGGCGTACCTTCGCAGTCGGCCAGCGTGTAGCCGCCATGCGCTACCCCGGTATGAACCTGCTCATAGTTTTCCAGAACCGGCAAATTCTGGCGCGTGAAGATCAATGTGGCTGGACCATCGAGCATCATGGCGATGCGCCATGCAGCGACGGTCTCGTTGGCGTCCGCTGGACGGAAAACGTACAGGTTGGGGATCAGCCGCAGACTCATCACCTGTTCGACTGGCTGGTGTGTGGGACCATCCTCACCCAGGCCGATGCTGTCGTGGGTGAAGACATAGGCTGTCGGAATGTTCATCAGCGAACCGAGCCGGATTGCCGGACGCATGTAGTCGCTGAAAGTCAGGAAGGTCGCGCTGTACGGGCGGATGATCCCGCCGTGCAGCGCCAATCCGTTGACAATCGCGCCCATACCGTGTTCGCGCACGCCGAAGCGCAGGTTACGTGCCGCCGGACGGTTCTTGCCGGTAAACGGTTCGCCATCAATCAGGGTCTTGGTGCTGCCCGCCAGGTCTGCGTCACCGCCGATCATCAGGGGAATGTGCTTTGCGATGGCGTTCAATGCCATTCCGGATGCGTTGCGAGTCGCAACCTGTTTCTCATTGTCGAACACCGGCAGATCGGCGTCCCAACCATCGGGCAGGCCCTCGTTCCACTCTGCCGCTGAATCAGGATAAGCCAACTTCCAGGCGTCGAAGCGTCCCTGCCACTCGGATTCGTAAGCGGCTCCCCTGTCGATGGCCTCGCGGAAATGCCCCTGCACCTCGCCGGGTATGTAGAAGAATTGGTCTTTGGGCCAACCGAGCGCCTCTTTTGCCAGGGCGACTTCATCCTCACCCAACGGCGACCCGTGCGCCTTGCTGGTCCCGGCTTTGTTCGGGCTGCCATAGCCGATGATCGTCTTGACAATGATGATCGACGGCTTATCCGTGACCGCCTTGGCCTGTTTAATTGCGGCGTCAATGGCGTCGAGATCGTTACCGTCGTCTACCTGCTGGACATGCCAGTCCCAGGCTTCATAGCGACGAGCGATGTCCTCGGAAAAGGTCATGTTGGCCTCACCGTCGAGAGTGATGTCATTGGAGTCATAGAGGAAGATCAGCTTGCCCAATCCCCAGTGTCCGGCCAATGCCGACGCTTCCATGCATACACCTTCCATCAGGTCACCATCGCTGACCAGCGCATACGTGTGATGATCCACAACGTTATGTCCGTCACGGTTGAAATATCCTGACAGATACGCCTCCGCCAGAGCCATGCCGACGGCATTGGCTGCACCCTGACCAAGCGGCCCGGTGGTTGTCTCCACTCCGGGGGTATCACCGTGTTCCGGATGTCCGGGTGTCATGCTCTCCCACTGGCGGAAGTTCTTCAACTCCTCCAGCGGCAGATCATAGCCCGTCAGATGCAGCAGGGCGTAAATCAGCATGGAACCATGCCCCGCACTCAGAACAAAACGGTCGCGGTCGGCCCAATGCGGATTCTGTGGATGGTGACGAAGATGGCGCGTCCAGAGGACATAAGCCATCGGGGCGGTTCCCATCGGTAAGCCGGGATGACCACTGTTCGCTTTCTGGACAGCATCCATTGCCAGTGTGCGAATGGTGTTGATCGCCTGTTCTTGAATTTCCTCGGACACAAATTGTCTCCATTATTGGTTGATTAAACAACTGGATTATATCAGCCATTGTATCGACACAACAGACAAAACAATGGTATAATCATGCACGAACCATGAATTCATTGCCGTAAATTAATGGATTGTGCGTGATGAATATCCCCATTGATTGGTACTACGATAACCGGGTTGCGGTCCTGCGCCCCCACGTTGATGTCGCTCTCTGGACCGTGCATTTTCAGCAAGTGGTTGATAACTGGCCCCAGGGTCAACCCATCTTCCTGCTCAACGACCTGAGCGCGTGCCTGGACCCGCATATCCGCCAGCAGACCTATGAGAATATCGCGCATATCCCCAGAGGCCAGCGCACCTACATAGCGATTGTCGTTGCCGATGATATGTTGTACCGCATTTTAAACGTCTTCACCCGCCGGACCGTGCTATCCTACCCCTGGCTGACCAGCGAGGTGTTTTTATCTCGTGATGCTGCTCTACAATGGCTGGGTCGTGCCTTGATCGCAGAATCGCACGAGGTCATTAAACATTAGCTCATTTAAATCTAAGCCCGTTCTGATGCGGTTGTCGGCAAACTGAAAATCTGATCCAATACAGGAAAATGCTGTGAAAAGATTTCTGCTCATTCTATTGGTTTGGGTTGTGGGTGTGTCCGCTGCCCAGAACACTGTCCTCACCGACCATATTGACCAGCTTGAACAAAGGGTTATGGATATTCGCGGTCTGACGCTGATGGAACCGGTTGACCGCAAATTCCCCACGCTGGCCGAGGCCCAGACGACCATCCGGGCGCTCTACGAAACCGAACTGACCGACGATGTGGTTCACCGGGCCACCCAGTTCTATCGCGCTTTCGATTTCGTTCCCGTTGACTTCGACCTCCGCACGGTCTATCTCGATCTTATCACGGATCAGGTGGCCGGGTTTTACGACACCGATGCGAAGAACATGAACATCCTGCTGCTCAGCGGCAATGAACTCGGCGACCAACTGCCGCCGTTAGAGCGGATGACCTATGCCCACGAGTTCACCCATGCCCTTCAGGATCAGCATTTCAACCTGGACGACAAGATTATGACCATCGAAGCGGCGGATGCAGCATTGGCGGCGCTGGCACTGGTGGAAGGCGACGCCACTCTGGTCATGCAAGAATACATGTTGCAGGTGGTGCAGGAAGAACCGGCACTGATGGTGCAGATGTTGGGCAGCATCGCCGGAATCAACACGGCTCTGCCACCCGGTGTGCCATCCATCATGGAAGAGGAACTCACCATGCCCTATCTGCGCGGTCTGGACTTCGTGACCACGCTGCACCGGCAGGGGGGATGGGAAGCTGTCAACACTGCCTATGAAGACCTGCCCGTTTCGACCGAGCAAATCCTGCATCCGGAGCGCTATCTGGCGGAGGATATGCCGGTATCGGTCACATTAAACGAAAGCGACCTCGGCGGTGACTGGTCGCTGCTAACAGAGGACACCCTGGGCGAGTTTTACCTGCGTGAGTTCATGGCGACCCGGCTCGACGCAAAAGCAGCGGAGCGGGCGGCTGCCGGTTGGGGCGGAGATTACTATCGCCTGTACTATAACCCGGAGAACGATCAACGGGCCTGGGTGCTGAGACTGGCCTGGGATACATCCGACGATGCCAGCGAGTTTGCCCAATTGTATGAGGAATTTGCTGGCCTGCGCTACAGCAGCCGCAGCGATACCTGCTGGTCATCGGACCAGGACGCGACCTGTATAATCACTGGCGACGAGATCGTGCTGGCTTATGCGCCGACAACCGATCTGGCACGGACCTTGATCGCCAATCAGGAATAGGGTCGATGGCGCTTTTCAACCAGTATTCGGCTATCGTTCTGGCTCTGGTGGGTGGGTTGGTACTGATTGGCATGATGTGGCGGCTGCGGCGACCGGGACAGATGGTTGCACGGGTTGGCATGCTGGCCGTCTATGCTGTGGTGGTTGCTGCACTCATCCTGAGCCTGTCTTTCCCTGAAAGCAACGCTGAAGTCGAGAACATTGCGACAATTGAGACGGCACTGGTCAACGGCAAACCGACGTTCATGATGCTGTATTCGCATTTCTGCCTGGGCTGCATCGCGGCCCTGCCGCAGGTCCGCCAGTTAGAGGACGATCTGCCTGCCGACCTTGATCTGCTCTTTATCGACATTCACACGGAGGTGGGGACCCTCACCCGCGAACGCATGGCGTTTGAGTACAGTCCCACCTATATTCTGTTCGATGCCAACGGTACCGAGGTGCTGCGTACACAGATTACACCCGATGCGGACACCATACTGTCTGCACTGAATTAGCCGCAGTTGGCCGGCAGCGTATACTCAATCGCCTGGATGTTGTCGGCCTCGTTTGTCTCCGCGATTTCATTGTTCACATCCGCGATAAACTCGATCCGGTGGACCTCATTGACGTAGGTGCTGACGTTGAACTGCACCTCGACATAATGGCCGGCACCGGGTGCCAGGTTGACCGACACCAGACCACCGGCGGTGGTTTGCTGCGCCTGACCACTGGCCTTGTGGACATCCCGAATCACTGACAAACCGGTATCGGCGGCAGTGGTACCGGTGTTGCGGATGGTCATCCCAACACGGAAGTTCTGACCGCAATCCGGCACCGGCGGATCGACAAAATGGCCCTCAACCACCAGATTAACCTGCGATTGTGGCGCAGTTGTGGCCGTCGGTTGTGGTGCTGCCGTCGGCTGCGCCGGGACCGGTGTCGCCGGTCCGGTTTCTGCTGGCAGGCTGCTGATGTCACCCTCAACCGTCACCAACGGCGCATAAACCCAGCCTTCCCCGCTTCCATAGCGGACTTTCAGCCAGGACCCGTCCAGATTGGTGCCTAAAATCTCGGTGGTCTGGTTGGCGGTAAACTGGCCGATGGGCGGCACAAAATTGGTCCCTGGTCCGCGCCGCACATTGATCCCGTTTTCAAAACGTGCCGTCGGCCCGTCGGGAGTGATGACCTCTTCTGTCTCCACGACGCTTACCGTTTCTGCGGGTAGTTCGGTTGGCGCTGTGTCCGGTCGCTCCGTCGGTGTTGCCGTCGGTGACACCTCATCCGTCACCGTTGCGGTCGGCTGAGCCGAAGCTACCACATTGATTGTCACTGAGGCCGGTGCGCTGGCCGCCGTATCGACCTGAAAAGCAGTGGCCGAAATCGTGTGCGACCCCGCACCCTCCGTCGTCCAGGTCTCGGTGAAGTTGAAGAAGTCGGCGCTGGCTTCCTCCGGCTCGAACGACGCCAGCAGGTTGTTATCCACCTGGACATCGACACGGACGACGTCGGAGCCAGGGTTGGTAACAGCGACCTGGATGTAGACTTCCACACCTTCGTTGTAGGTCGCATTCGCCAGGGGTGCGGCAATACGCACCGCCGGTACGCCGCCCAGGCTGACTTCGTTATCATCCGGACTGGCGGGCAAATTGCAGCCAGCCAGTGCCAGAAGGAACAATGAGATCAATAATCGTTTAACCATCGAATGGCTCTTTGTGACTTTTTTATAATCGGCATAACTTTAGCGTAACAGAAAAGATGTTGCGAGGTACGATTCACCTACGGCAAAACCTTAAGGAAAGTATGGTTCAAACCAACCGTGTTTCTACAGTATAATGACATTGACACGTATCAAGTATTTTGGTGAAATGTCTATGTCCGGTTTGCCGCGCATCATTACTGTGGACCCAACGGGTGCAATAGCACGGATCGTGCGTTCCGCAATTGAACTGCTGGACCTTACGGTGATCCAGATCGATGTACCCGGCAGCGGCGATGCCCTGGAAGAACTGCCCAAAGCGCGTCTGGTGATCTCTGCGGTCGAGCTTGATGACCACATGAAAGGCTATGAGTTCGCTTTGCGGGCCAAGCAGGTTGCACCAGAAACCTCGGTTGTTGTGCTGGGCGATGTTGATGACCCCGACGAAATGGACGAAGAGACAGCGCAGGATTCGCCCTTCGTTTATATGTGCCGTCCGCTTGAAGTCCATACCTTCCTCAAAGTCATGGTGGCGGGTATGGAAAGCCACGATGCGATGTTGGCGGCGATGACTGCCCCCGCACCTGCCAGCAGTAACGGCGCAAGCATGGACCTGGGGACTGTTCCCGGCCTGGATGTCAACGCAGCCCAGAGCATCGTTGACGCCTTACTGACCGATTTGGGGGCCATGGCGATCATTCTGGCGACCCGCACCGGTGAAACCCTGCTGGAACGGGGCGCGGTTGGCTATATCGACCGC
>CAYQJO010000058.1:0-20349 GCA_964417785.1 uncultured Anaerolineaceae bacterium | reverse complement strand
GGAGTTCCGGCACATCGACACCGCTGTCACGGGCGTCGATCACCAGACTGCGGGTGGTCGTGTAGCTGATGAACGAACACATCGCCGTTCCGCTGACCAGAATCCCAAGACTGAGTACCAACACCAGCCATCCAGGAATACGCATAGAAAAAGCCCTGCTACGCTCACGTACAGGGCGGCATTATAACACAAAGACCCGGCACAGCAGACCGGCGTAGGTTAATCGTATCCATGGGGATGGCGCGAGGCCATCCCCATGCAGTGTTGTTAATTCATCGCTGCGCCCAGGGTGGCACAGGATGGGCAGGTACCGTCAGGCCGCACGATAGCGTATCCCGCCTGCGGGTCCGTGCCATAACTGGTGAAGTCCACATTCCAGACGATCATCAGACGCACGTTACCGCTCTGGCGGGCCAGTTGCACAGCCGATGCCAGCCACGCGGCCTGTTCCTGCACACTGGTGGTCGCGGCCCAGGCAAATCCCGGCGGCAGCGGACCGAAGCCATCGGGGCTGAGATAACCGAGTTCGGTGAAGCACAGCGGCTTACCGGGGAACACACCCGAATACAGGCTGACCATCGTCGGGTAGTAGCGGGAATAGTGGTTGCTGCTGTCACGCGGGTCGCCACTGCGAGCGGTCGGTGGCAGCACACCTTCGTTGTAATGCAGGCCAACGCAGTCCATGAAACCGGCGGCACCGGCACCGGCCATCTGGCGCAGGAAGTTGTCGTCGTTGACCACGCGACCGGGGAACGCCCCTTCGGCACCGGTCGGCGCGGGCGCACCGCTGATAACCAGCACATTGGGGTTGGCATTCTTGATGGCCGTATAGGCTGCGCGAAGCATCTGCGTATACGACGCGCCGTTGATTTGACCGGCAGGCCATTCCGCGTCGATGTTCGGCTCGTTCCACACTTCAATCGCATCCGGGTTCAACTGGGCCACACCAGCCAGGAAATTAGCGAAGTCCTGGTAATACTGCGTCGGATTGGCCGCCAGTTCATTCGGATTGCCGACAACGCCGAGCAGAATCTTGAAACCGTTATTGCGGGCCTGATCGATCAAGCCCTGTGCAATCTCCGGTCCCTGCCCCTGATTCCAGCGAAGCTGCTTTTTCACCCAGGTCATCCCGGCCTCGCGCATCTGTGCCGGGAAACGGAAGCCTTCAACATGACCGCCCAACTCAAATCCGCCGATTGGCGCGTTGCTCGGTGGCGGATCGCCAGTCGTCGGCGGCTGCGTGGGAACCACCGGCGGCTGCTGGCCGGGGGGCGTCGTGCCGGGGATCGTCAGACGCTGGCCGACAAAAATCAGATTGGGATTCACAATGCCATTGGCAGCGGCAATCGCCTGATAGGTGGTGTTGAAGCGGCGGGCAATGCGCGAGAGGGTATCGCCCGGTACCACCACATACAACTGGCCGTCAGTGGGTGGCGGCACAGGCGTAGCAGTGGGCTGTGGCTGCGGCTGCCCTGGCGGTTGGGTCGGCACCGGCGGCACACCATCATCACCTGGGATAATCAACTGCTGGCCGACAAAAATCAAATTCGGATTGGCGATGCCATTAGCCGACTGAATCGCGGCAATCGTCGTGCCGTAACGCAACGAGATGCGGAACAGATTCTCGCCTGGCTGGACGACATGGACGGTCTGCTCCTGCGCCAATGACGGCAGAGCCAGCACCAATACGGCAGCCAGAATCACAAGTGAAATCAGAACTCGGCGCATGCCCAAACTCCCTTTTCAATTACGTGGACCAAAATATATGCCAGGATTGTAACATGAGCCTGAGAAATTTGCCCATCAGCGCGGCTCTTTAGCTATATCTGACAGCAAAATTTTCACCAAATTTGGCTATTTCTGACCCGGTATATCTTGCGGAACATTTCTACAATGTGACCGTATTTTAGTGACATTAACCAAACGGAGAACAACCATGCCGAAATTTGTCCCGCCAGAGGATGCCCGGAAGTCCCCGGATGCCTTGTTGCAATGGGCAAAAGACAACGAAGTGACCGAATTTGACATTCGCTTCACCGACCTCAAAGGTGTGGTCCATCACTTCAGTATGCCGGCAGAAGCCATGGATGCGGGTGTTTTTGAAGACGGCTTTGGCTTTGACGGCTCCAGCGTTCGCGGATTCCAGGCCATCAATGAATCCGACCTGATCTTGATGGCAGACCTGTCGACGGCCTACGTCGATCCCTTCTTCAAGGCCAAAACGCTGGCCTTCACCTGCGACGTATACGATCCGATTACCCGCGAACCTTATCCTCGTGACCCGCGCGGCGTCACCAAACGTGCCGAAGCCTATCTGAAAGAAACCGGCATCGCGGATACGGCCTTCTTCGGCCCCGAAGCTGAATTCTTCATGTTCAGCAACGTGCAGTACAACACCTCCACCAACGAAAGCCTGTATCGCGTGGACTCGCACGAGGGCTTCTGGAACAGCGCCAGCAATGACCCATCTATGGCGTTCCTCAACCGAATCAAAGAGGGCTATTTCCCGCTGCCCCCCAACGACAAGACCCATGACATCCGCGCTGAAATGGTCGCCACCATGATCGGCTGCGGCATTGACGTCGAGGTCCATCACCATGAAGTCGGCGGCGGCGCACAGGCCGAAATCGACATGAAGTTCGACTCGATGCTGCGTATGGCGGATAAGCTGCAACTGTATAAGCATGTCGTCCGCAATGTCGCCGCTCGCTACGGCCTGAGCGCCACCTTCATGCCCAAGCCGCTGTTCGAGGACAACGGCTCCGGTATGCACGTCCACCAGAGTCTCTGGAAAGACGGCCAAACCCTCATGTTCGGTGACGGTTACGCCAACCTGAGTGAACTGGCACTGTACTACATCGGCGGTGTTCTCAAGCACGCTGCGGCGATCCTGGCCTTCACCAACCCAACGACCAACAGCTATCGCCGTCTGGTCCCCGGCTACGAAGCGCCGGTGAATCTGGTCTATTCTAACCGCAACCGTTCCGCAGCCGTCCGCATCCCGGTATATCTGAACAGCCCGAAAGCCAAACGGATTGAGACTCGTTTCCCTGATCCATCCGCCAACCCGTATTACGCCTTCCCGGCGCTGATGCTGGCCGGTCTGGACGGTATCCAGAACAAGATTCATCCCGGTGAGGCAACCGATGTCGATCTGTACGAAGGTCATGTGGAGACCGATATGGTCCCCGGCAGCCTGAGCGCGGTGCTGGATGCACTCGAAGCCGATCACGAGTTCCTGCTCAAGGGCGGTGTCTTCACTCAGGACATCATCGACAGCTATATCGACTACAAACGCACGGAAGAAGCCGAATCCGTTGCCATGCGCCCGCATCCCTACGAGTTCCAGCTTTACTTCGACATCTAAGATTGTTCTCACTACATGCAAACGGGCGCAGCACTGCGCCCGTTTGCATATCATATCCGCCTTTCTCATTTCGATGACCTTCAGCTAAACTAAAGAACCTGTCGTTAGTGTTGAGTATTTTGATGGACAAACTCACAGGTTCGGTCGAGCGCGTCACCTATTACAATGCCGAAAACGGTTACGGCGTCTACAAAATCACCCCGGATTCCCGGCTGCCCCGCAGCCATGTCGCCCGTGATGGCACTGCCACCGTCGTCGGTACCATGCCTGAACTCAATGTGGGTGAGGACGCCGAATTCACCGGTACCTGGATTGATGACGCCCGTTACGGCATGCAGTTGCGCGTCGAGACGGTGACACCGATCCTGCCATCAAGCGAACAGGGCATCACACGCTATCTTGCCAGCGGCATCGTGCGCGGCATCGGTGAGAAAACCGCCGAAAAGATCGTAGACCACTTCGGGATTGAGACCATCAACATCCTCAACCGGGAACCGCACCGGCTGCACGAAGTCCCCGGTCTCAAGACCTCGCTGGCGGACGATCTGGCGAAAGCCTGGGCGGAAAATCATGCCGTGCGCCAGACCATGATCTTCTTGCAGGGTTACGGCGTCACCAGTCGTATGGCCCACCGTATCCATGATGTCTACGGCACGGAGACGATCAACGCGGTCAAAGAAAACCCCTACGCCCTGGCGGATGAAGTGTTCGGCATCGGCTTCTTGAAAGCCGATCAGATCGCCCGCAACATGGGCATGGAACTCGAAGCTCCCGAACGCATTCGGGCCGGACTGCGGTATGCCCTCAACCAGCTTTCCAATGAGGGCCACACCTTCGCCCCGCGTGAACTGCTGGTCGAGACGGTCACCGATCTGCTGCAACTCAGCAGTTCACCACAGACGATCATCGCATTAATGGATGAGGAGATTCAATCGGGCAATCTGGTCCTGGATACAGTCTGGTTCGATCAAGGGGACATGGAGGCCATCTATCTACCCGGCTACTACCGCGCCGAGGTCATCGCCGCCGAACGCCTGCGCGATATGGCGAATATGCCGTCAATCATCACCGAGACGACCGCCGACACCGACTGGGACAGCTATCTGGCCCAAATCGCCCGCCAGAACGAAGTCGATCTGACCGAGCAGCAGCAAAGCGCCGTCCACTATGCTCTCAGCAGCAAAGTGTCGGTGTTGACCGGTGGACCCGGTACAGGCAAGACGACAACGCTGCGTATGGTCATCGCAGCGCTGGAAGACCTAGCCTTTGACTACGCCCTGGCTTCGCCTACCGGACGGGCAGCCAAACGGCTGGCAGAGGCCACCGGACAGGACGCTTCCACCCTGCACCGCCTGCTTGGATTCCGACCGGGCGATGGCTTTGAGTACGACGAAGACTCGCCGTTAAAGGTCCAGATGTTGATTGTTGACGAAGCATCCATGATTGATTTGCAGCTATTCAGCGGGATGCTGCGGGCGCTCGGCCCGGAGACGCATCTGATGCTGGTCGGTGATGTGGACCAGCTACCGAGTGTGGGCGCTGGCAATGTCCTGCGCGATGTCATCAACAGCCGTGTGGCCTATGTGACCCGGCTGGATCGCATTTTCCGCCAGGACGAAAATAGCCATATCATCGTTAACGCCCACCGCATTAACAGCGGTGACGCGCCGTTCATGGACAACCAGAGTGACGACTTCTACTTCTTCGGCGAAGACGAACCGTTGAATGCGGCGGAGCGTGTGGTCGATGTCGTCAAGAACCGCATCCCGCGCCGCTTCGGTTACAATCCGATGGAGGAGATTCAGGTCATCGCGCCGATGTATCGCGGTCCTGCCGGTGTCAATGCGCTGAACACCACCTTGCAAGAAGCCCTCAACAACGAACGCGGCATCGCCGAGCGCAAGCTCAACGGGCGGCTGTTCCGCGTGGGCGATAAGGTCATGCAGACGCGCAACAACTACGAGAAAGAGGTGTTCAACGGCGACATCGGTCACATCCGGGGGATTGACGAATACGACAATCTGCTGGAAGTCGTGATCGATGGGCGCGTGGTCGATTATCAGTTCGCCGACATAGACGAACTGGCCCATGCCTACTGCATTACCATCCACAAAAGCCAGGGGTCTGAGTATCCGGTGGTGGTGATCCCCCTGCTGACACAGCACTACATGATGCTTCAGCGCAATCTGCTATATACCGCTATCACCCGTGCGCGTGAGATGGTCGTCCTGGTCGGCAACCGGCGAGCCGTCCATATCGCCGTCAAGAACAACCAGGTCTCGCGCCGCTACAGCGGCTTGCTACCGCGCCTCACGTCCTGAGAAGACATCCGCCGCGACATTGCTGACGGTCTCGTCTATCGCCGCCAGCGCGAGACCCGCCATCCGCGCCTGAACCTGAGCCAGCCGGTCTATCAAGAACGGGGTGTATAAACTGATCTCAACCGGCAGTTCGGCGTCAATAACCGCTAGAACGCGCCGCTGCCAGTCCGCTTCGACCGGACTGGCCGCCGAATAGCCCACCAGCGCCAGCAGCACCCCCGGCGTGTACTCAATCTGGGCGCAGAAATGATATAGACGGGCAAACCATTCGCGTGCATCCGCCAATCGCCCCTGTGCCAGCGCCACCTCACCCAGACCGCTGAGACTGCGCATAACCATTAAATCGTTCCTGGACTTCTTGGAAAGATCGTATGCTTCAGCCAGAATACGGTCCGCTGTCGGGTAATCCCCAGCCTGAATCAACGCTGTACCCTTCGTCAACAGGATCGTGCCGCGCTGGACCTCACCGCCGATCTCACGATTCAGCGATTGCGCTTCGCTCAGGTGGTCGAGTGCCGTCTGTGGATCACGCATAGCAACCGCCACCGTACTCAGGTCGAGCAGCGAATCCGCGATGGCGCGCGGATCGCCCAACCGGCGGCGGATCGCCAGACTGCGCTGATGATATGACAGCGCCGCTCCCAGATCGCCGGAAAACAGCGTCACATTCCCCAGCGCACTCAACGAGTGTCCGATTCCGTACTGGTCGCCGATCACTTTGTTCAACTCGTAGGCGCGTTCATAGCTGCTGCGAGCCGCGTCGTGATCGCCGTTCATAAATTGCAAACCAGCCAGATTGTTGAGCGTAAACGCCATGCCCCGGCGCATTTTGTGCTGCTCAAAGATGGCATAGGCTTGCTCGAACAGGCTGCGTGCTTCCACTACCTCGCCCATTGCCCGCAAAATCTCGCCCATATTGTTGAACCCATAGGCATTACCCGTCGGTGAGTAATCGACGACCTCACCGCGAACACGGGTGGCTTCGTAAATCGCACGCGCCTCTTCCAGGTTGCCGCGCAGATATTCTGCATAACCCATGTTGCCCATTCCCATGAACCATGACGTGACATCGCCGGTGTGCTGCGCCAGTTCGCATGCCTCCGCCGCATGAGCGACCGATTCAGCATACTGACCTTGCATCATCTTGATATAGCTCATGGTGTTGAGCGCATCGGCCATATCATTTAAATCACCGGCGTCCTTGAAGAACAGATAGGCTCCGCTGGAATCGTCCCAGCGGTAATCACCCACACGTCCGGCAATCCAGGCACGGTGAGCGCGTGCACGCCAATAATAGCGTGTGTCGATCTCGCCTGCCGCTTGCAGCGCCTCAACCAGCCCGCTAAACGCCGCAATCCCCTCATAGAGCATACTGCGTCCCAGGTAGAACAGCAGCATGGACCGGCTCATACGATCCAACGCTTCCCAGTGGCCGTGTTCCAATGCCCAATCCCAGGCAACCCGCACATTTTCCAGTTCCAGTTCGATCAAATCACCGACCTGATGCTCGTTGTGAGTGTTGAAGCGCTGGACCAGCTTTTCCAGGAACAACGTATAATAGTCCATGTGCGCAGTATAGACCGTCGTACAGTCATCGCGCTCATGAAAGTGCGCTTCGGCGTATTGGCGCAGCAGCCGGTGCAGACGGTAACGTCCGGTGGGATCGCGCTGCAACAGCGACTTATTGATGAGCGTCGTCAGGGTCCGCAATCCTGCCCCGGCGACTTTTTGCGCCGCCTCGCGCTCGAATCCCCCACGAAAGATCGACAGACGAGCGAAAGTATCTCGTTCCTCACCGGTTAGCATGTTCCAGGATGAGTCGAACACGGTGCGAATACTGCGGTGGCGCTGGGAAACATCACGCAAATCGGTTTCCAGAAAATCCAGGTTGGTTTCGATCTCGTGGGTGATTTCATCCAGCGATAGCATATCCAGCCACGCAGCAGCCAGTTCGATTCCCAGGGGCAACCCCTGCACAAGCTGGCACACCCGCACCACACCGGACGCTGACTCCGAATCAAGGGCAAAATCGGGCGCAACACGATGGGCGCTTTGCAGGAAAAGCTGAACAGCCGGGTATTCCAGCAGGTTTTCCGGCGGCAGGTCTGGATCAGGCAGAATCATTCCGCGCACTTCAAAAATGTATTCACCGCGCAGCCGCAGCCGCTCACGCGATGTCACAAGGACCTGGAGATTAGGAGCCGCTTGCAGTATCTCCGCGATGATCGACGCACCGTCCACCAGATGCTCGAAATTATCCATGACCAGCAGCATCTCTTTTTCCGCCAGATAATCACACAACTCACGGATATGGTCGCCTGACCCGGAGAAGGTAAACCCAACCGTGTCGGCAATCGTCGTGACGACATGATGCACCCGGTCCAACTGTGCCAGCGGGATGAAGTAAGTTCCATTGAGAAATTCGGTGACGTAGTGTTCAGCGGCGGCCAGCGCCAGCCGTGTTTTCCCGGTGCCACCCGGCCCGGTCAATGTCACCAGCCGTACCTGACGATCATCAATCAGACGATGGAGTTCGCGCAATTCAAGCTGGCGACCGACAAACGATGTCGGCTGCACGGGCAGGTTGTTGGGCGGTGCCAGACTGATCGTGCCGATTTGTGAGGTGTGGGTTTTGAAACGGCCATCGGTATCCGGCGGTTTGATACGCTGCATGGTGGTGGTGTCGTTTTGCAGAATCGCCTCGATCTCGGCACCCACCAACCGCACACTCGGAATCCGGGCATGTACATCTTTAATCAGCATCCGATAGATCAGGTCAACCAGCGCCACCGGGACATCCGGACGCAGGCTTTCCAGGTCAGGCACCGGGCGTGTGAGGATTTCGGTAATCAACTGGCTCACATTGCCGCCGACGAAGGGGCGGCGGGCAGCCAGCATCTCGAACAACATCACCCCGAAGGCCCAGATATCGGCCCGGTGATCCACATCGCCGTTTTCCAGCGCTTCCGGCGACAGATAATCCACTGTACCGACCGCCACACCCGTTTCCGTCACACGGTCTTGCTTGCCGATGCGGGCCACACCGAAATCAGTCAGGCGTGGGGTGCCGTCCTGCGCCAGCAGCACATTGCCAGGTTTCAAATCGCGGTGGACAATATCGAGCCGGTGCGCCCGCGTAAGGGCGTCCGCCAGATCGAGTGCAATTTCCAGGGTGCGTTCGACCGACAGCGCTCCATCACGCTTGAGATCGTCATACAATGAGCCACCCGCAATATACTCCATGACGATGTAATTATCGGCAGCGGCCAGCACCTTGACGATACTGGGGTGGTTAAGCTGGCGCAGCGCTTGGGCCTCGCGGTAGAATCGTTCCAGGATTTCCGGTTCATCCGCAAGGACCTGTGGCTTGAGGATTTTGACGGCGACCGTTTCACCTGTCCGGGTATCTGTGCCGCGATGCACGATCCCCATACCACCCCGGCCAATCACATCACCCAGTTCGTAACGATCATCTACACGCATGCTGCCCTCACTGCCATTTAGAACATCTATTTCATTCCATTATAACTGGCCGCGCAGTGCGAAAATAACCCCCAATCCCGCCGGGATGATGTTGACGAACAATGCCTCGCTGAAGTTCTGCAGGGCTTCCTGACGGTCACCTTCCTCTCCGGCGTAGATAATCCACATGTCCGGGGAAAATGTTGAGCGGCATCACCGCCGACAACCGGCAGAATCCGGTTCAAATTCAGTGTCATGCGGTACCTGCCAGTTTCTTGGCGGCCTTGACCGCCTTGAGACGCTGCTCGTTGTTGAGAATGCGTTTGCGCAGGCGCAGATTGTTCGGCGTGACTTCCAGCAGTTCGTCCTCGGCCAGGAATTCGATACAGTCATCCAGGCTCATCGTGCGCGGCGGAGTCAGATTGTCGGTAACTTCACTCGGCTTGGCGCGGAAGTTGGTCAAGTGCTTGGCTTTGGCGACGTTGACGGAAATATCGTCCGGGCGGATATGCTCGCCGACGATCATCCCCTCGTAGACTTCAGTCTGCGGCCCGATGAAGAAGATTCCGCGCTGCTGAAGGTTGACCAGCGCGTAAGGCATGGTTGTGCCATTCTGGTCGGCGATCAGGCTGCCAAACTGGCGGCTGGGTGACTCGCCTTTGATCACATCATAACTATGATGAATGCTGTGGACCTGGCCCATGCCGCTGGTGGCCCGCATAAACTGCGATTGGAAACCGATCAAGAAACGAGTCGGGACCAGATAGGTCAGATAGGTCGTGCCGTTCTCACTGTTCATGTTGACCATCTGCCCCCGGCGTCCACCGAGCATCTCGAAGACTACCCCGGCGGAGTCATCAGCTACTTCCACATAAACTTCCTCAATCGGTTCCAGCAGTTCACCCGATTCAGGGTCTTCATGGAAGATCACTTCCGGCTTGCTAACCTCGAACTCGTAGCCTTCGCGGCGCATGGTCTCGATCAAGATGCCCAGGTGCAGTTCACCGCGTCCACTGACAACAAAGCGATCCGGCGACGATCCATCTTCAACCCGCAGCGCCACATTGGTGCGTGTTTCGTTGTACAGGCGCTCGCGCAGCCGCCGCGATGTTCCCCAGCCGGTTTTGCCCTCGCGTCCGGCAAAGGGCGAAGTGTTCACACCGAAGGTCATGCGGACCGTCGGTTCTTCAACGGCAATGCGCGGCAGCATTTCGGTGACCTCTGGCGCGGCGATAGTATCGCTGATACCCAACTCATTGAATCCGGCAAAGGCGACAATATCGCCAGCGGTCGCCTCCTCAATTTCCTGCCGGGACAGATTATGATAGGTAAACAGGTATTCGATCCGACCGGACACGCGTTCACCCGTCGGCGTCATCCGAACCACCGCCATGTTCCGGCGCAGCGTGCCGGAATGGACCCGTCCCACACCGATCTGACCCTTGTAGTTATCGTAGTCCAGCGTCGTAACCAGCAATGTGGCCGGGCCATCCACCACCACATCCGGCGGCGGCACCTCTTTCAAAATCATCTCAAAGAGCGGATCGAGGTCGTCAGCCAGATCGTCTGGCACGTTTCCAGCCTGCCCGGTCAGACCGATGGTGTAGATGACCGGGAAATCCGCCTGCTTCTCCGACGCACCGAGTTCGATGAACAAATCGAATGTCTCGTTCAGTGCGTCCTCTAACCGTGCATGGGGCCGGTCCACTTTGTTGATAACCACAATGATACGCAAACCAAGTGCCAGCGCTTTACGCAGCACAAAACGGGTCTGGGGCATCGGCCCTTCCACTGCGTCGATCAGCAGCAGCGCCCCATCGACCATATTTAACACACGTTCGACCTCACCGCCGAAGTCGGCATGCCCTGGTGTATCCACGATGTTGATCTTGACATCGTTCCAGGTGATGGCCGTGTTCTTGGAGAGGATGGTAATCCCGCGTTCGCGCTCTAACACATTGGAGTCCAGGATGCGCTCACCGGCGGCATCAGCGTCGCGGAAAACATGGGTCTGCTTGAGCATCCCATCGACCAGAGTTGTTTTGCCATGATCGACATGCGCGATGATGGCGATATTGCGAAGATCTTCACGAATCAAATTTGCTGTTCCTCATATGATGTGACGGATTATATTTTAACAGAGCGATGTTAAGGAAATAGAGTGAATTTAATGCTATAATGCGGCGCAATAAGAGGATACAGGTACCGGTATGAGTGGTAGCATTCTGATCGTAGACGACACTGTATATAACCTGAAAATTCTATCACAAATCCTGACTCAACATGGCTATCAGGTCCATCAGGCCATGAGCGGCGAAATGGCGCTGGAAGCCGCCTCACTGCATTATCCCGATTTGATCCTGCTTGATGTCGCCATGCCGGTCATGAATGGCTACGAGGTCTGCCAGAATCTAAAAGCCGATGAGACCACCCGAAGTATCCCGGTCATCTTCATCAGTGCGCTGAACGATCTCCAGGACAAAGTACGCGGCTTTGAAGCTGGCGGCGTCGATTATATCACCAAACCCTTCCAGATACGCGAGGTCCTGGCCCGTGTCCAGAGTCATATCACCGTCGCCCAGCAGCGCCGCGAAATCGAACGATTGAGTACCCTCAAAGATGAACTGGTCCGGGTGGTATCGCATGACCTGACCAATCCCATCAGTATTATTCAAGGCTATATCGATCTCATGTATGAGGAAGTAGCAGCCTGCGGCCCCACAGGTGAAATGCTGCAAGAATGGATGCGCAGTATCACCCATGCTGCCGACCACATGCTGTCGATTGTCAGTGATCTGCTGGACCTGGCCCGAATTGAAGAGGGCATTCCGCTGTCACGAGAACCCGTTCTCCTGCTTGAAATGCTGCGCAGCGATCTGGCGATGTTTTACATCCTGGCGCAGGATAAGCAAATCACACTGGTCCCGAATTTCCCGGATGCGGAGATTACCGTTCATCTGGACCGTACCCGCTTCCGGCAGGTAGCGCACAATCTGCTTTCCAATGCGATCAAATACACGCCGGAAGGCGGCCATATCCGCGTGAGCGTCCAGGCGGATACCGATCAGGTTGTTCTTCGCTTTCAGGACGACGGATTCGGCATCCCCGCCGAAGACCTGCCTCATATTTTTGATAAGTTCTACCGTGTGCAGTCAGAAAAGCATCTACGAGCCAAAGGAACCGGCCTCGGTCTGGCGGTGACACAGGGCATCGTCCAGCAACACGGCGGCAACATCACCGTCGAAAGCGAGTCCGGTGTGGGGACCACCTTCAGTATTACCCTACCGCTGGTGTAGCAACGCCAGCGCGAATAGATTGCTCCAGGGCAGCGCTTTAAACTCTCCACCGAGAAGTGCAGTACGGACCTCGGCCTCGTCCAGCAGCACCAATGCCTGTTCTTCCAGGTCATCGGCATCGATCTCGGCTACCCAACGCGCATCGCGTGCCAGATAACTATAACCGGTTCCCGCGCCCCGGTTGGCATCAACTGCCCAGTGGCCCAGATCGGTCCAGTGGTCAGCCGTGTAGCCGGTCTCTTCCAGCAGTTCTCGCTTTGCTGCGGCCAACGGGTCCTCACCCGGCTCGATATAGCCGCCGACGGGTGCCAGCGTCACACCCTCAACCGCGTATTTCACCTGACGAAACAGCAAGAACTTGCCCGCGTCGGTGATCGCCGCCACATTGACGAAATCGGGCGTCACAACCCAGGGCCAGTCTTCAATCCGACGACCGTCCGGCAGTTCGACGGTGTGTTCTTCAACAGTCAGGAATTTGCTATGGTGCATCAACATGCGCCGGGACAGGGTTTTCCAGGTCTGCATTCACAATCCTTTCGCTAACGGCCCTCCATGATACCAGACTTTGGTCTCGAAAAAGCTCTTGCCGGTTCGTAGTATTATGAACCAAAAACACAAAGGACTCTCGCGATGAGACTCGCCATACAAGAATCGATTTTGCCCGGTAACGATGTGACCGAACGGGCGCAATATGCGGCAGCGCTCGGTCTGCACGGCCTGGAACTGGATGCTGGCATCCCTCAACTGACGGTCGCTGTGGCGGCGCTGGAACAGGCCGGGCTGGCGGCATCGGCAGTCAACGCCGGCGACATCGACCTGATCCACCCCGATTTCGATGCACGCGAAGTTGCGCTGGTTCATATTCGGCAGGCGATGGCGACCGCGCTGGACCTGGGCGCAGATGGAGCCACCTTCCGCCCCCATCGCCGGGATACCCCGCGCCTGCCCGACCTGCATCCCTACAAGTCGCGGATCGAGTTGGAAGGTGAACTGCTGGTTAAACAACTCAAGACCACGCTGTCTGATCTGGCCTACGCGATGGGAACCAATCTGTATCTGGCACCGGCCAACCATTACGAGACGCATCTGGTGCAGACATTGGATCAGGCCGCGTCCATTTTGCGGAAAAACAACGACCATCCCCATGTCCGCATCGCCGCCAACACCTGTGATCTGGCGCTGGAAGAGACCGAAATGATCACTGCCCTGCGCCAGCACGCGCCCCAGATCGGTTATATCCGGCTGGTGGATAACAACGGACGTTTGCCGGGTAACGGTCTGATCGACTTCGCGGCGGTTATCACCGCCCTGCGCGAAGGGGGGTACGATGGCTGGCTCACCATAGGCGGCAGTGGCGGTGAATTGGCGACGACAGTAGCCGATCTCAAGGGCCTGCTGGAGTCTTAAGCCTCACAGTGTATATACGCCGGTATAATCGGTAAAAACGAGGACGATCTATGACTCACCAGATCATTGCCGAGGCCGAATTCAACCACCAACGCTATGTTATCCGCAGCAGCCGGTCGGGATTCGGCTGGATCGTGCTGGCGACGATCATGCTTGTCCCGGCGTTCCTGAGTGCCATCGGCATCTGGCTTATGGCGCTATTCGAGCGCGACAGCTTGAATCTGACCAGCACGCCATCGATTATCACAGGGATCGTCAACATCAGTCTGGCCTTGATGATTACCATGAATATCGCATTGTATCTGGTGGTCATCCTCATCACGGTCGCGCTGGCCTCCAACAGCATCAACCGCGAGCGCGTCGGCAGAACCTGGGATGTCCTGCTGCTAACTAACATCAGCGCCCGTCAACTCGTATGGGGCAAATGGCGCGGGTCAGTGGACGCCTTGCTGGGCGACCATATGATGATCGGACTGCTGCGCCTGGGATTGGTGGGTATGACGTTCGTCTTCAGCTACAACACGCTGCACGGTGAGACCCTGCCGCGTGCCATCACTCATGTGCTTCCGTTAACTTTCATCATGTTCGCCTTCACCGTACTCGACGCCGCCTTCACTGCCGCGCTTGGGATCGCCGGATCACTTTCAACGGCCAACCGGACGGTGACCGGTACCCTGATCGTCACCACACGGATCGCCGGCTTCGTCCTGGCTGCGGTGTATTACTGGCTGGTGGTGCGCAGCATAAACCAGGGCGCAACCTACCTGGTGGTCGGCTGCGCCGGATTGTTGATCTTTGCGCTGGTCATCTGGCTCACATTGCGTGTGGCCCAGGTTCTGGCGGTACTTGGTCAGGTCTCACCATAAACCAGATTCTTCTCTGCATGCCGCCGCCGGTAGCTGATGGGTGGTCGCGGTGGGTGTTTTTCATAATATGCGACGATGTTTTCCAGGCTCGTCCGCAGCGGCGTATAGCGAATACCGAGTTCATCCTTGCTCAGACGGTTATCCAGAGTAGACATCCAGCGGTCGCTGAAAGGTGAGCAGTCGGGCAGGAAGCCGTTGGCATCCAGCACATTACGCGGCACACGCCGGATCACTGGCTCGATTCCGATGACCTCACCCAGGAGCGCAAGAAAGTCTTCCAGGTAAATCATCTCATCATGGGCGAGGTTGTACGCCCGTCCAATACCGCTGTTGGCGGTGACGACGCCCACTATCGCTTCGACAATATCGCCCGAATACACCGTGCTGACGCGGGGACAGTCCTCATCCGGTATCAGAATCGGCCCGCCATCACGGATGCGCAGGACATAGCCGAGCAGCCGCTCAAAACTATCACGCTCACTGTTGACCATTGGCAGCCGGAATGAGGTGTAGGGGAACCCGTTCTCGGCATGGTGAGTGGCAAGGGCATCTTCCGCCTCGCGCTTACCCATCCCATAGAGCCATTCTTCGTAGTCATAAGTGTTGGTGACGGGTTGTTCAATCAGAGGCCCATCATAATCCGCTTCAGTGAAGGGGCGTTCGACCTGATCGCGGACCAGATAGACCTGGCCGCTACTGATAAAAATGTAGTGCTGTATTTTTCCTCTAAGTATGTCGGTTATCGCCTCGGCCTCAGCCCCCTGGAACAGCACCATATCCACGACGGCATCGAACGAACGCCCGTCGAGTGCACGACGCATCTGCTGGACATTGGTGCGATCCACCCGCAGCCGTGCAACAGTATCTGGTAGACTGTCGCCTGATAAGCCCCGGTTAAGAACGGTCAGCCGGTGTCCATCTTTGAGCAAGCGATGGACGAGAAAATAACCAAGATTTCTGGTTCCACCAATAATGAGCAAATTCATAGTTAATCGGGCTGTTACCGCCCAATGCAGTCCTTTCGTTAGAGTGATTTATTTCCACTATACCTGAATATACGCTCAGAATTTAAAACCCGCTATCGAAATTCCAACAGAATGTGGAGTATGATTGGGATGGTAAAACACAGACACGGTGAGGTTTCGAGCAATGCCTGAATATGTTTATCGTCGCGAAGATGGTTCGACCTTTAGCTATCGCCAGCGTTTCAGCGAGGACCCACTGACCATCGATCCATCAACCGGACAGCGCGTGGTGCGGGTCGTCCAGAACGCGGGCGTTATCTTCAAAGGGAGCGGCTTCTATGTCAACGACAGCCGCGAAGCATCCAAGAAAATCCTGAACGGTTCATCAAGCGAGGATAAATCCATCGTCAAGAAGACAGACGAACCCAAGAGCATTGTCGAGAAGACAGAGACCCCCAAAAGCATCGTCAAGTCTAATGGCGCATAAACTACCAAAAACCGCCCACATGTGGTGAGCGGTTCTCTTGATTTCCATCACAATTGAAAATCGCCAGTGACATGTACAACCTTGTGCGTATAGTTGCTTACGTATTCCATAAGCCGATCATGCAGGGTGTCCCAATCACCACTTTTCAGAATGGATCGCATGGTGGGAAGGTCTTCGGCAATCGCCTCAGCCATAAACTGCGGCGTATCTTCACGGCTGTACACCGTGTACCAGGCCCAGGTGGTCTGGATACCCAGTTTGTTCACACCGGGCAGCCACTCCCGCACAACGAACTCAAAGTAGTCCTGGTCGCGTCCGGGCTTAATATCCCAATTCATCAACAACTTGACGCTCATGACGTATCCTTTACACTTGCGGTTGGAGTACAACCACCTGCGGTTGTTCCGGCAGGCTGCTGCTGGAAACGCGCAGCGTTTCCTCTTCCTGGAGCTTGCTCACGCCCATCTCTTTCAAGAATTTGTCAACCGGGTCCAGGTCCAGATTGAGTCCTGGAAGCACGTAGTGCATGGGGACAATATAATTCGGTTCCAAAAGCGCGATTACCTCGGCGGCCATGCTGGCCCGCAGGGCATTCCCACCACCAACTGGCACCAGCGCAATATTGACCTCACCTAACGCTTCAATGGTCGATTGATCCGGCACATGTGCCAGATCACCCAGATGAGCGACCGTGAGCGCCTCATACTGGATCACATAAGCTACGTTTTCGCGAACAACGTCATCATTTACCAGGGGCAGCGCCACGCCAGAGATAAACACCCCGCCGATCTCGTATTCTCCTGGCCCAGAAAGCACATAGGAATGTCCTTTCACATTTTCGACGTTATCGTGACCAGCAGCAGCGTGGCTGATCGTGACAACATCCGCTTTGAGCCGGGGCAACGCCAGCCCAATCTGTTCGGAGAAGGGATCAGTAACAATAGAAATCTGCCCACGCTCGGTGATGCGAAAGCAACTATGCCCATACCATGTTATATCCAAAAGACGCTTCCCTGTGTATCCAATCGTTTAGCGTAATTATACCATAGCTAAAACTGGAAGCGGTTCTCAAAGCGAATCACCTTACGGCGATAATTCATCGTGAACCGGCGCAGGCGGCTCTCGACAGATTTGAACTTATCACTTTCAAGGGCAGTCTGGAGGGTGCTGCTGGAGTCACACACAAACTCAATCTGGCGCTCAGGGTAATTCCGACCGTAAACCTGCCACGCGAACATCATATGCAACCCCATCTCTTGCATCGCCGGCACAAAGCGAATGCGCATAAACCGGAAATACTCTTCGTAGTGGGTCGGATCAACGTCGTAGATCAAGAGCAAGCGATGAGAAGGTTCAATCATTTGCCGAAAAACCTCTGGTAAGTTTAAGTCTCTATTCTAACATACGAACGCACACTTGTGCCGCTACCTGACTTGGGGTAATTTTGCATATGGTTTAACCAGAGGCAAAGCGATGGTCGATTTACAGCAACGACTCAACGATCTACGGCAGCGGCTGAATCAACTCAGCGAACGCGCCGATACAGACGACATCACGCAGGAAGTCTCCCAACTGGAACCCCTGGCACGCGAACTGCTTTCGGACTCCAAAAATACCACTTTAGAGGCCCAGGCCCAGGCCCTCTTTGCCGAACTGGCACGATTGAACAACCCGACATCGCCAACGGCGGCGACCGTGCGCGGTCTGCTGCGACGCGCTCGCATTCGCATCGAAATCGCTGGCGATGACGATGATATTGATGAAGCCATCGACATCCTGAGCGAGGCACTGGCGCTTAACCCCTATGAAGACGAGACGGTGGCGCTGCTGCAAGATGCTGCCAGCCGCACCCCACATGCCCGCCAGCGGGTGAACGATCTTTTCTCGCAGTATGGGATCGATCAAACGGCGGCACCTCAACCAGAGCCAGAACCGCAGTATCCGACCTCCTCCGGCTATCCACCGCCAGAGAACGACCTGCCCACCCGCAGCACCCAGGAGCAGCCCACAGTAACGCGCAGCACCCAGGAAATACCGGGGCAGGGGCCGTTCTATTCTGGGCCGGAAGTGGATACGCTGATGTCCGAACTGACCGAGCGCTACTACGCCGGCGAATACCAGCAGTCGGTGGATATTGCCAACCGGATTCTGTCGATACAGCCTGGAAACGCGACCGCACTGGAATACCGCGAAAAAGCCGAGGACAACATCATACGGGGTGTCGTCCCCGACCATCGTATTCCATTTGACGCCCGTGTGTCCTATAACCGTGCCAACTCACTGGTACGGGCCGGCAATTATGACGAAGCGGAACGCCTTTACCGGGAAGCACTGGAACTGGCGCAGCGCACTGGTATCCTGAGTTGGAAAGATGTCGAACAGGCCATGCTCGACATTCAAGACCTGGCGCTGGCGCGTGAACTCCTGAGCGAGGGCGACCAGTTGATGACAACCGACAACTGGGCCGAAGCCCTGCGTAAGTACGAAGGTGCGCTGCGGGTCGTCCCGAACGATCCCCAGGCGGAGGAGCGGATCGAAACGGTCCGCCGCTTACAGCAGGATACCGATCAGGCGGCGGTGGCCCTCAGCACGCTCAGCGGCTCGTTGAGTGAACAGACATCGGCGCTGCAACATGTTATGTCGATTCTGACGCGGGTCCGTCAGGTGATGCCTGCCAGCCAGCGGTTGGCCCAGCTACAGGCCGACGCCAACAACAGGCTCAACGGCATCAAGACACATATAATCGATCAAGCACAATCCGCCGTAAATCGGGCGCAAAGCGCGACCTCTGTCGAGGAGCGTCTGGCATTGAGTGCCGACGCGCTGCGACTGCTGGAACTGGGCGTCGAACTCGATCCTGGTGACAACCGCATGTCCGAGTTGATGCTGGAAACTCGCGCCCTATCCAGCGACAACCAGCGTGCCCGCCAGACCATCGAACGCGCCGCCGCTCTCATCGCCCAGAACTTCGATACCGAACTGGCGCAGGCGCGTACCATGCTCGCCGGTTTGCAGGAACAGGCACAGGACGAACGCTACCGTGTGACCGTCAACGACCTGTTCTCGCGCCATCTAGAACGGGCTGAGGTCGCCCTGGAAGAAGGCGATCTTTCCGAGGCCATGTCGTGGATCGACATCATGAAGGAAGAACCGTTCCGTATTCTGGGACGGCGAACCGAACTGCAACGCCTGGAAAATCAAATCCGACGCGGACGGCAGCGCAACCGCGTTTATATTGCCTCGGTTTCGGGCATTATCATCATTGTGCTGGGGTTCGCCGCCTTGCTCACCCGCAGCGAGTGGGAACCGGCGTTGTTCCCACCGCCAACCGACACTCCCACACAGACTCTCACACCGTCAATCACGCCAACGCCGACCAACTCCTCCACACCCAGCAATACGCCAACACCAACGGCGACAGCATCTGTCACAGCCACGTTTACGCCAACATCCACAGCGACAGCGACGGCAACCGCCACCTGGACCGTGACACCCTCGCTGACCGTCACACCCTCGGAGACGCCGACGCACACCAAAACACCGACACACACCTCCACACCGACGGCAACGCCGACCAGTACGGCAACGGCAACGTATACATCCACACCGTCAATTACGCCGACACCGGACTCCCTGTGTACCGTCATCGTGACACAGCCGGTCATCAACATCCGTCAGCGAGCCACCACAGCCTCAAACCTGATGGCACGGGTAGAAGAAGGTCAGCTTATGAATGTGACAGAGCAGGAAGTCGTCGGTGGTCTGGTCTGGTACCGGATTCGGGCGCAGGTCCAGGGCCTCTTTACCGAAGGCTGGGTGCGGTCTGATCTGGTCGGGCCGGTTGGCGATGGCTGCCCTCCGGCACCCGGACAGTAGACAGCCACTGGTGACTGCAAAATGATCTGCAACCGCCATTCGAATTGCTAAACGGAGATAAACACGATGAGACGTAATGTAATCTTGCTCATGACAACGATAGTTCTATCGGGCTGTGGCGTGCTGGAAATGATGGCCGGCGGCAGTCAGACCAGCGCCGCCAACGCTGATGTCGAATTTGTGCGTGCCGTTGAAGATGGTGACGGAACCTGGACATTCCACGTCACGGTGCGCCATCCCGACACCGGCTGGGAAGATTATGCCGACGGATGGGATGTGGTGCTGCCCGATGGCACGGTAGT
>CAYQJO010000057.1:0-20484 GCA_964417785.1 uncultured Anaerolineaceae bacterium | reverse complement strand
ACTACACCCTCTACCCCAGGTAAATACGGAGGTTGTTTTTGCACGATTCCTAAGACGGTGACGATCAAGCGGGATGCAGTGGGTCGTCTGTGGGTTTGCTTTTCAGTGGAGGACCACATGGCAATCGGAGATGAAGCCAGACCTGCACATCGCGGCAAGACGGTGATTGAGATCGACCGCTGGACACCGACGACCAAAATCTATTCGGGTTGTGGCAAGCGGCATCAACTCGGACTGCAAGACCGGGAGTTAACCTGCGATTGTGGTTTGGTGACCCGACATCTGTTGGGCATCCGGCGTTAACGTCAGAAGCCCAAGTCTTTTAAGCTTGGGAGTATGTCACGCATGTGGTATTCTATAGCTATCGTAAATACAGTCACATGGTAACCATGATCGGACGAAAGCTGCGGAATCGATATAAAGTCGTCGAACACCTGGGTGATGGGTCCACCGCGACAGTCTACAAAGCAATTGATGAACGTCTCGGACGTGAAGTTGCGTTGAAGATGCTGCTGCCCCATGTGCGGGAAAGCACGCGCAAACGCTTCTTCCAGGAGGCGACATCGGCTGCCCAGTTGAATCATCCGAATATCATGGCGATTTTCGACATTGATGAAGATGGTGGGCGTCATTTTTTGGTGATTGAGTACGTTGAAGGTGTATCTCTGGCCCAGTATATCCCGTCGGCTCCGGAAGTCGTCGTCGATTTGGGGCGGCAGATGGCGCTGGCATTGCAGTATGCTCATGAACGTCAGATCATCCACCGGGACATCAAACCCGCCAACATCCATGTGACGCCAGAGGGTCAGGTCAAGCTGATGGACCTGGGGCTGGCGCTGCCCCACGATGCCAAGCGTGTGACGGCACACGGCATGGTCATCGGCACACCGGCGTATTTGTCGCCGGAACAGGCACAGGGGATCAAGCTGGATCATCGCACCGACATTTACTCGCTCGGTATTGTGCTGTATGAGATGGCGACCGGCCAGTTGCCCTTCAACGCCGACGACATTGGAGCGCTGCTGCTGCAACAGGTGAAAGCGGCTCCACCACCACCCCGTTTGATTTCGTCCGATATACCGGTGCCGCTGGAAGGCGCGATTTTGAAGTCACTGGAGAAGAACCCGGTTCGACGGTTCCAATCCTGTGCCGCGATGGCGGCAGCACTCGAAGCCTCGCTGCCGGGAGCCGAGTCAGCCATTTCGGATACAACCGGACAGCGACCGGCCTGGGCCGATAGGTTGGAGGCGACAAAAACGCAGCAACGTCAGGCGGCACCGCCCAAAAGGCGTACTCTGCGAGTTTTGCTGGCCGATGACCACACACTGCTGCGCAAAACGCTGAGTAGTTTGCTTGAAACCCGCGATGACTTCGTTGTCGTGGCTGAAGCTGGCGATGGTGAGCAGGCGCTGAACCAGACGCTTGCCATTCTGCCCGATGTACTTGTGCTGGACCTCAACATGCCGGGTAAAGGTGGGTTCGATATTTTGCCGGTTATCCGGGAACAGGCTCCCCAGGTCAAGGTACTAGTGTTGACCGGACGCGAAGAAGAAGCCTATATCATGCGGGCGCTGCGGGCTGGAGCGCATGGCTACATCCTGAAATCTTCGGACGAAGACGATTTGATCGAAGCGCTGGTGAAAGTGATGGATGGTCAACTGGCGCTGGGGCGGGGTGTGGCGGAGAAGATTGTAGGGGAGATGCTTTCCCCGACAGAGCATGGTGATCACCAACTCACCGAACAGGAAGAGCGCATCCTCCTTCATATTGCGGCGGGCTACGAGAACGATGAAATCGCCCATAAGCTTGACGTCTCGCTTATCGATTTGATCGAGCAATTGGCGTCGATCATGAACAAGCTGGATGCCAAAGACCGGCATTCGGCGGCGTTGAAAGCCATTCGTGATGGTGTGATTCTGATGGAGGATTTACACGATCTCAGCGGCTGAGGGATGCTAAATTCCAATGCTTTTCTAAGAACTTTTGTGCTAAAATAATATCGCAGATGGACGCAAAGTATGCTATGATGGAGATACATTGCGTTTCTCCAACCCTGCCTGTCCCATCTGGTGAAGTAAGTTACAGGATTCTTTATGGGTTTCTACAACGACGACGACCTCATTGATGATGACGATTATTTTGACGACGCGGAAGAACTCGACGATGACGACGAACAGATTGATGCGCCGCGTCCCAGTGTAAATCCCTTTACCCGTAACACTGCTGCGAGTGGTTCATCCGGGCTGCCCGGACGAGATCGAGCAGGCGGCCCATCTCGTGACCCCAAAGATGCTGAATCGGATCGGTCAAAGATTTTCGGCAATTCTGGTACACGGACTCCGACATTCAGCAGCAGCAGCCGTCCGCCAGCCAACCGCGATGATGAGCCGCCGGTACGACGCTACAACCCCGGAGGCGGTGAGAATCGGCCCCGTACATACGGTGGTTCCGGTGAGAGTCGCCCGCGTACATACAGCGGTTCACCACCAACTCGGCCTGAAGATCGTTCGCGCTCGCACAGCGGCGGTGGCATCCGCGATACATCGGAGAACCGGCAACCAGTGGTCAGTCGATCGGGTGGACCCTCCCGACCGTCAGAGGAGGCGAAGCGGCCTGCTGCCAGCACCCCGCCGCCCAAGAAAGACGCCGGCGACAAAGACGATAAGGAAGAGAAGAAGGGTGGTGGGAACCCCCTTAGCGGCTTGAAAAACCGGCTGCCCAGCGGTGGTGGAATTGCCGAACGTGTCGGCGGTCTGACAAAACGCTTGCCCATCGGTGGCAGTAAAAAAGACGGTGATGGCGAGAAGAAGCCGTCTGCCCCGAAGAAAGAGGGTGACGGTGGAATTGCCGGACGTGTTGGTGGTATGGCATCCGGTTTCGCCGGTCGTTTTCGTCCCGGTGCCAGGAAAGACGATGGCCCATCGCCCGGTGCCAAACCTGCCGCCGGGGGACCGCCCGGCCCTGGCCCCGGACGGGTTGGCGGTACTCAGGGTACTGCGAAACCGGTTGGTGGTGATCGCCAATCGCAGTTGGGACAGTCAAAATCGGGTGAAAGCCCAGATAAGAAAACCGGCAAAGGCAAAAAAGAAGGCGTGGGTGTACTTGCCAGTGTGCGCAGCCGTTTGCCGTTTGGTGGTGGTGACAAAGCGAAAAAACAGAAACAGCCAAAAGTCAGCAAGACGCGTGCCAGTAAGGTCCCGCACGCTAAACAGGGCGAAGGGCTGTCACTGGATGACAAGCTCGATATTCTGGGCGTCGGCCTGGTGTTCGGTGCGCTGGTGCTTTTCTTCAGTGCGCTCTCCGGTGAGCAGGGCGCGTTAACCGGATCGATTAACGGTTTGATCACCGATCTGGTCGGTTGGGGCGCACCGGCGATCCCTCTGGTGATGGCGGCCATCGGCATCTGGCTGATTATCCGCCACTTTGGTGAAGACGCGCCCGAAATCGACCCGGTGCGGGTGTCCGGTCTCGCCATGCTGTATGTGGGAGCGCTGTTGTTGTTTATGTTCATCGAGACCTTCAACCCCCTGTATATTTATGCCACCCAGGAGGAATTCTACAATTTCATCCTGCAATCCATCGAATCTGGGCGCGGCGGTGGCTACGTCGGCGGTGAGTTGTACTCGCTGTTGGTGGTTAATGTGGGTGAGGTCAGCGCGGTGATTTTCATTTTCGGCTGGCTGGTCGTCGGTTTGATGCTGACGACGCGCACGAGTGCAGCCGAGCTTGCGGCGTTTGTGATTAGCATCTGGCGCAGTTTCCAGCTTTCGGTGGAACGTCGGGCGCAGCGTCGTCGTGCGTTAGCGCTCGAGCGGGAGGCGCAGACAGCGGTGGAGCAAGAGCAACTGCGAATTTCCAAACCGGAAACCGAGGCCCTGCCAGCAGGTGGTAGCGCCGCCGCATTACCAGCACCGGAAAACAATGTTCCGATTGAACAGCGACCCATTCCCATCAAGATGGGGGGCCGCGAGATGCAGTCCGTTCCGAATGAAGTCGGGCAGACTGCTGAAGACGGGGGGCGCGGTGGTCTTATGGGCGGACTGGGCCGGCGGCTGCGCCAATCCCTGCCTGGATCGACCGAATCCGAATCTACCGCGACCTCACCACCCCCAGAGGAGAAGCAGTCACCAATGACGGCGGCAGCTTCTATTGCCGCGTCAGCGACTCTGGGTGGTTTGTTGGGCGCTCGTAAAGAGGGCGAGCCAGTAGAAGAGACGAAGAAACCGGCAGCACCGGTACCGGCTCCGCCGCCATCGACACCGGAGGCCACTCCGCCGCCGCGTGATTTGTTCTCGCAGCTTGAGGACGATGACGACGACGACGATGAAGATGATGAAGCCGTGGCGACACCCGGCAACGCTAACGCTTTTGCCGCACGCATGAACCGGCTGAACGAACTACGGTCGGGCGAGCATAAGCATCCGGTCGCTGATCTGCGTAACAGCATTCTCGATGATGATGATGCGGATGATGACGCCGAGTCAGACGAAGATGACGATGAGGTTGTCAACGCGACGGTCCAACCAGTCAACCCGTTTGCCAACGGCACGGAGAAACCCGCTGCCGCGCAGCCACCCAAACAGGCTGCACCGCCGAAGGTCGAAGAGCGACCCACGCCGCAGCCCGTGATTAACCCGGCACCGCAGCCGACCCCGGCTCGACAGCCGGTGGCTTCGACCAATCCGGCCCGTTCGCAGAAGAACTGGCGACTGCCCGATTACCGGACGGTGCTGGCGTCGGGTTCCGAGCAGGAATTCGACCGTGAGACATTGGTGAAACGCGCTCGCACAATCGAAGAGACTTTGCAGAGCTTCGGCGCACCGGGGCGCGTGGTGGAGATCAACACCGGCCCGGTGATTACCCAGTTTGGTGTGGAACCGGATTATCTGATGGTACGTGGCGGCAAGAAGAACCGCGTGAAGGTGAGTGCCATTGCCGCACTGGATAAAGACCTCCAGCTTGCACTCGGTGCCAAGTCGATCCGTATTGAAGCGCCGGTGCCGGGTAAGGGCTTCGTCGGTGTTGAGGTGCCGAACGAAGAGGCGTCGCTGGTGAGCCTGCGCGATGTGATGGAGTCGAACACCTTCACCAAGATCAAATCACCGCTGGCGATTGCGCTCGGCCAGAGTGTGGACGGTGCGCCAGTCTCCGCTGATCTGACCGATATGCCGCATCTTCTGATCGCCGGTACCACCGGTTCAGGTAAATCAGTCTGTGTGAACTCGATCATCGCCAGCCTGTTGATCCGCAACACGCCGGATACGGTCAAGTTCATCATGGTGGACCCCAAGCGCGTTGAGTTGACCGGCTACAATGGCATCCCGCATCTGGTTGCCCCGGTCGTGGTCGAACTGGAACGGATCGTCGGTGTGCTGAAGTGGGTCACGCGGGAGATGGATGACCGCTATAAACGCTTCAGTAACGCAGGTGCCAGGAACATCGAGGACTACAACGCGCACAAGCCGCCCGAAGAAGAGCATATGCCCTATATCGTGGTCATCATCGACGAGTTGGCTGACCTGATGATGCTGGCTCCGGAAGAGACCGAGCGTGTGATTACCCGTATCGCAGCGCTGGCGCGTGCGACCGGCATTCATCTCGTCATCGCCACACAGCGTCCATCAGTGGATGTCGTCACAGGTCTGATTAAGGCCAACTTCCCGGCGCGTATCGCTTTCGCGGTGGCCGGTGGTGTGGACAGCCGTGTCATCCTGGACCAGCCGGGTGCGGAACGCCTGCTCGGTAAAGGTGACATGCTCTATATGAGCGGTGACTCGCCAGCACCGCTGCGGTTGCAGGGTGTGTTTGTGTCCGATATGGAGATCAACAACATCAACCGCTTCTGGAAGGCGCAGTCGGCGGGTATCACGCCGCAGAAGCCGATCACGGCACTGGTGTCGGATGATGAGCCAACACCGCAGAAACGCCCGGTGCTGCCCAAAGCGGAACCATTCAGTATGCCAGCGACCTCTCCGCAGCGTTCATTGTGGGACGAGACGACCGACCCGGCCAACAACCACTCCGCCGGTTTTGGTATGAGCAGCCGCGAGAACTCCGAACATGAGGACGAACTCTACGACGAGGCGGTCGAACTGGTGCGGCGGCTGAACAAAGCATCAGTATCGCTGCTTCAACGGCGGCTGCGAATCGGTTACACACGGGCTGCTCGCCTGATCGACGTGATGGAGGCGGAAGGCATTGTTGGTCCACCGACCGAGGGCAGCAAGCCGCGTGTCGTGCTGCCACCGAAAGATAAAGAGAAGACCAACGCCTAAACCAGCGGGCGGAAGGGAGTTGGGGCCGGCGGCGGTTGATTAGACGGCCCGCCTTCCAGAATCGGGAAGATGATATAGGTCATCAGGAATGCCAGGATCATAATGATGGCAATCGCTGCCAGAATGATCCGGCGTGTAGTCCAACGCGGTTCGTCTTCCTGGTCGGGATAGTAAATGATGATCGGGGTGTCGTCTTCTTCATACTCGTATTCGTAAATGTCCTGATCGTACATCATGCGCCGCCCGCCACATACTGCATGGCTTCTTCCAGCAGGTCCACATCCTGGTGATGATCGGCAGCGTTCTCGCGATCAATCGACACCCACGACTTCCAGATTATACCCTCGGTTGGCTGAAATACTGTCATCGTGTCATGGGCGACGATCAAAGCCTGGACCTGCTCCGGTGGGAGTTTGAGCGCAATCCCACTTTCTCCGATAAAGCAGAACACCTTGCCGCCGACTTTGTAGGCAGGGTAGCCAAATGCCTTGCCCACTTTGACTCCCGGCATGGCAGATGTGATGTCGTCAATGATCGCTTTGTGTGCCGCACTGAAGTTGGTTCGCATAGCGTTTCTCCTGTATTGTTACCATCTTACCTGAATTTGGGTCTGTAGGGGGATGAGTCTAATCAGTTTCAAATCGGACTCATATGGTTCACAGAGGGACCTATACAATGGTCATGTTGCCCCAAATGAGGTTAGGCCGTGCTGACACTCGAAAAAAGACAGACTGCCACACATGCGTATGCGGTGCTGGCATTTTCCATGATGGTGACATCGTTCGCCGCAATTTGTGTGCGTCTGGCCCTGGACGCCGGTATGGCATCGGTGGTCGTACCGGGTCTGCGCCTTATTCTGGCCTCACTGGTGCTGACGCCGTTGGTCTTCAGTCGCTACGGTTCACAATTGCGTGCTTTGAGTCACGCCGAGATCGGGTGGGCGATGGTGGCAGGAGCCAGTATGTCGATCCATTTCACGCTGATGTCGGTCGCACTGGAATACACTGCCGTGATGATCGCGCAGGTGATCGTCAACACCAGCCCGATCTGGGTGGCTGCCCTCGAAACCGTGTTCCTGCGGGCGCGTCTGCCGCGCAGTGTGTATTTCGGTCTGGTACTGGTCATCGCTGGCAGCGGGTTTATCGGCCTGTCGAATGCCGACACGTCAACAGCGGTTGATGCCGGATCAAACCCTAACCTGGGTGCGCTGCTGGCCTTTCTCAGTTCACTGATGGCTGCCGTTTACATCACCGTCGGGCGCAAAGTCCGCAGCGGCGTGGGACTGGTCCCGTATGTCTGGCTGCTGTATACCGGCGGAGCGCTGACCAGCATCGTGTTCATGCTCGTGTTTCAGACTTCACCCTTCGGTTACAGCGGTGAGGCGTATTTCTGGGTGATCGTGCTGGTGGTGGGTCCGCACCTGATCGGCCACAGCGGTATCAATTACGTCGTCAAGTACATCCAGGCGACTATTGTGAGTATTTCGTCGCAATCGGTGTCGGTGGCGTCGGGGATCATCGCCTTTTTCCTTTTTGGCGAATTTCCCCGACCCCTGGCTCTGATTGGCAGTGTCGTCATCATTGTCGGTGTGGTGCTGGCGATTGTCAGTCGGCGTCCACCAGAACCATCTGACCGTTGACCTGGCTGTACCAGGCCGGACGCCAGCCAATCCCGAAGAGTTCAAGCTGGATGTCCTTCTTGTAGGGTGAGATGACGTGTTCCTCGGTTTTGGCGGCGATGGCGGCCCATTTTTCGTTGACGCGCTGTAGCTGTGCCTGGTACTCCTGCTCTAACTCCGCCATATCTTGCTCGATGGTCTCGATGGCGTCGTAACTCTCGCGCATATCCTCTTTGGTCTGGCTGCGGTAACGGTTGGCCCGACTCATCCGCGACAGCGTATAATTGGTCCGGCCTTTCCACAGGCTCAGCAGCGCCTCGCCGGTGGTATAGAGTTGTTCCCGCTGCCGGTCCTTGATTTCTTTCTTTTCCGCCCGCAGTTCGATTTCTTTGCGCCGCAGTTTGTCTTCCAGGCGATCCATCTGGTCGGCGAACTTCTGCGTCAGCTTATCCATCTCGGCATCGCGCTTCTCGCGTGCTGCCTGCTGCACACTCGCCTGATAGCCGCTGAACTCCTCATCCGGCGAGCCATAAATCTTCAGATCAGGGTTAAACGGTATGGTCAGCAGAGCGGTATTGTAGAGCATATCCACCAATTCGCGCTTGAGTGTTGTCAACCGGCTGGAGTCCGTTAGCCCTGGCGGAAGATCGCCATAGACGGCCTGTGCAACCGGTTCGGATTGAATGGTGCGTGCATCCACCGGATCGGTGAGATAGTCCTCCCAGTGAACCAGACCGGCCTGCTGCAAATCGGGAACGTGGTAGGTGAAAATTCGGGCGGTGTATACGCTCGCTTTGCGGTCCTGGTAGCGGACAACGGCCTGGGCTACGAGAACCGGCTGGTAGACCATCTGCGTCGCCTGAACATTGAGTCCGGCCTGATGAGCGTGGACGCGCACCGGTAGATAATACTGCGCAACTGAGCCGGATAATGGCGGTGGATTGGGCGAAAATCCGCGAGGCGCAGATGAGGCCGACTGCCGTCGCTGCGAAGTTTGCACCGGCGGCGGCGGTGGTGCGGCCTGCTGCGCGTTGAACGACATACCGGGCAAACTGGACGGTGCCGGGTTGGGGTTGACGGTGGCGGTGTGCTGCTGCCATTGTCCGCCGTTTTGCTGCTCTGGTATTTTCGCCATCAACTCCTGGCGCTGCTCGCGCATCAACTCCCCGACCTGGTGGCGCGTCAACGGTCCGCGCAAATAGCTCATGGCCCAGCGGGTATGGACCAGGGTCGGGCCGCCATCATCGTGAACATTGCGCATCAGGAACACACGCGGCGGCAAATCCGCGATCATCTCCTCTACATCGTCCATGTCCATATTTTCGTTGGCGGTCGCCATCTGGCGCAGTCCGGCCACCACCCGCTTTTTGTCGTTGGTGGATTGCAGCCGTCCAATGAACCAGGTCCCGGCGTTGCTCAACCCTTTGTAATCGAGGTCGCCGGGATTTTGCGTCGCCAGGATCAGCCCGATACCAAAAGCACGGGCCTGCTTGAGCAAGCGCAGAATCGGCTCTTTGGTCGGTGGGTTTTTGGGATACGGTGGGAAATAGCCGAACATCTCGTCAACATAAAGCAGGGCGCGTAAGCTGGTGGTGCCGCTGAGGGTACGCATCCAGGCGAGCATGTTTTCCAGCAGCAGCGTGATCATGAACATGCGCTCGGCATCGGAGAGATGGGCGATGTAGAAGATCGAAATGCGCGGGCGTCCGTTGGGCTGGTACAGCAGGCTCTTCATATCCAACGGTTGGCCCTTCAGCCACGACTGGAAGGATGGCGATGCGATGATGTTGTTCAGGTCCATCGCCAGCTTGAAACGCTGCTTCTCTGTCATGTACTCGTTGATGGGGAACACGCCCAGCTTGTTGAACGGCGGGTTTTGCACCTGGAGAATGATGTCTTCCATGGTGAGGTCGATCCCTTGCCGCCAGTTGAATTCGAGAATGTTGGCGATGAGTACATGTTCGCGGTCAGCCAGGGGTTGGGCGTTGATGCCGATCAAGGCCAGCAGTGCGGTTGTGATCCCGTTGATGCGTTCACGGATGGCTTCTTCATTGGCTCCCCAATCCTCTGTCGGGGCTTTGAGCGAGGCGACGATGCTGATGGGCAGACCAGCGTCCGAGCCGGGGGTGTAGATACTGCGCTGGGCGACCATTTCCATCCAGCGCAGCCGGTCGGGGACGATGCCCCAGCTTGCCAGACCGTCCTGCCAGCGTTGGGCAACATCGGCGGCGTACACCGGGATGTCCATACCGGCGCGGCGGGCATCGTCGACGTTGACCCAGGGCTGGAAGTCTTCTGAATGCAGGTTGGGGAAGGTGAGCATCAGGTTGGTGATGTCGCCTTTGGGGTCGATAATGATGGCCGGAATCTGGTCCAGAACGGCCTCTTCCAGCATGTTGATACACAGACCCGTCTTACCGCTGCCGGTCATACCGACGACAACCGCATGAGTTGTCAGATCACGCGAGTCGTAGTACACCACGTCATCGTCCAGCCGGTTGCGGTCCGGGTCGTAGCGGCGTCCGAGATAAAAGGTGGTCGGCGCTTCTATAAATGGCATAGGGCTTTCTCGCAGATAGTTTGTTCTATATCACCGAGTATAGCATAATTTTCAGGGACACTCGATACGTTCCATCGGTGGCACACCAGCCTGTGACTTCACTTTCTCATACTCCTGCAAGTACAGGCGTGCCAGGTCGGCGTCCTGGATGATAACCATGTTCTCGTCGTTCTGGCGCGTGGCATTGTTGGAGATATTGAACGAGCCGGTCAGCACCGTTTTCTGGTCGATGATGAAGACCTTATGATGGAAGGTAAACGGGTTGCCGTCCTCCAGGACGGGCAGACCGGAACACAACAACAGGGGCAGTTCACTGAACTCGGTGCGGCTGGCACGGGTCTCAAAGATACCTTCGACATTGATGCCAGCACCAGCCCGTTCCAGCAGGACTTCACCGACATCATCGCGTGTGAAGCTGAAGGTCATAAACCGGATGCTGCTCTGCGCCTGACTCAACACATCCAGCAGTGCCGAGACCACATCGTCCTCCGGTGCGAAGACAATCTGCACCGGGATACCGTCAAGCGTGAAGCTGGTTCCATCAATATCTGAACTGCGCTTGCCAAATTCGCCGTCGGTGAACATTTCGTCAAATTCGGCTTGATAGGTGGCGACGGCGCGGCGCGAACGCATGTGCAGAACATTGTTGTTGTTGCGGTAGGTCCCGTTCATGGTGTAATTCATCGAGCCGGTCCACACACTGCTGGCGTCCATAATCATGAACTTATTATGCATCAGGCCGCTGCGATCATCGTCATGGACCGGGATACCAGCGTCGATCACCTGCTGGATGGTCGAGTCCTCGTCTTCGAGTGCGTGTTCGTCGTCTACCACCATCCGTACCCGCACACCGCGATTGTGGGCGGCGATGACGGCCTGGGTCAGGCGGGGATTGTTCCACTCGAAGGCGGCGATGTCGAGCGAGATGCGGGTGTTGTTGATGGCGGCCAGAATCATCTCGTCCACGCCGCCGACATAGGTCGATGAGTCGCGGCTGCCGGTGGGCGCGGTGAAATAGGCTTCCCAGAAGCTTTTGCCTCCGCCAAAGCCCTGCGCCAATGTGATCGGCGCGAAAGCGGACTGCGGTGTCAGTTCGGGAATGCCTGGGGGCGGAAGTGGCGCGGTAAGCGTCAGTTCAGGAAAACCTGGTGGTGGTGGAACAGCAGTCGGTTGGACGATCTGGGGTGTCGGCGTCGGCTGAACCGCCGCTTCCTCACCGTCATTCAGAAGGCCGACAATCGCGGTGACGACGACGATAATGACACCAACGATGGTGGCGATGGTCGAACGAGTCGAATTGCTGGACTTGCCGCTGGACGACATGAATCAGGACTCCAGTGCTTAATAGCGAAAATAATCGACAGGATATGACGGTTTGAACAGGTCAATCATTGCCTGGACGTTAGCCTGCTCATCCAGTGTCGATTGCTGTCTGAGATAGGCTTCAATAATGCCGGGGGGGATATTGTGGCCGATGTCGCGGGCCGGTGCCACCAGGTACTTCTCCAGGTATTCGCGCTGGGTGGCGATGTCCATATCCAGGCGTTTCCAGGTAAAGCGGTTGATGGTTTTCATCACGCGGCAGTGGCTCTTAAAGGCTGATTCAAAGTCATCGGTGTAGCGGTCAGCCAGTTGTGTGAGCCGGTCACGGCCCCATTGCAACAGGGTTTGCGCAGGTGTGTCGGTTAACTCATCGGTAAGGCTGGTGTCTTCGTACATCTGCATGGCGACAGACTGTAAATTGATGCGTGACATATATCATCTCCCTCTGGCGGTTAATCATAACACGAACCTGTGCTATTGCGGCGTTTTCCCAATATGTTATAATCGTCTCATAATGAAAATCACAACCATCAGGCATATATTATACCTGTGACAAAACTCATAACGAAGAGAAAGGTAATACTGTGAGTTCTCTAGTCATGACGCTAACGGAGACGTTGCGTTATCGGGGAGCGATAGGACAGTGGAGCTGGGTGCTTCATCGCGTCTCTGGATTGGGCGTTGTCCTGTTCCTCTTTATCCACATCATCGACACCTCGTGGTCGGTGTTCTATCCGGGTTTGTATGAAGAAGCGATTGCCACCTATCAAACCCCGTTGTTTACCATCGGTGAGTTCATCCTGGTGGCCTGTGTAATCTATCACGCTTACAATGGTTTACGTATCGCTGTTTTTGATTTTCGCCCACATTTGTGGCGGCATCAAGGTCAGGCAGCTTATGTCGTGATCGGCGTGACGCTGCTGACACTGGTGCCGGTGTTCGCGCTGATGATGGGCCATGTGCTGGATTTCTACAACGAAGACCCGACGGTACTGCCGCTGGTCGATGTGATTGAAGCGCAGATACCGTTTATACTGGGCGCGGTGGCAGCGATTGTGGCCGCCCTGGCCTATTCTGCCGTGACGAGTGTGGTCGCTGGCCGTGGGAAATCAACCCTGAAATCGAGCGGTGCGGAGCGGTTCTGGTGGTCGTTCATGCGTATCAGTGGTGTGCTGATTATCCCGCTGGTGTTCGGCCATCTGGCGATGATGCATGTGCTGCAAGGTGTGTTTGAACTGACGGTTCAGGGTGCCGCTGTCGTCGGTGTCGCTGCTGAGTCCGGCGAAGTAGTCGGTCGCATCGGTAACGCCATCAACGACTCCGGTACTGCGGTCGAGTTCATCGGTGAGCGCTGGAACTATCTGCTGGCAGGTGTCGCCATCTGGCGCTTTGCGGATTTTGGTCTGCTGGCGTTGGCGGTGTTGCACGGCTTCAACGGACTGCGCTATGTGTTGACCGACTTTACGATGGAAAACAATATGCTGCGGCGGGCGGCGATCTATTTGTGTGTGATTGGCGTGGTTGTTCTGCTGGTCATGGGTGCAGGTGCGCTGGCGGGCACGATTGAGGAAACCGCCATCGATATGGCAATCGAAGCCCAGATCGAACTGGGACTTCGTGTTGAGTAGCGTGTGTTGTAAGGAAAGGAAATTGGAGTAATTTCGTATGCAAACACATCAGTTTGACGCTGTGATTGTCGGCGCAGGTGGTGCGGGCCTGATGGCTGCGCTCTATGCCAGCCAGCGAGGCGCGACTGTAGCCGTGGTGAGCAAATTGTATCCGACGCGCAGCCATACCGGTGCCGCTCTGGGCGGTATCGGTGCGGCGTTGGGCAATCTGGAAGAAGACAGACCGCTCTGGCACGCTTACGATACGGTGAAGGGCGGTGACTATCTGGCGGATCAGGACGCGGCGCTCGTCCTGGCGGAGAACGCCATTGACGCCGTGATCGAACTGGAACATATGGGGCTGCCCTTCGACCGCACATCTGAGGGGCGCATCAGCCAGCGGCGTTTCGGCGGCCATACCAGTAATTTTGGTGACAAACCCGTTCGCCGGGCCTGCCATTCGGCGGACCGCACCGGCCATATGATCCTGCAAACTTTGTACCAGCAGTGCATCAAGAACAACGTGCATTTCTACGATGAGTTCCATGTTGTTGATATGATGGTCAACCAGGGCGCATGTGTGGGCGTTGTCGCTGTTCAGTTGGACAGCGGTGAACTGCACACCTTCCACGCTAAAGCAACCATGTTCGCCACCGGCGGCTGGGGTCGTGTGTGGCGTGTGACCAGCAACGCCCACAGCCTGACCGGCGACGGCGCAGCCATCCCGCTGCGGCGTGGCGTGCCGATGGAAGACATGGAGTTCTTCCAGTTCCATCCAACCGGCCTTTACGGCCTGGGTGTGTTGTTGACCGAAGGTATTCGTGGTGAGGGCGGTGTGCTGGTGAACCGGCATGGTGAACGCTTCATGGAGCGTTACGCGCCGAGCATCAAAGACCTCGCCAGCCGCGATGTCGTCAGCCGGGCGATTTACCTGGAAGTGCGCCAGGGCAACGGTATTCAGGGTAAAGACTACGTACACCTGGATATCCGGCCCAAGACGGTCAACCGCTATCTGGCCGAATCCGGTGAAGAGCGCCGCATTGACGACGAACATGTACGCCGGTCGCTGGCCGAGACTCTTGATGTATGCCAAACCTACGCCGGTGTGAACCCGCTGTCTGAAGGTATGCCGGTCGCGCCCACCGCACATTATGCGATGGGCGGTGTGCCGACCAATGTGGACGCGGAAGTTGTTATTGATGAGAACTGGACGGTAATGCCCGGCCTGTATGCCGCTGGTGAGGTGGCCTGCGTAAGCTGCCATGGGGCCAACCGGCTTGGGACGAACTCACTGGTGGACCTGGTGGTGTTCGGACGCCGGGGTGGTATCAAGATCGCCGAATATGTCCAGCAGGCTGATTTCATCCCCATGCCGCCCAACCCGACAGCAGAAGTCGAGGCTGAATTCCAGCGTATTCGCGGCAGCAAGGGCAAGACTCGCATCTACGAACTGCGCAAGGCCATGCAGGATGTGATGATGGATAATGTTGGTGTGTTCCGTGTCGAAGAAAACATGCAAGAGGCCGTCGATAAGCTCAAGGAACTGCGTGAGCGTTACATGACGGACATTGCCATCGACGACAACGGCTCCAAATTCAACTCTGACCTGATGGAAGCCTGGGAACTCGGTTGTATGCTCGATCTGGCCGATGTGACGGCCCTGAGTGCGTTGGCCCGTCAGGAAAGCCGGGGCGCACACAGCCGCGAGGACTTCAAGAAGCGCGACGACGACAAGTGGATGGTGCATACGCTGGTTCATCGCAAGAACGGCGAGTCGTATATCAAAGACCCGGTGTACGAACTGAACCACGACAAGAAGGTTGATACGTCGCTGGCAGATGAAGACGAGCGCTTCCTGCCGAAGGAACGGGTGTACTAGGGGGAGATGGAGCAAGATGGAAGTAACCTTTAGAATTCGTCGGTACAATCCGGAAATTCCTGGCAAGGATAAACCCTACTGGGAGGAATTCACTCTCCAGGACGTAGAGCCAACCGACCGTGTGCTGGAAATGCTGCACCGCGTCAAGTGGGAACAGGATGGCACGCTGTCGTTCCGCCGGTCGTGTTCCAGCGGTATCTGTGGCTCGGATGCGATGCGCATCAACGGGCGCAATATGCTGGCCTGCAAGAAGCTCGTCCGCGATGTGGGCAGCAAAATTCAGGTCGAACCGATTCTGGGCCTACCAGTTATCAAAGACCTGATCGTGGATATGGAGCCGTTCTTTGAGCATTACCGTCAGGTTATGCCCTTTTTCGTCAACAACGATCCGGTCCCGGCGGACGGACGCGAACGTCTGCAATCGTCGGATGATCGCCGTGTCTTTGATGATACGACCAACTGCATTCTGTGCGCTGCCTGTACCACCTCATGCCCAAGCTTCTGGGCCAACGGTAAATATGTCGGCCCGGCGGCCATTGTCCAGGCCCATCGCTTCATCTTCGACAGCCGCGATCAGGCCGCCAAAGACCGTATTGACATCCTGGCGGAGCCGAACGGCGTCTGGCGCTGCCGGACGATCTACAACTGTACACCGGCCTGCCCGCGTGGCATTGAGGTGACTCGTGCTATCGGTGAGGTCAAGCTGGCGATCCAGCGTGGTAATCCGGATGGCATCATCGATCCCGATACTGTCGGTGGACACCATCACGACTGAGAGTCGCTCTCAATTCAATAAGACCGTATAATCCCAAGGGTGAGGCACAATGCCTCGCCCTATTTTTGTCTATCTGGAAAGAAGAGGTGGAATGTGAAGAGTCTTATACTTGTGTTTGCACTCATCATTATGGTTGTATCGGGGACTGCCGCCCAGGAACTAACCGACGAAGAGCAAGAACTTATCGCACGGGTGGTCGCTGTCAGCGATACCATCGATAGCTATGCCAGTTATGTCGTAAATCGTTTTGTGACCGATACGCAGAATATCACCATTACCGCTGGTGAGGAGACTCAGAACATCGTTGAAACCGCGCAGATGGACGCGGTTGCGACGATCATCCTGGGCGATAATCCCGCCGGTTTGATCGAAGGCTCCGTTTCCGTATATAAGCTGGAAGGCGAAACACCGATCATCTACACGCTTGAGGTCGAAGTGCGCTATGTCGATGAGGTACTGTATGTAAACGCTGCGGTTGTCGGTGACGAGTCGGTGAACCCGCCGTCGCTGCCAGAGGGTTGGTTCGTGGTCGATGACCTGGAAGCCTATCCGGTGTTGAGCGACATGGACCTTGATGGGTTCCTTGAATTGTTCGACTCCGAAGCGGACAGCCCGAATCCGGTTGCCACCATCGCTGAGTTGGCATCGTCGGTTGTGCTGGAACAGGACGAGATCGACGGTGTGCCGGTGGATGTCATCACCCTGACCGCCGGGGCCAACGCGCTGACGGCGATGCTGTCCAACGATCCGGAGCAGGGGACCAACCCCTTCCTGGCTGTTCTTGAAGAACTGGAAGATGAACTGGGTGAAGAAGTGGCGGTTGTCTCGGTTGCGCTGGCCGAAGATGATGTGGTGCTGGGGAACTTCACCGCTATGAGCGTCGATATTGTGGGTGCTGATCTGGCGATCATGATGCCGCAGGCACCGGAAGGCTCTACATTGGATGTGGTGCTGGCGGCCTCGGCTCTGTCCGAGTATTCGCAGATCAACGCCGAATTCGACGCCATCGAAGCACCAGAGATAGGTGAATAGCTCTACATCGCACAGGCTGGTTGGGCGTTCTGGTTCAGCCAGCCGGTAATCGCCTCTAAACCGTGCTGGCCGGTCGCTGCTTCAAGGATGAAGGCCAGCGCGTCTTCCGGCTCCCAGGTAACACGATAGCCGTTCAGGCGCAAAAACAGAATCATGGCGACAGTGGAAGTGCGCTTGTTGCCGTCGACGAAGGCGTGGTTGCGCGAGAGTGAATGAAAGAGCGCGGCGGCTTTGTCGATAACGGTCGGATAGGCGTCCTGGCCGAAGGCGCTGGACATGGGCCGCAGCACCGCCGACTCCAGCAGATCGACATCACGTAACTGCGATTCTTTGCCGATGATCTCCTCGTTGATGATAATCAACTCGACAACGTTCAGATAGCGCATTTACTTATCTGCCAGTTCGTCCAGCAGCCAGCGGTGATCGCCGATGGCCTGGCGGACTTCGGCGCGAAAGGCCGTCTCGTTGGTGTGTTTTTCGACATATTCGGCGATTGCCTCGACCAGCAGGTCGTCGATCTCGCGGTCCTGCGCCCGCGAAATCTCCTGCAACTGCAACACAATACGGGTTTCTAACTGGATGTCCACAAGCATTCTCCCTGTCGCCGGGGATTATAGTACGTCCACCGGATCAATATCAACATGCCAGCCGCGCTGTAGTTCCAGGCCATCGAGTGCGCCGGTCGGGTCGGGGCCGCGCAGCAAAAGCTGCCAGCGGTAAATGCGGTTGATGCGCTCGAAGAAGCACGGCACCGGCCCGATGATCTCGGTACCCGTCATCTCGCGTTCGGCGATGTGCTGGCGCAGGATGGCGGCAGCCCGTTGGGCCTCTTCCTCTGCCCGGTAGGACTTATCGTACAGGAACAGCAGACGTACCATCCGCCGGAACGGTGGATAGCCAATCCGGCGGCGCATGGCAATCTCGTGCTGGTAGAACGCCGCATAATCGTGATCGGCGGCGGCTTTGATGGCGTAATGATCCGGCTGGTAAGTTTGCAGCACCACCTGCCCGCCGAGAAGACCGCGCCCGGCCCGTCCGGCTACCTGGGCGAGAGTCTGGAAGGTTCGTTCACCGGCGCGGAAATCAGGCAGGTTCAACCCGACATCGGCACTGACCACGCCCACCAGAGTCACAAACGGCAGATCAAGCCCTTTTGCGATCATCTGGGTGCCGATCAGCACATCGGCCTCGTGCTGGCTGTAACGCTGCAAGATGATGTCATGTGCGCCCGGTTTGGCCGCCGTATCCGCGTCCCAGCGCAGTGACCGCGCCAGCGGGAAATGTTTGTGCAGCGCCTCCTCGACCTCCTGGGTACCCGCCCCGAAATAACGGATGCGCCGCGAACCGCATTGGGGACACTGCGATGGTCTGGCCTGGGTGTAACCGCAGAAATGGCAGCGTAACTCATGAACATGGTCGATCATGGGCGTGTCGCAGCGGGGACACTCGACCACGTAGCCGCAGTCACGACAGAAGACATAGGTCGATTTGCCGCGCCGGTTGAGGAAGAGAATGGCCTGTTCACCCCGTGCCAGCACGTTGTCCAGTTTATTCATGAGTGACCGGCTGAATATCTCGCGATTGCCGGCCTTCAGTTCGTCGCGCATATCGACCACCTCCACCGGCGGCATAGGCGCGGTCAGGGCATCGGAATGGGCGACTGCGGCGAAATGCGATTCTACGCCGACCCGTTCGGCCTGCTCCTGGATGGCGACCCGGTGGCCCATGATGCGGTCTGGCAGGCTCAGATAGGTGATCTTATCCCCCCGCGCCCGGTAGTAGCTGGCGACATCGGGGGTGGCACTGCCGAGGATCAGAGTGGCGTTGTTGCTGCGGGCAATATACTCCGCCACCTCACGGGCGTGGTAATAGGGCGGCTGGAAAGGTGGCGACTGCTTGTAGCTGGTGTCGTGTTCCTCATCGAGGATAACCAGGCCGGTGTCGGGCAGCGGCATGAATAACGCCAGCCGGGTACCGACCACCACACCAATCTGCCCCGACCGCGCTCGCTGCCAGGTATCATAACGCTCGCCGGTGCTGAGTTTGCTGTGTGCCAGAGCGATCTGGCCGTCGGGCTGCTCGTCGTCTTGCAGCACGGCCACCCGACCGGGAAAGCGTGCCATAACCCGGCGCACGGTCTGGGCGGTCAGCGCAATCTCCGGCACCAGCAGAATCGCCTGCCGCCCCTGGTCCAGCACTCGCTCGACAGCCCGCAGATAAATCTCAGTTTTGCCGCTGCCAGTGACGCCGTGCAGTAGAAATACCGCGCTGTCCGGTGAATCCAGGGCGGCGCTAACCGGTCCCCACACCGCACGCTGGCCGGATGTAAGATATGGCGCGGCGACTGGCACGAAATCGCGTTCGGCCAGCGAGTCGCGCCATGCGCGTTTTGAGCCGAGTTGAATATAGGCCTGTGCTTCCAGCCGCTTGAGATCGGCCAGCGACGCGCCGGTCTGGGCGTAGACCCAACTGACATCGACCGGTTTGTCCTCGCGGGCCAGCACTCGCAGAATATGCATATCGGTCTCGCCGCCGCGCAGATTGAACAGATGTGTTTCAACGTCGGCTGCGGCGACCACATAGGTGCCGTCTTTCAGACTCGCCGCACCGCTTTCGAGTAGGGCGTTCAGGGTCGCCTCTCCTACATCGGGCAAGTCCAGCACTTCCTCAACCGTCAACGGCTGGCCGCGTTCATCCTGGAGCCGCGCCAGCGTTTCCAGCAGATTGGCGACGCGGTTGGGTTTGCCGAGAAAACGGCGTACATCCTGGATGCGATCTGGGTGGAGTGCCAGCGCCGCCACCTGAATCTTGCGCGGTTTGACGCTCGGTGGCAGCAGAACCGACTCCTCTTTGACCAGGCCAGCACGGATTAACTGCGCCATAGCCGTCTGCCAGCCTTTGATCTTGACCTGGCTGGCGTTGCGGTGGTGGTGCTTGCGCAGCAGTTCCACCACTTTTGCCTGGATCGGCTCATCGGGTTGTGCGGCCATGTCCATCAGGGTGTAGCGGGTCGTATGGTGGCCGGCCAGTCCGGGCGGCAGCATCAACCAGATGCACTGCCCCAGCGGCGTCCAGTAACTGCGGCTCAACCAGCGGGCCATCTCGATCTGTGCCGCTGTGACGACCGGCTCCGGGTCCATCAGCGCCAGCACCGGCTTGAATGACTTGACTTTCTCGGCGATTTCGACAGGCAAAGACTCACTGACACTGACGACTACGGCAGCTTCATCGGAGGTGCGAAAGCCGACGCGCACCAGATGGCCCGGTTTCACGGTCAGCGTGTGCGGGACGCGGTAATGAAAGGTGGCGTCAACCGCCAGATTGAGAGCAACTTCGGCAAAGGTCATGCGCCAAATCATACCGTCAATTACCACCCGCTAAAGCGGGTGGCTTGCCCCTGACTCCGAGGAGTCGG
>CAYQJO010000056.1:12996-20582 GCA_964417785.1 uncultured Anaerolineaceae bacterium | reverse complement strand
GGATGGTAGCGCACCACCAGATCAAACCATGCCCCCTCTTTGACCTGCGGCGGCGGTGCCGGTGGAGTCAGGTGGACGGTCTCGGACAAGACAATCTCGCGGCCTTTGTAGTCATAGGCCATGCCGGGACCGACCGCGACCGTCTGTGGTGCGTTGGCGGCCACACCCATCTCCAGGCCAATCGCCACGCCCCAGGTGTTGTGCAGAGCGCGGGTGTGCAGGTGCCGCAGCCACGCTTCGTAGCCGGCGTCGTCCTGCAAGTCTTCGGCTCTGAGCAACTGGCCCTGATGATAGCGTATCCGGTCGTACATCATGTGTTCACCACCTCAATCTGATGCGGTCCAGGCGTGGTGAGCGCAATCGGTCCCACGCACAAATTGCCGCACTGTGCGTCATCATCCCCGGCGACCAGTTCCAGCGCCAGCACATGATCCACACCCGGCACATTGTCGATCACCTGGAGAATCTCGGCCCGGTAGACATCACGTCCAAACGGCCAGCCGCGTCCATTGGGTCCGCCGGTGAGCGGATCGAGAAAGGCGTTCAGCGCGGCCCGGATGTCGGCGGCAACCTGTGCCGCGATCACCTGACCGCGTGTGCGCACGGTCGCCTGCACCCGCACTTCGACATATTCAGGTCCGGCCACCACCAGCCGTGTACCGACGATCTTGTGGTGCTTCAGATAGCGGCGCACCACATCCAGCAGGCCGTTTGTCGGGGTGGGGCGATCCAGCGGCAGATACGGTACCACGACCACTGTCACTGTCCCCACCGCCTTGATGCCCGGATAGGCCGGGTCGAGACCCGCCCAGGCCCGCGCCCGTGCGATGACTGTTCCCGCTACCTCGCGGGCCAGCCGTTCGTAATCGAGCAGCGTGGTGGCCCGTTCTGGCGCTTTCAGATGCAGCACGTCCTGCTGATCCAGCGTGATGCAGCGCCCGCAGGTTTCCACCAGTCGCTCATGCGCCCACAGTGTTTCGGCAGCGCGACCGGCAGCATGGTTGAGCGTTTCGGCGTTGCTGCCACCCCGTGCCGGAATCGGGTTAGCGATGGCGGCAAAATCCGCCGCAATGATTGATGGGTCGCCGCCGAGCAGTGCTGCGTTCACCAGTGTGTTCGCCAGCGTCCAGCCAGCACCCGCCTTTAGATTGCTCTCCGATGCAGCGGTGCGATCATAATGAACGAGGATCGCTGCATCGGGTGTCCGTCCACGCCGACCGTCGCCAAAGGCGAACACGCCGTTCTGGGCGTCAAGTGTGTAATGTGTATCGTTGGGACCGGAAGCGTCGAAGTCCGGGCGTTCGGTCCACAATTCGCCGTCGATCTGCACCGCCACATTTGCTACCGGCGCACCGATGAGTTCCACCGTCTGTCCCGGCAGATCGTCACCGGTCCCGGCGTAGAACCAGGTCATCATCAACTGCCCTGGATCGCTGGCGGTGGCCGCGTCGTATTCGATCACAAATGCTTCCGGTGCTGCGTCGTCGATTTCGAGCGCGATGATGACACCATCGGCATCGACTTCGACACGCACATGATTCCACTCTCCTGGTAGTAGTGCTTCTGCCGGGATAACACCCGGTGCGATGGGGTAGACGCTGCGGGCGGCTTCCAACTGCACGACCGGAGCGGCGTTGAGCCAGATGCGGTGGAGTTGTGGCGCGATGTCGGGCCGACCATCGATCAAGCGACAGCGCAGGAAAAACGACGCCGGACTCTCACCAACGGTCGTTTCCGCCATCGCCGCCGGTATCGTCAGGTCGATTCTCCCGTCAAACGTCAGGCCGTAAGTCGGGTCGGTGACTTCGCTGTCCAGCAGCCGCACCCAGTCTGCGCCATCCCACACTTCCCAGGCCAGCCGGACGCTGTGGTGGGATAGGATGGGTGGGCTGCCGGAGGACGGCAATAATGCCGTCCCTGCGTTATCATCATCACACGGCCATGACGGCGGACGCGGCCCGCAATCGTCATCGCTGCGGATAGGCTGTGTCATCTCGCGCCCGACATCCAGCCACAACGAGATTGTCTCACCGACCGGCAGCGGGTGGTCAAAGCCGATGTAGAAAGCCGTGCCGGGAACCGGGTCTGCTCCCATGAGTGGGAAGGGCAGACCGTCACGCCATAGGCGCGTCTGGTCTTTGATCGTCGTGCCGTCGTCCACCAGCACCGTCTCCACTGCCACGTCGATGACTGTCACCGGCTGTACTGTACGGAAGGGCAGACCGTCACTCTCGAACAGCGCCCCGGCGGGTAAGCTGTGGCTGGATGCACCGGATGCCAGCGTCAGCGCCAGCACGGTCGTTGCTGGTTGGGGTGGCAGCGGCGCGAAGCCGATCAACTGCAAGAACTTCAGCCGGTGTCGGTCGGGTATCTGGTTGACGCGGTAGATGTCCTGCTCGACCAGATACGCCAGCAGTTCGATCAGTGTAATGCCGGGATCATGAATATTGTGGTCGGTCCACTCCGGTGCATAGCGCGGGATAAGCGCGACCGCCTCGGCCACCAGATCATCCCAGCGGCGGGTGTCGAGATTGGGTAAGGGCAGCGGCATCAGCGGCTCCTTTCGCTTGCGACCAGCGAGATGCGGATGGTCCCGGCGGTGACAATGCGATCCGGCGGCACGTCCACCCGCTCACCCTGGGGTGTGTTGTCCAGCAGTAAATTGATCGTCTCGGCATAGTCGACGCCTGCGACCGCTTCCAGGATGGCGGCGACATCGGAAAGATACACCGCCCGACCAAAAGGCCAGCCAGTGCCATCCGGTCCACCGCTCACCGCGTCGAAGAAATCGGTCAGCACAGCGGTGGCGTCCTCGATCACCTGTCCGCCGAGCGAGAAGTCGAGTGGGGCGATCCGCGCTTCCACACCCACCGGCAGATATTCGGGACCGGCCACGCTGATACGATCCGCGATGGACGCCGGAACGCGAGCCGTCAGATAATCCTGCACACGGCGGCGCAGTTCCAGCGAGGGCTGTGGCTGACTCTCCGGCATGATAATCACGCGGACCCAACCCGCCGCCGGGTAGCCGGATGGATGGGTGTTGGGCAGCGCCCGTGCCATCGCCACCTCTGGCGAGGCTTCGCGTGCCAGCGCTTCGTAATCGGAAATCGTGACAGCCTGTTTGTGATGGCGCACGGTGCGTGGTCCACGAGTGCGGACTTCATCGACTTTTTCGCCGTCGGCACCACCTGCTGCCGGGATCGGGTTCATCACGCCCTGCACCGATGGCACCGCGCCGAGTAACTGGCTGATGGCCTCAGCCGACACATTGCCGATCAATCCGCCGCCGGTGCGGTAAACGGCAGCGCGGATGTTGTTGGCCGCGGCAGGCAGCAGTCGTCCGTTCACCCCATCACCGAACAGCACACGCCCCCGGCTGCGTTCGACCACATAATGGCGGTCATCCGGGCTGGAGAAGAGCAGGTTGGGCCGCGACTGCCAGCGCACCCATACCGCATTGATCTCGCCCGTCACCGGATCGGCGGCGGTGCGGATGTCATCTCGCGTAAAGCCCTGTGCCAGTAGTTCTTGCTCCAGAATCGGCAGTTCAACCGCCGCCCGTGCGCCTTCCAGTTCGCGCACTTCGATGACATGATCGTCCAGAACCGGCGATTGGCGGAAGAAAAACACCGGGTTTACCTGCCCGGTCGCTGAGCCGAGAATTTCGCCAGTGATGGTCTGTGTCTGCGAGGCCCAGGCCGCGTTGAGATACACGCTGTTGAAAGCCGTCTGGCGCGGATCGCCATCATATTGCAGACGTGTCCGCACCCACGTTCGCGGTGTGCCGAAGCGTGGCAGCGCCGCCACCCCAATCGTCGCCTGACTGTAATCGGTGCTGAGCGGCGTCTTGAGCAGGATGAACTCGCGGTCGATTCCGGCCACCGTCACCAGTTCGCCGTCTTCTTTTTCACGGATGAAGAGCAGATCGCCCACCCGGAACCGGGCCGCCTGCCGCCGGTCCAGCAGTCGCACGCGGTCGCTCTCAGCCTGGACCACCAGCGCCGACGGTCCCGACGGCACACCCGGCCACAGCACTTCCACCATGCCGGAAAGCGCCAGATTGTTGGTTTCATCCTGGACCGACAGCGGACGCCATGTTTCGCCGTCGTGGTACTCCCATTTGAGCGTGGGGCCTTCACTTTCCCCGGCGACTTCGGCAATATCCAGATACAGGCTCACCATGTCCCTGGGCAGCGGCGCGTCGAAGCCGAAGTACAGCGCCGGGGTTGGATCGGCCACCGGCTCAAACGGCTGGAAGCTGGCCCCGCGCCAGCGCACATCCTCGCCTCGATCAATCCACTGGAAATCGTTGTAGGTCATGCTGGCCTGCGGTTGATCCTGCGGTGAGCGGTAGACATAGCCCATGTTGAAGGTGTCCAACGACGGCGGGCGCGACTCAATGATGGGCAGCACACGGATGGAGTCGGTCTCGTCGCGCCATGTGACCATGCGGATACGGGTAAAGCTGCCGCTGGCGATCCGCGCCCGCACCCATAACGCTTCTTCGTCGTTGACCATCACCGGCTCGATGTCAGTCGGTACGGTGAAGCCAAACGAGCCGGAAGCGATAAAATTCTGGGCGTCGTTGCTGTCGGAGACGGCCAGCATGGTCGCCCAGCGAGAGCCGTTCCAGTATTCATAGATCAGTCGCGGAGAGGCCAGTTCCGCCCCGGCTTCGACCGTCGCCAGCGTTGCCAGTTCCGCCGCCGTGATCGAGTCCAGCATCTCGCGCAGTTCGGCAACCTGGGTGATCGCCGCATCAATGCGGTTGTTGGCGGTGGTGATGATGCTGCGGGCGCTGGTGTAGCGGTTGCGGGCGGTCGGGAACAGATTATCGACCTGGGTGGCGCTGTCTTCCGGTACCATCAGGTCCCAGTCGAAAGGATTGGTGCTGCTGGCGATTAGATTACCAAGTGCGGTCGCCTGGGTGAAGACGTTGCTACCCAGCGCGATCACATTTCCAAGATCGCCCAATGTGGGGATGTCGGGGATGTCTCCGACGTTATCCGGAATCTCCAAACCATCATCAATACTGGGCAGACCGAGCGCATCGGCGGCACCCTCGTTGAAGGCATTGATGGCGTTAATCAACACATCGATCTGGGCCGCGATAGGTTCGCCAGGGACATCCGAAAGTGTGCGCAGCACCTCGCTCAGACTCACCAAAGAGGTTGCAACCCCGGCCATCACAATAGTACTGACCGGTCCGATTGGAACCGCAAAGGTGGCTGGCGTCAGAAAGAGAGAGAGGCTGCTGATGGCGAACAACGCACCCGGAATACCCGCTGCCGCCAGATCACGCGCTGCTCGCACCGGGTCCACGATAGCGCTCTCGTATTCGTCCAGCGCATCACCCTGGAACAACCGCACGGGCAAATCGCTGGTATCCAGACCACCCTCAGCCGTGTTGAGATCGGCTTCAATAGCAGCAGCGTCAACTTTCAGTTGCTCCAGGATGTTCTCGGCCTCGTTGATCTGCGCCTGATAGACCGCCGCCATACTGTCGCCCTCTTCCTGCGGCGTGGTGGCTTTATCCACCAGAACCGTCACCTCGGCACCCGGCTTGCTGAAAACCTCATCGCTGCGGAAGTAAAACACACCGCCGGTCTGTGCCTGCTGGCCGAAGGGAAAGTAGGTCTTGCTCAGGTCAAGTTCGATGCCGTTGGCGAGGGCCGCGTCCGGTGCGATGCCCTCGAAATCCTTGTCGATCTCAAAACGTGCGCCGTTGCTGCTGCCCATGAACAGGCTGAAGGTTAGCGGCGGGAATCCCGGTTCCATCACACGGACGGTGTAGCTGCCGCTGGCGAGACCAAACCACGCCACCTGATCCGAATCCGTCTCCTGTTCGCTGTAGAAATCATCCGGACCTTCCAGTGAGGCGATCCCATCGCCGTCGTACTGGATGTTGAGCAGCAGGGTACCGGCTGGCGGCAGCATGCCCCCAAACGACGAGCGCGTTACCTGACCTCCGGCGAAATTGGAGATAACCGTGCGTACATTCACCAGATCGACACCGGGCAGGGTGGTTGTCTCGTCAGGGACCAGTGGCTTGTTCAACCGCCCGCGCATCCAGTGCATGGTCATGCCGCCAATGGTCGATTGCTCACTCGCGCCGCAGTCGGCCACCAACCGCATGATGCCGCTGCGCGTCAGACCGTCGGTGCCGTCCAGACTATCACTGAGGTAGGCTTCGTCGGGCGACATGAAGGGTTTGAACCCACGCCACGCTTCCCCGTCGAAGTACTCCCAGGCGATGTCCAGCGGCGTACTTCCCGGCGGTGAGAGTTCAAATTGCAATTCAACGGTCGCCTGTCCGCTGAGTGCAAAATGCACATCGTGCGCCAGGTAGAACTCATGCGGCACTGGCAGCAGTGTCTCGAAGACGGTAAAAGGCTGTGCGCCGATGGCCTGCTGGCTGTAATCGGCGTAGGCGTCTTTGGCCGGGTGGAGTGCCACGACTTCGGCCAACCGTGCCGCCGCCAATCCGACCGTCTTCTCAGTCTCGAAGATGAGCGGCTCATCGCGTCCGGCGACATCTGCGCCCAGGCGTGTGCTGGCGGGAGCGCGGCTGTTGCCCGAATCCGGCTGCATCTCGAAGACGACCGGAGCGCGGGCGGCCTGCGCTGGTAGCAGACTGATTCCCAGCAGATCGAGAAAGGCCAGCTTGTTCTTATCCGGTGCTTCATTCAGCCGTTCATGCAGCGCCCGCAAATATCGGGCAAAAGCTTGATTGATGGCTTCGCCGGGTCCGGCGGGCTGCCAGCCGGGGACGTACCCCGGCATCCGTGCCAGCAAATCGTGCAGAATGGCTTCGGCTTCGCGTTCGTCTAGCTTCACTGTTCACCCTCCATCAAGTAGAACGGGTAGACCAGGTTATAGAAGGTATTGGTGGAGCGCACCCGGTAGGCCACGTCGATGTCGAGGCGGCCCTGGTCGGGATAGGGCGTTACCGTCACCTGGATCGAGTCGATGCGCGGCTCCCAGGTAATCAAGCCCTGTTCCACCCGGTGACGCACCAGCGCCAGCGTGGTCGTGTTGATCGGCTCGAAGACCAGTTCGTGCAGACCCGCCCCGAAATCCGGGCGCATGACCCGCTCACCGGAGGCCGTCCCCAATATAATGAGAATAGCCTGCCGGATGTCCTCCTCGTCATCGCTCATCATGACCTTGCCGCTGCGGTCCAGATCGACCGGGAAGGCCCATCCACGCCCCAGGAAAGCTCTATCGTCGCTCATCGTCTCATCCTCCAATGATGACATTGGTCGAACCCATCACAATCGGCGCACCACAACCGGCCATATCACCCATCCGCAGCGCCGGACGGCCCCCGATCAGCACGGTCAGGCTGCCGGTGGGGAAGGGCGTCGGTGGGTGCGGTCCCGCCGGTGACGGCATCGAGCAGGTGTGCGTATCACCGGCAACGGCGGCAGGCATCCCGCCGATCAGCACGGTCGCCATACCCGGCCCGGTCACAACACCGGGATGTCCGGTTGGATCGCCTACTCTTGCGGCTGGTGGCATGGTGTATCTCCTCTTCATTATTACCTCACCTCCCAACCCCCTCTCCACATCATGGAGAGGGG
>CAYQJO010000056.1:0-12896 GCA_964417785.1 uncultured Anaerolineaceae bacterium | reverse complement strand
GGGGTGAGGTCAATTAATCGTCACCAGTTGCCCCTGGATGCTGCATGCCAGACCGCCGTTGACGTTGGCGGCGGCGTCGGCTTTGATGTCGATGGACTGGCCCTGGAGCGAGATGGACGGTGCTTTGAGTTCAATGCTGATCGTGCCTTCAATGCTGATGGTTCCCGCCGTCGTCATCTTGATCGACGCGGTACCGCCGGTGGTGCTGACCTCGATCCCATCGGGTGACATTTTGATCGTCTGCTGCGTGCTGGTGGTGATCGTCACCTCCTGTGTCAGATCATCCAGGATCACCTCATGGCCGACCGGTGTGCGGATGATGTGCTTGGTGGTCGAATCGGTTGGCACGCTGGTCGGCGGACGATCCTGCGAGTTCCACAGCGACCCGATGACATATGGATCGCGTAGATCGCCGTGATTGAAAGCCACCAGTACCTCATCACCGATCTTCGGCTGGAAGAACACGCCCCGGCTCGAACCCGCCATCGGCGCGGCCACCCTTGCCCAGGGCTGCACCGATGGCAGCCAGGGCAGCGAAAGCTGCACCCGTCCCAGCCCCATCGCGTCGATGTTGTTAATCACCTCGGCAACTGTGACACCATAGACCCGTTCGTCCTGTTGATCGCCGCTTTGCGCAGCCGTGTCGATCAATCCCATGATGGTCCCTTTCTTGTTCGGACCTCACCAGCGGGCGACATGTATGCCGCCCCTACGTCATACCGGCGTCGATACATCGCGCCCGGTGTGGGTGAGGTCAATCATCCTCCAAATGGCGACGACAGCCGCACCGGCGACGCGCCCTGTTCCGGCAGCGGAATCGACCCGAACCAGATTTCCTTGCGCACCTCGAACTGGGTGCGGTAGCCGCTGCTATCTATGGTATGGGTGGCCGATGTCACCCGGTAGTAGCCGCCGAACTGCTGGCCCAGACCTTCCAGGCGCAGCACCGATCCGGCCCGGATGCGCGGGTCGCCCACTGTACTGCCGGACCCGGTCAGGCGCTTATTCAGGCGCGGGATCAACTCGCTGATGATCTTGCGCGGCGCACTCACTGGCGTGACCGGCTCCTTGATGAGATGATGCGACGGCCCCGATTTGGCGGGCATCACTGATGGCCGGATGTCGATGGTCAGCGACATGCGATCCCAATCCCAGCCGACGGTTACTGTGAATTTCGTCTTGATGGCCGCCACCCACACATAGGCTGTGATCGACACCAACTGGCCGACCTCGCTGATGCGCGGCGAGAAATCGATGAGCGACTGCCCGTATTTGAGCGTTACATCTGGTTCCAGGTGATCCAGCGGTGACATAAACCGGAGCTGGTTGGCCCCTTCAATGAACATCTCCCAGCCGTTCTCGGCGGCGATCTTCTTGAGGAAGTCGTAATCGGTCTCCGACTCCTGCTTGCGGATCACACGCTGCGACTCGTTGGGATCGGCAGCCATGGCGATGGCGTCCACGCCACCCAGGATCACCGACAGCGCCGCGCCGACCGGGTCCAGAATCGGGATCAAACCGTTCTCGGCAGCGACAATGCCCACCGTCGCCAGATCGGGCAGCGGCGCGTTGCCCACCGATGGTGTTGGGATGGCGAACCAGCGCACTTCGCTACCTTTTTTCAAGTCTTCGATGCGATCCTGTGCCGCCACGTTAAGCGTCGGCACGCCGCTGGACGGGAAACTGGCGCTGGTGCTGACGATCTTACCCTCGAACACCGTCGTCAGCGGATCGGGCGCGTAACCGATGGACAGCTTGACTTTGTTATCCATCCGCAGCAGTTCGTGGTCCAGCCAGCGCAGATTCTCGTTGACGATCCCCAGTTCGACCCGGCTGGCCCCTTCCAGTGCGTTTTCAAAGTTCACACTGGTGATGGACGCCCGCAGCGCCGCCGGGACCGACGAATCGTTGATCTGAACGCTGAACTCCGGCGCGTAGCGTAGATTGCTCATTCAAAAACCTCGCCGCTTTCGGGATCACGGAAAGGCAGCATGGGGATCACCAGCCGTGATCCGATTGACAATTGGCGCGGGTTGCTGATGTGGTTGCGCAGTGCGATAGGCCGCCACAGGGTCGGGTCGTCATAGACCGTCTGCGCGATGTTGCTCAGCGTCTCGCCCTGTTTGACCGTGTGTAGTTTCGAGTAATCGGCGGTCTCGCGCTTGATCTCCTTCGCTTCCAGATCGACGTTGCGAAACTCGTTGAACGTCACCGTCAGCCGGGCGCGAACCGGTGTGCCGTCGGGCAGGAACAGCGTAAACCGCTGGCTGACCCGTGCCAGCACGCAGGTAAAGGCCAGCGATCCCCAGGTGAACAACAGCACCGGCGGGGCATGGGTGGATGGATCGATGTTCATCAGATCGGTGATACGTTTGGTTTCCTCGCGTACATCGCTGTTAGCCGCAACCTTCCCACCGTGATCCTCGTAAGTGTCCACCAGCAGTTCCATGTCCAGCGTCCCCATGTTGCCACTGACGAACTGAAGAATGGGCGCACTCAAGCCGGGGACCGTCGTCTGGGCGAAGTTGATGTCCTTGTTAAGCGTGTACTCCTCCGGATTGAACAGCACCGGGATACGGTCGTTCGTCACGGTATTGGTGATAATCGCTTTTTCCATCGTTTATCCTTTTCCCATCCGTTCGCGGCGGGCGATGATGCGCTGGTCAATGGCGCGGATTACGTCCTCAGTCAGCCGGTTTACATCCACCTGTGGCGGGGCCTCCGCCGGGGCTGCGGGTCGCCTGACCTCGCCAACCGGTGTTTCCGCCTCCGGTGGCGTGTTGCGCACAACCTCACGCGGGACCGGCGGCTGCGCCCGTAAGACCATCGGCGCACCATCCTCACTGGCGAACACTGACGGCGGCTGTGTGGTCTGTCCGCCCGGTTCGATCCGCTGCCCACGCTGTGCCAGCCGCCGGTAGAGTGTTTCAGTGCGCTGCAACCGCTGCCGGACCATCTCGCGCACAACCTGCATTTCGCGTCGTGTACGTACCGACTCCAGTGTCTCCGCCGGCAGCACCACACGGGTGATGACCGTCACTGGCTGCGAGTCGCGGCGTACTACCACTGGCAGGGTCGTCTGGTGCAGGCTGAAACGCGGCGCAAACCGGAACTGCGACCGCTGTATGATCGGCTGCATCACCACACCGAAGGCCGCCCGCCTCAGAATCCGCTCGGCCCAACCCGGTCTGCCGCTGACCAACCCATAACGTGCCAGGATCGACCGGGCAAAATCGGCATGGCGGCTGTTGTGGACCATGACACCGATGGGTTTGCGGGTGGCAAGACGGATTCTCATCGATAGATTCCCCGATCCATCCCGGACGGCCCATTGGCCGTCCCTACAACATCAACCTCGTAGGGACGCGCAAGGGCGCGTCCGTCGGAGGGTGATGTTTTGTTTTCAATCCGCACCGTTTATCCTCCGGTTGATGTCCGAAATTTCTGCCACCCAGCGTCGCCGGTCGGCGTGTTCCAGCGTCAGAATCTCCGTCTGCGGCCAGTGAAAATGGTAGGCGATAAAGGCTACCTCCTCGTAAAGCTGATCGAGGGGGTAGCCTATGACCCCCCCGGCGGGGCGTCCTCCCCGGTCCCATTGATAGCGTTATAAAAGTCCTGCAAGTAGGCCAGATCAGCCGCGAACAACCCTTCGATCACCTGCGGTGTGATCGGGTTGATCGTCCCCAGTTTCGTCACCACGCGGGAGAGCAAGATCACCACCAGATAGGCTGGATTGCTCTGCACACGCGGATCGCGCAGCGGCAGAATCTCGTCGGCGGCAGTCGCCAGCCGCATGATTCCCTCCCGGTGCAGCGTCCCATCAGCGTCAATATAGCCCTTTGGCAGTGTGAACTCGAACTCCGTTTGCAGCATCCTAGACCCTCTCTATGCCTTCATGCGCTAATTCCAATGTCTCCACTGCGACCTCGTTGCCGCTGGCGTTGAGATCGGGGGCGTCGTACTTCGTCGGCCAGGCATTGACGAAGTTCCAGCGGGCGACCTCGTTACCCTGACGGTCCAGCACGATGATCGAGCCGTTGCGCCGCTGCAAGTTGCCCAAAACTGCCTGCCGGTGCCATTCAAACAACTCCACGTTGTCTGTCATGCCGCGCTTGAGGACGATATTGCTGTATTTCGTCATACCCGGCAGTTTGAGCGGGGTGGTGTTGCGGCCACCCTCGCGGTATTCGATCACGTCGATGGTGGAGTCCAGCCCGGTCACTTCGCTGAACGCTGCCGTTGCGATACCGTCCAGTTCGACGATGAAATTAAAGTTGAAAAAGGGATCAACCCGTTGTCCGGTTGCCATAATCTATGTCTCCTGGTTTATTCGCTCGCCGGGCCGGCAAGCTGCGAAATACGGAAGATCACGAATTCAGCCGGTTTGACTATCGCCACGCCGATCTCGGTCACAACCTGACCGGCCTCGCGCACCGCTGGCGGGTTGGTTGATTCATCGCAGCGGACGAAGAAGGCTTCTTCCGGCACGGTGCCGAACAATGCGCCATCGCGCCAGACCAGCGTCAGGAAAGCCGACACCGAGCGGGTGATACGCTTCCACAGCGGGTGGGCGTTGGGTTCGAACACGGCAAACTGGGTGCCTTCATCAATGGATTCGGCGATGAAGTTCATCAACCGGCGCACATTGACATACTTGAACTCGCCGTTGGCGTCACCGCCCAGAGTCCGCGCACCCCACACCTTGAAGCTGCCATGCAGCCGCCGGATGGCGTTGATTCCGTCCGGGTTGAGGACATCCTGCTCGCCCTTGCTTACCAGATATTCCAGGCCGAGCGCACCGCGCACAACCTCGTTGGCCGGGGCTTTGTGGACACCGCGCTCGTTATCGACACGGGCGTAAATCCCGGCCATGTGACCACTTGGATGCACATAGATATTGCTGCCGCTGGCCGGGTCCAATACCTGAATGCGCGGGAAATACATGGCGGCGAATTCGCTGTTGCTGACGCTGCCCTTGATGCTGGCGACTGAGATGGTGGTGGTCACATTGCCGTCCAGGATGGCGAAGCGATCCTTGAGGTTTTCGCAGTGGTTGACCACCTCAGTTTGTACTGTGTCGGTGGTGGCACCGGGTGCCGCCACAATCGCCACCTCGTCAATGGCGTCCAGGGTTGCCAGCGCTGTCCGGACGTTGGTGGCGGTCATATCGCTGGCGCGGACCACGTAGCAGCGTGCGCCGCCGTTGTTGAAGAAACCGTAGATGGCGTGCGCCAGGACGTTATTCCCGGTGCTGATTTTGCCGAACTTCGTCTCGAACTGGCCCCAGTTGGTAATGAACTGCGGTTCATTGACGGCGACCGGGGTGTAGGGCGTGACACCGTCTGGTTGCAGCGGCATATCTGTATCACCGGGGGTCAATTCCCCGATGAAGGCCGCTGTGCTGGTCCCGACCCCGGCGATGGCCGGGGTACCGGGTACGTTTTCAACATAGACACCTGGCGATAAATACTCCGGCATGGTTCAACTCCTTTGTCTAAGACACCTCTATATCGTATTCATTGAGGACGGTATTGGTTTCGGAGACGCTAACGTTGCGCGTGCCGGTTTTACCGTCCGGTGCTTGAGCATCAAAATCATAGGTCCCGGCGGTCAACCCGTCGAAACGATAGCGCCCGTCCTGGTCGGTGATGGCCGAACGCCCGCTGATCTGGTCGATCACCACCGTCGCGCCGGGAACCGGGTCGCCGCTGCTGGTATCCGTCACCGCGCCGCCGACAGCGAACAGCACGGTCTCGGTGCCGGGAATGATCGTCGGTATGACCGCCGACTCGTCGCGGATACCCACCACGATCCGGCGCGTATCGACCGGCGGGCCTTCCACCTCGACCACGCCCAGTTCCAGCGCTACCGTCACTTCCACTGTGAATGCAGGCCGGGGGGCGATACCGAGTGCGGACCAGAACTCGCCGGTGTTCTGGCGGCCTTCCATTTGTGCTGTCATGGTCGGCGGCGGATAGGGTTGTCCGCTCAGGCTGCCCTGCAAGAAGGCATCCGGTATTTCCGGGAAGCGGCTGAACCACACCAGCGCCAATCCCAACAGGCGATGTTCTTCGGCAATCCGCAGCGCACCATCCTGGTTGGACCATGTTGTTACCAGATAGCTGCAATCCACCCGGATCGGTGGCCGCCGCCGCACCAGCAAATCACCGTTCTGCTCACGAATGGGCAGCGGATCGCGTCGCTGGCGGTTCTCGCGCACGTCAAACAAAAACAGGTTGATAGTGGCCTGACTGACGCTGAAGCCCTGGTCGGGTGTTAGGAAGGTGATGTCCGCGTTGCGTAACTCCACCGGGGCCAGCGGGTCAGTTGAGGTCACTATCGCTTCCAGGGTGCTGTCCAGATCGTTAAACATCAATCTACGTCCTGTAATTCGCGAATCCAGATGACATCGCGCAGATGTTTGGGTAAGTTCTGGCGGACCATAATGTCGAAATCGTCCATATACTCCCTCGGTACTCGCCATTCGTAGTAGGGGAAACCGTAATCCAGCGCGAGTTGTGCCTGCCGCCGCATCTGGTCACGCATTTTGTGGATGGTCTCGTCAAAGGTTTGCTCCATGCGCCGCTGGACATTTTTCGCCTCTCTATTGCGCTTCATCAGATCGACCACATCCGGCTCGTAAATCTCCTCCCGGTCGCGCCGCTGCATCCAGCGTGGGCGCGGGTCGTCAGATGGACGGTGCATTTCCGGTGAGAGTGCCTGCCGGTAATACTTGACCTCACGCGGCACACCCGCCGTATGGTTGTAGCCATCGATCTGTACCGTTTCGCCGTCGCGTGTCCTGGCCGTGACCGATAAAGTCTCTTGACGACCGGTCTCCAGTTCCTGCAAGCGCCGTTCGATATTGCCCGCCGGTGTATTGGGAATGTGTGCGGTCCCCACAACCGGGAAACCATAGGCATTCGTGAGATCGTGCGCGTACTCGTCACGCAGTCCCTTGTCGATACGCTTTTCCCACCGACGGATCGGGAATCCGCTTGCCGTCTTACGCTTACCTGCCAGCACTCGTGTCCGCAGTTTATCAAGACGTTTCTGTTGCACCGGCCCAAGCAGATGGCGATTCTGGTGCATGAAATTCAGCCGGTCCACCAGCGCTGCTTTGCGGTTCGATAGCTGCGGCTCTGGCGGAAGCTGGATGTTGGTCCGCCGCGCAGCCGGCCTGATCGGTGTGGCGCGGTGGCTGGCCGGCGGATTCACCGTTGTTGAACGGCTGCTGCTTCGACTGGATTGGCGGGTGGTGGAGCGAGTCTGCGAGCCGGTCAAACCAGTGGGCAGCGGATACTGGTCATCGCCACCACCCATCGCTTTGACCGTTGGCCGGTCATCGGTGCCGGTGCGCTGCTCGACTTCCTCCTGAACACGCTGCTGCTCGGTTTCCTGCTCCGCCTGCCTTTCTTTCTGACGGCGGCGGATGTCCAGCGATTCGACCTTCTCCGGGTCGGCCCCGGCTTCTTCCAGACGCTTACGCTCCGCTTCATCGGCTTCTTCGCGCTCCCGTTCGCGCTGACGGCGTGCCGCTTCGGCTTGTTCGCGTTCAAGTTGCGCTTCTTCCTCGCGCTGGCGCTGAAGCTCGGCCTCGCGCTGTCGCGCCGCCCGCCGCTGCTGCAAATCGACCACCTCGGCGTGCGTGTCTTCATCCCGCTGACGCTCACGCGGCGGCGCGGACTCCTGGCGGGCGGTCGTCTCGCTCGGCTGTTCCTTTTGTGTCGTTGTCGTGCGCGGCGGTGCATCCTCGCCCCGCACCGGCACGGTGTCTTGCTCTGGGTGTCGGGTGGTCTCGCTTGAAGTCTGTGGTTCGGTGCGCGTCGGTGCCTCCACGTCAGCCTCTGGATGCTGAGCCGGTGCATCGGGTCGGTTCATGGCCTTGCCCACCCCCCGCCGCCCCAGATTCACCCCGCCGGAGATTAACTGGCCGATGGTCCATTCCGCCATCTTGCGGGCGATGGACTGTGCCGCCAGATCGACCTCATCCTGGTTGCCATAACCAGCGATGCGAGCCGTCTGTCCCAGCCATGACGACAGTTCCAGTGCCTGATACGCCAGCATCGCGCCGCGTGTGGGTGGAAAGACCTTCGCCAGCATCTCGGCGGTGAGTCCGATCAACTCGCCCACGATCACCTGGCCCGGGTTGAGCTTCATTTTGGCGATCTCGCTGTTGACCGCCCAGGGAATGTGATCCGCTGCCCGGTACAGTGCTGTTTCCAGGTTATCGGTGTCAAAATCGGAGAACGAAAGCCGCTTCGTGATCTTGGGCGACACAATGATGGCGATGCCGCCCCCCTGTTTGAAGGCATCCGCGCCCATCTTCAGCAGCGGCACGAAATCGGCCAGCATCGAACTCGGCACGAAATCCGCCCATTCGACTTTCGTGCCGCCATCCAGCCGCAGCATGATCTTCTGCATATACGGCTTTCCGGTTTTGCCGGACTGGAACGGGAAGGGTGCGTGGAAATACACCGCGCCCGGCTTCATATTCTGAATCCCCTCCACCCGGAAGGCGAATTCGTTCTGCACGATATGGCCGGTACGGTCCACCGCATACACCTGCCCGCCGGTGATATACCAGATAATGCCGGTCTTGCTGAACAGGTCGCCGTTTTTCTCCGGCATGACTGGCTCGACCCCGGCGGTATCTTCATTTTCGTTTAACAGCCTGGCGATGGCGTTCACTGCGTCGCTTTCGGTCGCACCTTTCAGCGTTTGCAACCCATTGTCGATTTCTTTGCCGCCGCCCATCTCCTTATCGGCGGCCTGCTCGAACGGTGTCTCCTTGAGTGTTTGCAGCGCTGACCCGACCTTCGCGCCGGGACGTTTTTTCGTCGTTTTACCCTGTTTGAAGCGCTCAATATCGGCTTCCGTGAGTTCCAGCGGTTCGCCTTTGGGTGTCGGCGGTGCTTTGACCCGCTGCGTCCGCCCGGTTGCTTCCCTCAGCGTTATCTGTGTTGCGTCGCTCCATTCGATGATGTTGTCGGCACTGAAGGGATCGATGTCCTCCACATCGTCGGGCCGTTTCGGCGTCCAGGGTTCATGGCCGCCGATGGTGCGATGGAGCAGGGCGCGGTCATCGCCGCGCTGCGCCGACTCTTCCAGCTTTTTCAGTTCGCGGTAATAGCCGAGCAGCTTCTGTGCTGCCACCTGCCGCGTTTGCGGGCCGCCGGTCTCAAAGTGATTTTGCAGCGAGTGCGCCGTGTGCAGCAGCACATCCACACCCAGATAGCTCGACGTGTCATATACTGTGTCGATGACCTGCGCCTGAAACGCATCACGCTGCTCTGGCGTCTGCTCCTGGGATGTAGACTTTTTTGCCGGTACTCGTTGGCGCATCATTCGACAGGTACCACTTCCTCTAGCGGACGAATCCGGATGACATCGCGCAGCGGTCTGGGTAAATGCTGGCGAACCAGCATGTCAAAGTCATCCATAAATGCACGCGGTACCCGCCATTCAAAATAAGGGAAACCGTAGTCAAGCGCAAATTGGGCCTGCCGCCGCATCTGGTCGCGCATGTCGTGTATTGTCTCTTCGAACGTCTCTTCTATGCGTCGTTCTGTCTCGCCGGTTGCCGCCCGTTCAGTACGCTGCATCTCGTCAACAACATCCGGCTCATAGACTTCCTCGCGATCTCGCTGCTGCATCCACCGGGGCCGGGGATCGTCAGATGGGCGATGCATCTCCGGTGAGAGCGGCTGCTGATAGTTCTTGACCTCGCGTGGCACCCCCTCATCTTGATTGTAACCATCGATCTGGACCACTTCACCGTCGCGTGTACGAGCCGTCATCGATAAATCAGCCGGACGCCCGGTCTCGACTTCCTCAAGCCTGCGTTCCATATCACCTGCCGGTGTGTCCGGACGCCTCCCCGTACTCGTGACCGGGAAACCGTAAGCATCGGAAAGCTGTTGCGCATATTGCTCCCGCAAGCTGCGGTCAATACGGGTCTCCCAACGCCGGACGGCATGTCCTCGTGCGGTGGTCCGCTCACCCGCCTGCACCTGCGCCCGCAGACGGTCCAGTTCCTGCTGCTGCTGCGGTCCCAGCAAGTGACGGTGCTGGTGCATAAATTCCAGACGGTCTTCCAGGGAAGCACTGCTATCGGAAAGCTGAGGTTCGGGTGGGGCATCGACATCCTGGCGTTCTGAAGCCGCACGACGACTCCGTCCCGGCGGCGCGGTCGCTCCGCGTGCCGGTGCAGTCGTTGTTGTGCTGCTACCCCTTGAACGCGGCGGCGGTGGTGGTGATGATGATCCGGCGCTGGCACGGGGTTGATCTGCCATCTGTGGCACTTCATCGTCGGTGCCGGTGCGCTGCATCGGTTCTTCGACCTGCTCGACTTCGGCAGCTTCTTCGGCTTCGGCTTCGCGCCGCCGCCGGTGAATATCCAGCGACCGCACCACATCCGGGTCGGCTCCGGCTTCTTCCAACCGCTGCCGCTCGGCCTCATCGGCGGCTTCGCGCTCTTGTTGACGTTGCTCGGCTTCGCGAGTCTCCGCTGACTCGCTTTCTCGTTGTTGGCGCTCAGTCTCGGCTCGCCGCCGTCGTTCAGCAAAGCGGCGGCGATGCTCCGCGAAATCATCCGGTGTGTCGGGATGCTGTTCAACATCCGGTTCACGGGATCGTCGGGTATCGCTGACCTCAATCGGCGGTGGTAGCACCCGCACCGGCGGCGCGGCCTCAACATCCGGTGTCTCTGACTCTGCCGGGCGAACCGGTGCTGTTTCAACATCCGGTGTTTCCGGCTCCGTTGGGCGTACAGGTGCGGTCTCAACGTCTGGCGTTTCGACTTCCGGCACACCACCACCGCGCAGCCGTCGCACTCCACCACTCACAGCGCGACCACTCAATCCCACACCCGCGTCGATGACCTGATCGATCACCCACTCGGCAACGCGACGGGCGATGGCCTGGGCCGCGATGTCAATTTCGTCCTCATTACCAAAGGTTGCAATGCTGGCGGTGCGTCCCAGCCATGCGGCGAAACGCAGCACTTCGATTCCCATTGCGCCCAACGCCACTGGTGGCAGCATCTGCCCCAGCTTCTCGATTCCCAGGCTTGTCAGTTCACCCAAAACAGCATCGCCCGGATTATCGGCAATATCAGCCATCTCATTGAGCATAGCCCACTGCATATATGAGGGAGCCAGTCGCGCAGCCTGAACTACACGATCCAGGTCTCCTTCTGGTTGGAACTGCTCACCGGCTGCCGGAACTGACTGCGACACAATAATGCCAATACCCCGGTGCTGGTTCAAACTGGACCGGCCCTGATTGAGCAGTGGTACCCAATCCTGGAGGAACGACTGGCCGGAAAATTCAATTTCATCCACACGCGCCGGGCCGCCATCCAATCGCAGCACAATCGGCCAGGTGTGCGTTCCGGCTGATCCTGCATTGATCTGGTAGAACGCCAGATAATACGTGCCGGGTTCAGCCGCCACCCATTCCAGATTGAACTCATAATCATCGCGGGCGATGTGTCCGGTGCGGTCCAGACTGTAAATACGCGAGGTGATATACCACAGTGCGCCGGTCGTCTGGAGCAGGTTAGCCTGCGCGTTCGCAATGCTGATGGCCGGTTGCTCGCCAAATTCGGGGTTATCGGCGTTGACTTCCCGGATGCGCGTGCTGACCGCCTCGACCGCTTCCGCGACATGGGTGTTTTCCAGCGCCGCAATACCGGCCCGGATTTCCGGACCACCGCCGGTTTCGCCTAACGCCCACCGCTCCGACCGTGTAGGGGCCTGAGCGCGGGGGCCGCTGGTGGCGTGCATACCCGGTTCACGCAGACGGTCCAGTTCGCCCTCGGTGAGTTCTGCCGGTGAGCCATCCGGCATCGGCGGCGGCTCCACACGCTGGCGGGAGCGAGGCCGGTCTTCTTCGCGTTCCAGCAGCACACCGCCACCGTATTCCATATAATCCGCGATGTTAGCGTCGGAAAGCCATTCCAGATCGTCGAGACTGTCCATCCGCGACTCGGTCCAGGGGCGCATGCCGGAGATGTCCTGGTAGAGCAGCGCACCATCATCAGCACGCGGGGCCTGGCCCACCCGTTCTTGAAGCTCGGTGTAGGTCTGAACCAGCGCCTCGGCCAGGGCTTCTCGTGTGCGCGGTTGATCCTCGGTCGTCTCGTAAAAGCGCTGGTGCAAACCCGCACCCGTATCAAGCAGGACCGGGACTGTGCTGCGTTGATAACCAGCATGAGTCGCTCGCGCCATCGTCGCCCGGAATTCGTCCAATTGGCGCTGGCGTTCCTCCTCGGGTGTCAGGCGCTGCACCGCCGGGACCGCACCCGGCGCGGCAGTGTGGGGATGGTCGGCGTGATGCTCACCGGCGTCATGGGGTCGGCTGATACCCGCCAGCACAACAGCACGCCGCTGCTGGATCACATGCGCCAACTCGTGACGCAGCAGCGCCGGGGTGTGCTGTGCGGCGACGATATGTTCGCCAGCGGTGAATGCACTGGCATTGACCTGACGCGCCGCCTCAGCATCTGTATGCAGGCGCACCCGGCTCAGATCGACACCGAACCGCCGTTCCATCTCCAACCGCAAAGCCGGGGGCAGGGGTATGCCATCATGTAGGGCCGCCGGGACGACCTGATTGTCCGGCTCGACCTGTTCGGCCTCTGGTGGGGTCTGTAACTCCGGCGGGCGCTGGATGTGTTCTCGCATGCTCACACCTCCACCGACATGACTTTGCCCATCTTCTGGTGTTCCCGCCGCAGCGCGTGCGCGATATGGTCCATGTTTACGGGTTGATCCGCCGCCGCCGCCAGGAAGGCCGCCGCCAGCGCCACATTCTTGATGCTGCCGCCGCTGATCTTGAACGCCGCCGCCAGATAATGAACATCAACACCCGCATCGAGCGGCACCGCCTGC
>CAYQJO010000055.1:0-20601 GCA_964417785.1 uncultured Anaerolineaceae bacterium | reverse complement strand
AGATCGTTTCACGTGACTGGAGTTCAGACGTGTGCTCTTCCGATCTGTCGCATCGTGGAGTTCCGTCGGCATAGGACCGCTGCCCACCCGCGTGCTGTAGGCTTTGGTCACACCGATGACACGCTCAACCTGCTTTGGACCGATGCCCAGGCCGGTCAGCGCCCCGCCGGTCGTGGGCGAAGAACTGGTGACAAAGGGATAGCTGCCATGATCGAGGTCCAGCAGAGTCCCCTGCGCACCCTCACACAGGATTTGCGCCCCATCACGCAGCCGTTGGTTGAGATAGTGGGTGGTGTCGCGGATATAGGGCCGCAGACGGTCGGCAGCATCGACATAAGCACCGATGCTTTCGTGGATGTTCAGCGGTTCAGCGCCAAGATGGCGCAGCACCGTGTTCGAGTGTTCGAGGGCCACTTCCAGCGCGGCGGCGAATTCCTCAAGGTCGCGCATCTCACCGGCTCGCACGCCCTGCCGTCCGGTTTTATCCAGATACGCCGGTCCGATACCGCGCAGGGTGGTGCCGATGGCTTCCGAACCGCGTGCCTGCTCTTTGGCGGCATCCAGCGCAATATGGCCGGGTGTAATAATATGCGCACGGGTACTGATGAGCAGACGATCTGGCGAGACATTCAGGCCCATATCGATCAAACGGTCAATCTCCGCCACCAGATTCACCGGGTTGACTACCATCCCGTTACCCAGGACGCAGATGGCCTGGGGATGCAAAATACCCGATGGAATCAAATGCAGCTTGAAAACCGTATCGCCCACATAAACCGTGTGACCAGCATTATCGCCACCGGCAAAACGGGCGACCACATCGGCCTGTGCCGCCAGCGAGTCCACAACCCGCCCTTTGCCTTCATCGCCCCACTGCGCTCCGATTAAGATCGTCGCTGGCATACCCTTCTCCAACTATCGCCTGGATCATAGCTTTGAGTGTAACGAATCAACGACGGGATTTCTAGCGACCATTCTTAAGATTTGTCGGGTGTGGCAGTACCCAACGTCAACGTCACCTGCTTCTCGCCCCAGATTTCGACCTGCCCGTAGGGTCCCAGTGCCAGCGCCGACCCCACACCGATCCCGACAGCGATATTAGCCGCCTGTGAACCCAGGATTTCCATCGCTTCATGCGATTCACTGATCGAGACCACATTCGGCACGATGACCGCATCTGCCAGCCAATCCAGACCTTCAATTGCCGTCGCAGGTCCAGTTCGGGCGATTTTACCGAAAAGCATGGCGCTCGGCCCTTCGGCAAAAATAACCGCACCATGTTCATAGGCATTTTGCATCCCATCGACCGCCGCACCCAGAAGCCCCGACCGCAGACTCTCAACATCCAGTTCATCTGGCAGCACGATGATGGCTGCCGTCGATAGCTGCTGGCGGATGGTCTCGTCGTCTTCAGTCATCACATTGACGAGATAGCCAGCCGGTGCGCCCAGTTCCGCCATATCCTCAATGACATCTTCGTCATCGTCGTCATCCAGGCCGATATAGGCAACACTACCCTCCATATTGACCCGTGTCAGCGCCATCGCTCGCATATCGCCCAGGGCATCGCGCCCGCCAGAGAAGACTAACCATCCGGCTCCCTCTTTCCATCGCAAAATATCAGTCATGATCTTCACCCGGTAAAATATAATCTGCCAGCGCCGCCGACATCAGCGCCACACCCAGCGGCAGCGCGTTTTCATCAAAATCAAAGCGCGGATGGTGGTGGCCGTAATCAAGGCCCAGTTCGGCATTAGCCGATCCCAACAGCACATACATCCCCGGCACGTCATCCAACAAATACGATACATCTTCCGACGCCATCGTTCGCACCGTCGGATCAAGACAGCTATCCTCACAAACCTGCGTAAATGCCCGGCGGGCGCGGGCAACCACTGTCGGATCGTTCATGGTCGGTATGGTGCTGTGCCGGATCGAAATATCGACCGAACACCCCATCGCCTCGCACATCGACTGGCTGACCGAGCGAATGTGCTGTTCCAGCAGCTCGCTGGTGTAGGCATTGAAGGTGCGAAAGGTCCCGCGCACCTCGACATGCGCTGGAATCACGTTATAGGCTTCGCTGCTGCTGCGCACCGACGTCACCGACAGAATGACCGCACCGGCCATCGAATCCATCTTGCGCCCCACAATGTTGTGCAGTGCCGTGACCAGTTGCCCGGCACAGGCGACCGGATCAATCGTCGTATGTGGCATGGCAGCGTGTCCACCCAGGCCGTTTATCATCAATGTGAAGAACGATGAGCCAGACATGATCGCACCCTCTGCCACCCCTACCGTGCCTAGTGGCAACGTATTCCACAGATGAATCCCCAGGACGACCACTGGCTCCGGGTCATCGAGCAAACCGGCTTTGATCATCGCTCTGGCCCCACCAGCACCCCCTTCTTCGGCAGGTTGGAAGGCGAATTTGACCCGACCATGCATCTGTTCGCGGTGACGTGAGAGCAACCGCGCAATACCAAGACCGATAGCGACATGCCCATCATGACCGCAGGCGTGCATCTTGCCCGGCACCGTCGAGACATACTCAACATCGTTTTCCTCTTCAATGGGCAGAGCATCCATGTCGGCCCGGTATAATACCGTCGGCCCATCGGCAGCACCTTCGAGAATTCCGACTACGCCGGTTTTACCCACACCGGTTTGCACTTCAAGGCCCAGGCGGCGCAGTTCGTCGGCGATGATGCCCGCCGTGCGCACTTCCTCGAATGCCAGTTCCGGGTGCCGGTGCAAATCGCGCCGGCAGGCAACCAGTTCCTCGTACATGGCCTGGGCTTCGGCCTTGAAATCAATCACCAGAACACACACTCAACGCATCACATATTCAGCCAGTGCCAGCGACATCAACTCCATCGCCATTGGCAGCACCCCCTCATCGAAATCGAAGCGCGGATGATGATGGGCGTAGTTCAGGCCACGTTCGTCATTGGCCGAACCGACAAAGAAATATAACCCTGGAATATCGACCATAAAACTGCCCACATCCTCCGATCCCATCGTGCGCTCTTCCAGCAGCAGATTCTCCGCACCGACGGTTCTGGCAAAATGAGGATGGAGTCGTCTGGCGACTGCCGGGTCGTTGCTCACCGGCAGCGTCCCGTGACTGGTTTCGACCTGCACATGGCAGCCCAGCGCCGCACACAACTGCTCACTGATCTCGTGAATGCGCCGTTCAACCAGATCACGGACCTCAAGCCGGAACGTGCGAAATGTCCCGGCGATGTGGACCTGCTCCGGGATAATGTTGTACGCTTCGCTGGCCTGCATCTTTGTCACTGACACCACTGCCGAGTCAAACGGATCGAGGTTGCGCGAGTTGATCGTTTGCAGCGCTCCGATCAACTGGGCCGCGCACACCACCGGATCAGCGGTGGTATGGGGCGCAGCAGCGTGTCCGCCAACGCCGGTAATGGTAATGTCGAAAATAGAGGCACCGGCCATCACCGGACCTTCAGCAGCCCCCACTTTGCCGACAGGCATGGCGTTCCACAGGTGCAGCCCCAACGACACATCCGGGCGCGGGTTTTCCAGCGCACCGTCCGCCACCATCGCATCAGCACCGCCCACCGTTTCCTCCGCCGGCTGGAAGACGAACTTGATGCGACCGGCGATCTGGTCGCGATGCTCCGCAAATATACGGGCGACGCCCAGGGCAATCGCCGTATGACCATCGTGGCCGCAGGCGTGCATCTTGCCCGGCTCCACCGACGTATAAGGCACCTCGTTGGCCTCCTGGATCGGCAGGGCATCCATATCAGCGCGATAGAGTATGGTGGGGCCGTCCTGCTCACCTTCCAGGATACCGACAACGCCGGTTTTGCCGATGCCGGTCTGAACTTCCAGACCCAGCCGGTTCAATTCTTCCGCGACAATACCCGCCGTGCGAAACTCCTCAAACGCCAGTTCCGGGTGCCGGTGGAAGTCACGCCGCAGCGCGACCACATCCTCAAAAATCTGATTGGCTTCGGCTTTAAAATCGATCATTTTTATCCCAACGTCATGACACGAAAGTTTTCCACATAACGCGGCGCATTTACGGGAGCGCGTGGGTCCAGGCTGCGCTTGCGAATATTCTCTGCCATCGCCTCCATGTCCTTGATCTGGCTCTTGTGCTCGCGCAGCGCTTTGATCTTGGTCTCGATATGGTCGGTTACATCCACCGTCGTCGTCGGGTCCACCGCTCCGGTGATATAGACGTAGCGGACCTTGTGCGTTTCCAACCCCTCGTCGCGCTCCAACTCTATGAAGTTAAGCCGGTCGCGAGCCGTCGGGAAGACGGCTTCCAGTGTCGAAACACCGATGGCCCGATGATCGGGATGGTTGATATAGCCCGTTCCATACCAGTACGCGGTCGGGTCGCCCGTCACCACCGTATCCGGTTTTTTCATACGGATCAAGCGGGTGAGTTCTCGCCGCAGTTCAAGTGTCGGTTGTAGTTCACCATCAGGATAGCGCAGGAAAATCACTTCTTCGACACCCAGGGATGCCGCCGCATTGCGCTCTTCCTCCTCACGCATTGAGGCCAGCCGCTCATGCGTCATCTCCGGATCATCGCTGCCTTTGTCGCCGCTGGTCGCCAGCACAAAGGTGATATGCGCACCTTCAGCCGCCCAACGGGCAAAGGTCGCCCCGGCGAAAAACTCCGGATCATCGGGATGGGCGAAAATGCCCATCACATTCCGAATTGCTTTGTCGTTGTCACTCATTATCGCTTTTATCCTGTTTGTTTTTGTTTTGAGGCCGCCGCCGGCGTCCCCGCCGTCCAGACCGCCGCCGTGAACTGCTGCGCCGCTGCCCTTCTTTCTTATCGTCCTTATCGTCTCCGTCGTCTTTCCTGGCAGCTTTATCATCATCTTCAGACGGTTTTTCAGCGGTGGGTTGATCGACTTTGTCGGCCATCCGCTCCCCTGGTGGTTTGCCACAATCACAGGGTTCGTCACCATGTTTGCTGCACGGTTCCTTCGCCTTCTTTTGCAGCGCCTCCAGTTCTTCCAGCGGTACCAGGTCTTCCCGCTGGATAGTGCGACGGCCCTCATCCTCGATAATCACCGTTACCGCGTCCTGCAAGGGATGGACATCGATAACCTTGCCGACGCCAAAGGGGGTGCCAATGCGTTTGTTGCGCTTGGGCAGTTGCTTGCGTGCCGCCACATACTGCTCGTACTCATAGACCAGACAGCAGCGCAGACGACCGCACATGCCGGTGATCTCGGATGGATTGAGTGAAATCCCCTGCACCTTCGCCATCTTGATCGAAATCGGGCTGAAGTCGGTCAGGAAGGTACTGCAACAGCGCAGTTCACCACAGGCACCGTATCCGCCGAGCAGCTTGGCGACATCACGCGGGCCGATCTGGCGCATCTCCACCTGAGCGTCAAACACCTTGTTTAGCTCGGACCACAATCCGCCGATATTCACCTTTTGTTCGGCGGAAAACAGAAACGTTAGCTGCGAACCATCATAGTTATACTGCGCGGCGACAAACTTCACATCGCCAAACCCGCCCAGTTTTTGCGCCCATTCCCGGCAGACCACCAGCGCTTCTGGCTGGCGATCTTCCCATTCCTGGCGCAGCATCAAATCGCGGGAGGAGGCCGGGCGCAAGATGGACTTCAAAGGCTGATTGTCGTCTTCAGCCATCGTGAAGCCCATCACCTGGCCCATATGACGACCGCGAGCCGTCTCTACGATCACAAAGTCACCGGCCTGAAGGTCGGGGAAATCGCTATAATCGAAGTGGTACAGTTTGCCCACTTTTGTAAAACGCACGCCAGCAACCTGACGTTGAGTAATTTCAGCTTCCATACTCAGAATCCCAAATACATTAAATCACCTTATCACAATTATAATGATACAGGTCAAGCCTATGCAAAATATTGACAAAAAACAGCCAGAATGCTAGGCTGACGCATCTCATTAAAAGCGAAGCCGACTCACAAAGCAAGATTCAATCTCCTCAAGGATAGACATGGGTACACTGACCATGAAGTTCGGCGGCGCGTCCGTCGGTACAACCGCAGCCCTGATGCAGGTTGTCAGCATCTTACTGCAAGAGCGCGAACGCTGGCAGAAGATGATTGTTGTCGTCTCTGCGCTGGAAGGTGTGACCGACTCCCTGATTGAAGCCAGCCATCTTGCCCAGTTGAGCAACCGGCGCGGCTACCGGCGCATTGTCGCCACGCTGCGGACCCGCCATCTGACACTGGTGGACAATTTACCGCTGAACCCGGATGAACGGGTGGAACTCCAGGCAGAAATCGACCGGCTGCTGTTCGATATGCTCGACATCTGCCAGATGATCGCCGAGAACGGCGGCGATACCGTGCCAGCGCAAACCATCGATGCCGTTATCAGCGTCGGTGAGCGGCTGGCGACGCGCATCGTCGCTACCCTGATGCGCCACAACGGACTGCGCGGTGTCGCCCTGGACGCCACCGAGGTGATTGTCACCGATGACACCTTCGGCAACGCTCGTCCCAATATGGAACTGACGCGGGAGCGCATTCGCATGAACCTGATGCCCATGCTGGAGCGCAGCATTATCCCGGTCATCACGGGCTTTATCGGCAGCACACCAGATGGCAAACCGACCACGCTGGGGCGCGGTGGCAGCGACTACTCCGCCTCGATTATCGGGGTCTGCACCGAAGCCGATGAAGTCTGGATGTGGTCCAGTGTCGATGGCATGATGTCCACCGATCCACAGCATATCGACTCGGCCCGTGTTATCCCGTACCTCTCCTATGAAGAGGTGGCCGAACTGGCCTATTTCGGGGCCAGAATTCTGCATGCGCGTATGATCGAACCGCTGCATGAGGGCAATATTCCACTACACGTCAAGAACATCTTCAAACCGCAGAATCCTGGAACGATTGTCTTTCGCTCGCCGCCGCGATCCGATCACTATATCAAAGCGGTTACGGCCATTCAGGGCATTGGCTTGAGCAGCGACCAGAGCGGCACTCTGGTTGAGATCACAGATGTGGTGAATACCACCCTGGACAAGACCATCGGCTCCCCGGCGGACATCATGATTACCGCGCAGTCTCTCTCGCGCAGCTTCATGACCGTTGTCATCCCCACCAGTGCCGGACCAGATGCAGTCCATAGCGTTCTGATGGAACTGGAAAAAGTGTTGGCGTCCCGTCCTGGCGTCGCCCACTGGCGGGTCATGCCGGTCAGCATCATCACCGCTATCGGTCCGGCGATGGATTGGACACCGCGAGTGACCGCCCACATATTTGAGGTGTTGGACGATATTCGCGTGCTTGCCATTTCGCAGGGGCCGTCGCATTGCAGCCTGTCCATCGTCACCGAACCACAGTACGCAGACTCAGCCGTCCGCAAGATTCACGCCCTGGCGCTGTAAAAATGAGATGGATCACGCCGCTGTTCATTTTGCTGCTGGCATTGGTGCCGCGTCTCGCTTCACCCCAGATTCTGACCTACGATGAAGGCCGGTACTGGGTCAACCGCTCCGAAAACTTCCTGGATGCAATCAAAACCGGCCAGCTTGAGGAGACCGCCCAGTCATTTCATCCCGGTGTGATGACCATGTGGTTCGGCGCTGCCGGAATCACCATCGACCACATTATCAACGGCGAAGACCATGCCACTGTCGATCCGATGCAGTATCGCGCCAATATCCGGGTGGTGATGGCGGTGGTGAACGCACTGGGAGTCCTCGCCGGCTGGTTCTTGCTCCGGCATCTGTTTGGCCCTCGACCGGCGCTGCTGGCAGCCCTGCTCTGGGCGACCGATCCCTACATCATCGCCCACAGCCGTATCTTGCATGTGGACGGCCTGACCACAACCACCATGTTCCTGTCATTCCTCACCGGGTTGATCGCGTTCAAACACGACAGCGGACGCTACAATCCAAACTGGTCGGTACGCTGGCGCTGGCTGGCGGCTTCTGCCGCTCTCGGTGGCATCGCAACGCTGACCAAGTTCACCGCGCTCTCGGTGGTCGGTCTGCTCGGTGTCACTGTGCTGGTGGCGAACTGGAAATTCTTCCGAGCGACGCAGCTACCACGCATGGCAACGCCCTTCATCGCCTGGGGCCTGATCGCCGTGATCGTCTGGTTTGCGCTGTACCCGGCGACATGGGCGCACTTCGACCGTGTGATTGACCGCCTCACGCTGGGCGTGGAAGTTGCCTTCGAGGGCCACCTTAACTTCTTCCTGGGCGAACCCACCATTCAACCGGGACCGATTTATTATCTGCTGGCGCTCGCGCTGCGCGTCACCCCCTGGGTGATGGTCGGTCTTGTGGCTGCACCTTTTGCCCTGCGGTTGTATCGCCAGCAAAACCACCTGCTGTTCAGCTTGTTTCTTTACGCGGTACTCTTCCTGGCAATCATGACCTTACAGCGCAAGCAGTTGGACCGCTATATGCTGCCGGTTTTTCCGGTGCTTTATGTCTTCGCCGCTGTCGGGCTGCTCTGGATCGTTGACCGGCTGCACATTCCCAGCAGAGCCATGTGGAGTATGGCAACTCTGGTGATGGTCGTCAACGCCTGGATCAGCTATCCCTACGAGATTGCCTATTACAATCCACTGCTGGGCGGCGCAGCAACCGCGGAACGTACCTTGCTTGTCGGTTGGGGCGAGGGACTGGATCAGGCCGTCGATTACATCAAAACCACCAGTGATGATGTTTGCGCCGCGAATATTATGTCGGCGTATCACGAATTGGTCGATATTTACCTGCCGTGCAGCAACGTCACACCGCTGGATGAGGACCCGGATGTCGATTACATTGTCTTCTACATCAACCAGTTGCAGCGTGGATTCAACCAGCCGTTGATCGACACGCTGGCAGCGGTCGAACCGGCGTATACCGCACGGATCAACGGGGTTGACTTTGCCTACGTGTACGCACCATAGCACCGAACAACACCGCCCAGAACACCTCGGTCACGATCCAGATAATGCGAGCGACGACAGCGATCACCGCCGGTAAGGGATCATTGAGGATGACGGCAAGCCCAAGAATCAGAATCCCATCACGAACACCGATCCCGCCGGGCGCGAAAAAGACCACGTAACCAAACCACCACCCCAGCATATACAGACCGATCAGTTCCGGTATCCAGGCCGGGTCAAAATCCGCGAAAGCCGCCACCAGCAGATTGAGCGAAAGCCCGATGGTGAGCCACGCTATCATATAGATTCCGCCAATGCGAATCGCCTGCGGCAGTGTCAGCCACAGGCCGTCGTTGGTCATCAAATCGCGCAAGCGGCGCGGCAGCGGCAAACGCGACACCGCCTGCCGCAGTGTTGGCAGTCGGAACAACAACAGGAAGAGCAGCAGGAGCAAAAACGCCAGCACCAGTGCCGCTGCGATCACAATATCGGGGATATACTCACGGACCAGTCGCAGCGACAGCAGCGCACACAGTCCCCCCGCCGATAACATCAGGATCATCTCCCAGGCTACGGCAACCACACCCGTCAGCGCTGGAATGCCTGCCTGCTGGTAAAGATAAGCCCGCCCAATCTGGCCCCATATGCTGCCGGGTAGATATTTGGCGATATTGGACAGGTAGTAAATACGGTAAATCTGCGCACGGGGATAGCGATGGCCCAGGTTGTTCAGCGCCACCCACGAGCCATATGGCACCACTCCATAACCAGCGACCATCCCAACCATTGCCAGCACCAGCAGCACCCCATCGACATCCAGCGGTTCTTCTTCGATCTGGCGAAACTGCTCGGTTAAACTCTGGCTGACGAACCAGAAGATCGCCAGCAGCAGCAGCAGTTGCAGCAGGTTTTTGCCCCATCGTTGCAGGGTCTTAGTATCGGGCGAGGTAATGGTCAAGTTCCCACCTGGTTACATAACGATTATAGGATTCGAACTCCGCCCGCTTCGCCTGGATGTAGCGCTCACTGATATACTGCCCCAGTGCTTCCAGCATCACATCGTCGTGATCGAGAACGGTCAGTGCCTCGCCCAGCGAATACGGCAGCACCTCAACCTGACGCAGACGGCTGTGCTGCTGCATCAACAGAGTCTCCTCCAACGGTTCGGGCAACGGCATGCGATTCCTTATCCCATCCAGACCGGCCTTGAGCATGACGGCTGCCGCCAGATAGGGGTTGCTGGCCGGATCAGGACAGCGCAGTTCCAACCGGGTATGATGATCAGTACCGCCCGGAACCCGGATCAAGGCGGCCCGGTTGACGTGCGCCCAACTGACATTGATCGGAGCCTCAAAGCTGGTCCCCAGGCGCTTATAGCTGTTCACCAGCGGTGCCAGGATCGCCAACATGGCACGGGCATGTGCCAACTGGCCGGCCAGGAAATAACGGGCAACCTCCGATAGTCCGTAGGTGTTCTCCGGGTCATCAAACAGATTGGCGTCGGTCTCTGGATCATGCAAGCTCTGGTGGGTGTGCATGCCCGATCCCGGCATATCGGCGCACGGACGTGGCATAAACGTACAGTGAACCCCGTCACGCTGCGCCACTGTTTTGAGCGCGACCCGTGCCGTCAATATCTGGTCAGCAGAGGTCAGCGCATCGGAGTAATCCAGGTCGATCTCGTGCTGGCCGTGTCCAATCTCCGAGTGCGTCGAAAGCACGCCGATACCCATCGCCTGCAAGGTCGTCATCATCCGGCGGCGGAGAGCCTGCGCCCGGTCGGTTGTCATGTCGAAGTAGCTGGCTTCGTCATAAGGTATGTCGGGCCGTGCGCGACCGTTTTCATCCTGGACAAAGAGAAAGAACTCCAACTCCATACCGGTCTTGAAGACAAACCCCATCTCACGGGCTTCGTCCAACACCCGCACCAGGGCATTTCGCGGATCACCAATGAAGGGATCGCCGTTGGCAGTATGCACGGTACAGATCATGCGGGCGGTGCGCTCTTCCGTCGGGTGCCAGGGCAGTACGGTAAATGTATTGGGATCGGGGAACAGCAATTTATCGCTTTCGGCGACTCGGGCCGAGCCTTCCATCGAGGACCCATCGAACGGCACCCCGTGTTTCATCGCCCGTTCCAGATGGTCAACCGGCAGCGTCACACTTTTGATAACGCCCAGAATATCGATAAACCATAGATCAATAAAACGAACCTGTTGGGCCTCAACGGCGTCCAGAACATCAGTCATATTTCTCACCTGCACTGGTAGTCATCACCGGCTCAGTATAGCGGCAGGTGAGAACGCACTGACAGGGAGGAGATAGCCAATAACTGTGAGTATTCCATTGGTGAAGACCTACGAACGCGGAAATTCGATCACCCCCAGGTGTGCCATCAAGGCATCCAGGCCGAGCAGGTAGCTGCGCCAGCCAAAGCCACTGATCTGACCGACGCAAACCGGTGCCAGGAGTGACCGGTGGCGAAATTCCTCACGGGCGTGAATGTTTGACATATGCACCTCCACCACCGGCACACTGACCGCGCTGATGGCATCGCGCAGCGCGACAGACGTGTGGGTATAGGCACCGGGATTGAACACCACACCGTCGGCCCAATTGCGTGCAATATGCAGGTAATCTAGCAGTTCGCCCTCGTGGTTGGACTGGCCGGTGCGCAGTTCGACACGATGCGGTCTCACATGGGCGACGGCGTAATCATTGATGCGTTCCAGCGTCATATCGCCGTAAACATCCGGTTCCCGTGTACCAAGCAAGTTCAGATTGGGTCCGTGCAGGAGCAGTATTTTCCTGGACATGGCTAACTCACCAGCGCCTCCAACCGCGCTCTGACTTCATTGGCCTGTGTGTCATCAAATGTGCCGACACCGCGCCAGTACACTTCGCCGTCGCCATCCAGCAGAAACACCTGGATTCGCTCGACATCCGGCACATCCATCGCCGTCAGGAAATCGTCGCGATTTTCCAGAAAAACAGTGATGGTGGCCGCCTGCAAGGCTTCATCGCCGATCACCGCCCGCAGGCCGGTCCGCGCAAACAGCCGCACCGGGGCCGCCAGATCAGGGAAGACCGGCACATTGTAAAATGTCAGGCCGTCATACTGGTCCGCCAGTTCACGCGCCAGCGGCAGCCATGTATCCGCAACGACCTGCTGCTCGCGATCAAACGGCACCGTGACAAACACATAATCACCGGTGAAATCCGCTGGCAGCGTCAGGACTTCATCCAGCAAATTCGCGCCGCTGACTACCGGAAAGCGAACACAATCATCGGCTTGACCGGCCCGAATGCAGGCCGTTTGCGTCACAGTTGAGGTCTCCGGTGCGTTGTTGAGCGCGACGACAGCCAACCCCGCCACGACCACAACGGCCAGCATCCCCAACGCCATAACCAGTCGTCTCATTGAACCTTTTCCAGCGGTACATGACATTCCGGACATGTCTCAAGGTCGGGGGTATATGTCAGGTCACACTGTGGGCAGTGCTTGCGCTCCTCGCCCACCGCCATCGTGATCAGGTTCTCGGCCACGTCGCGGTCGAGTCCTTCCGCCGTCAAGTCGCTGATGACGTATTCCACTGAGAAGCCGCGTTCCAGCTTGGCCTTGACCGTGTTCAGGTAGCGCACCACATCCGGCATCGGCCTGGACAGCTTGCGCTCCAGCACCTCCGGTGCAAACGAATAACCGCAGTGCGTGCATTCGATGATCTCACCCGACTCACCAATGGGCAGCACCGGGATGAAATACACCGAGAAGTAATTCTTGATCTTTTTGCGCTCGTAGTGGCGTTCGGTCTGGCAGCGTGGGCAGAAGAACTCACCCTTGCCGACCACCTCTTGTTTGGGTCGGGTGCCAAAAATGAAAATCATCATTTGATTTGGTCCAATACTTGTATCACGGTCTCTCGCGGCACACCCTCGACAATGGCCGGTGCGCCAATATCATACAGCAGCACAAAACGCGACACGCCATTCTTCCATTTCTTGTCGGTCGCCATCGCCGCATATACAGCCGTCGGGTCCAATCCACCAGTCCGGCGCGGCAGACCGGTGGCAGCCAGTATCGCATCAACCCGTTTGACCAGATCAGCACTGCACATTTCCAGGCGATACGCCAACAGTGCCGCCGCCAGCAAACCCACACCAACCGCCTCACCGTGCCGCCAGCTATAGCCAGTATACTGCTCGATGGCGTGGGCGAAGGTGTGGCCGAGGTTCAAATGGGCGCGAATGCCTTTCTCGAACGGGTCTTGCTCCACAATATCCACTTTAACCTGAATCGCCCGCCGCACCAGTTCCGTCGCCCGCTGGCGTGTGTGCAGTGCCGGGTCCAGTAAACCTTCATCAGCTAGCAGCCCATGCTTGAGGACTTCCGCCATGCCGCAGCGCCATTCATCGTCGGGCAGGGTGCGCAGCACCTCCGGGTCGATAATCACCATGTCTGGCTGTTTGAACGCCCCGGCCAGATTCTTGCCCTGCGGCAAATCCACACCGACTTTGCCGCCCACACTCGAATCGACCATCGCTAACAGTGAGGTCGGTATCTGGATGAGACGTACACCGCGCATGTAGGTCGCCGCCGCAAAGCCCGCCGTATCACCGACGACACCGCCGCCGAAAGCCACCACCGAACCACCCCGATCCAGACCTGCATCGACAAAATCAGCGTATAGCTGGTTGACCGTCACCATCGTCTTATACTGCTCGCCGTCGGGCATCGTGACCAGAGTGGCATCCCACGACGCAATCAACTCGTCCGTGACCAGCAGCGGCGCAATTGTGGTGTTTGTCACCAGCACATTTTGTGGCCGCTCGGCCCTTTCGCGGGGAAAATCCGAACTGTCACCGCCCAGTGCCAGCGCTTCCGTCAGCACATCGTGATTGGCATAACCAGTTCCGATGAAGATGCGGTAGTTGCGATCCGGCGCATTTATGCGAATAATGTCCGCCATAACTTGAGTACCTCGTCCACTACTTCCTCCGGCGTCCGGCCCGTTGTATCGACATGATACGGCATGGCGGCATAAGCGGCCCGGCGCTGTTCATATAACGTCTCCCAGTTGGCGACCAACGGACGACCTTCACTATCGGCCAGACGCTCCCGGATGGTGTCTGGCTCAGCCAGCAAACACACCACCAGACCCGAAGCCTCCATCAACTGGCGGTTCACCGGGTCGATCAGCATACCGCCGCCGGTCGCAATCACCTGTTGATCGCGGGCTGCCAGAGATTGACACACGATTCGCTCGAAACGTCGGAAACCGGCCTCGCCGTGTTGGGCAAAAATCTCCGGGATGGTCATGGCGAACCGGGCGACAATCTCGTCATCGGCATCGACAAAGCGCCAGCGGATACGGTCTGCCAGCAAATGGGCCACCGTCGTCTTGCCGGTACCCATGAAGCCCGTCAGTACGATATTACTCAAACCCGAACCGCCACGTTACATTGTCCATTGGCAGGTCGGAAACGCGATTCTGCCGCAGCGCTGCAAAACGCGCCACCATCTCCTCGATACTGTCGCCGCCCAGCTTCTCCGCCAGGGCATCGGCCAGCACCAACGCCATCATCGCCTCACCGACTGGCACCGCACGCGGCACCGCACAAAAATCGCTGCGCTCATAAGTGGTCGCCTGCGCCTGCCCGGTCGCCAGATCGACCGACTCCGCACCGCGCAGCATGGTCGAAATCGGCTTCATCGCCACGCGGACCACAACAGGATCACCGGTCGTAATCCCACCTTCAAGACCACCAGCCCGGTTGGTCCGGCGCAGGAGCGTGCCGTCGCCGTCTACATCGATCATATCATGAACCTGGCTGCCGCGTTTACCGGCATTCTCAAAAGCCGCGCCGATCTCGGCCCCTTTCATCGCCTGGATGCTGGTCATAGCCCCTACCAGACGGCCATCCAGCTTGCGGTCCCAGTGAACGTGCGACCCCAATCCCGGTGGTACATTCAGCGCGTAAATCTCGAAAACACCGCCGAGTGTATCCTTGTCGATTTTAACCTGCCGGATCGCTTCGTGCATCTCCTCGGTCAGAGCCGGGATCGGGCAGCGCACATCATTGCCTTCGGCCACCTCGAACAGGATGCGATGATCCGGTTTGTCGCCCAGGTCGGCCTTCACCGGACCGATTTGCACCACATAACCGCCGATCTCAATGCCAAAGTGTGCCAGAAACGTGCGGCAAATGGCCCCAGCGGCGACGCGCATGGTTGTCTCACGGGCGCTGGCCCGTTCCAGCCCCAGACGCAGTTCGCGGTAGCCGTATTTGACCGCGCCGGTCAGGTCCGCGTGACCCGGTCGGGGTGTCGTCATCGGTTCGATGTCGCGCTCCTGCCAGTTCTTGAAGTCGCGGTTTTCCACCATTAGCGCAATCGGCCCGCCGGTCGTCTGGCCGTTCATCACACCACTGCTAATCCGCACACCGTCTTTTTCGATCTGCATCCGCCCCCCGGAGCCATACCCGTGCTGGCGGCGGCGAAGCTGCGCGTTGATGTCCTCAACGCTGAGCGGCAGTCCGGCGGGCATACCCTCCAGAATCGCCGTCAGCATCGGTCCATGACTCTCACCCGCTGTCAAAAATCGCATCATACCAGGTTGATCTCCATCCGTCCCAAAACCCTCGAAAAACCAAGCTTCTCATAAAACCGGATTGCTTGCGTATTGAACATCCACACGGTCAGGGTAACTCGTGATATACCTTTGGCTCGCGCCAATTCAAATACGTACCCGGTCAACTGCGTACCATAACCTTTACCCTGGTGTTCTGGATTGACCGAAATCTGGTCAATATTGATGTATTCCAATGCAAAGGTGAACACATTTTCCGGGCGCACAACAATCAGCGCCTGTACATAACCGACTGCCTCGCCATCGACTTCACCGATGAAAACATAATTCGATGCTGACGTCAGAACTTGCTCGTAATGATGGGTCATCGCATCATCGTCGAATGGCTGTTTGAAAATCTGCGGATAGGCATGTGCGTGCAGCGTCTGCACCGGACCTGTCAGACGTGACAGGGTAGACGCATCCGCTACTGTCGCCCGCCGAATATGCATCATTTGGCCGCCAGTGCCACGATAGCGGCTGCGAACATGACCTCGACCGGCGCGTCCTGCCCGGTCCACACTTTAAAGGACGCCGCACCCTGCCGCACCAGCATCCCCAGGCCACCCACCGCCCGACCACCAGCGGCCTCCGCCTGATCCATCAACCGGGTACGTTGAGGCCGGTAGATCATGTCGTAGACGGTCGCCTCTTTGGGGAACGGCACACCGGTGATCCAGGGCGATGCATCCGCGTGCGGCCACATGCCGACCGGTGTGGCATTGACGATCAGATCGACTGAGTCTTCGGCTGCCTCATCCAGCGTTTTGACCTCAACACCGGTAACGCCAGCAGAGATCATCAGATCACCGAGCATCCGCTGCGCCCGTTCAAAGGTCCGGTTAACCACCGTCACTTTGGCCCCGGCGCTGTGAAGACCGTAGACTGCCGAACGGGCCGCACCGCCGGCACCCAGAACAATCGTATTGGCTCCGTTGACGGTCATACCGTTGGCAGTCAGATCATCCAGCAGGCCGGCGACATCGGTGTTCGTGCCGGTGTTATCGCGGAAATCGACGGTGTTCACCGCGCCGACAGCGCGTGCGACCTCATCCGGTTTGACCAGTTTCATCACATCTTGCTTATGCGGGATGGTGACATTGAGGCCGATATAGCCGTGCTGCATCGGTTCGCGGATACCCTGGCGCAGGATGTCAGGCGGGATCGCCATTACATCGTAGTGCCAGTCCAGACCGAGCGCCTGGAAGGCCGCATTGTGGATTTCCGGGCTGATGCTGTGTTCAACCGGCCAGCCGATCAACCCCACTCTCTCGGTCATACAATCACACCTTCCCCCAACTGCGACAAAACATCGGCGAACCCTGGGAACGAATCCGCCGCGCACTCAGCACCATTCACAATGGACTTGCTCAGCGCCAATTGACCAGCCACCGCCATGCTCATCGCCACCCGGTGATCGTCGTGGCCGTCCACAGTGTTGGCCGTGAGCTTCTGCGGCCCCACAATCACAAAACCGTCGTCCGTCTCCTGGATGACCGCACCCAGTTTGTCCAATTCAGCGCTCATCACGGCGATACGGTCGGTCTCTTTGACACGCAGTTCGTGGGCATCGCGGACCACCGTCCGGCCTTCCGCCGCCAGTGCCGCCACCATCAACACCGGGAACTCGTCAATCATGCGGACAACCATCTCACCGCCGATCTCGATACCCCGTAGTGCGCTGTGCCGGACCTGCACACTGCCGACCGGTTCCCCGGCTTCCTCGCCTGTGATCGTAACCGTCAGGTCCGCACCCATCTCGCGCAGCACCTCGATCAGGCCGGTGCGCGTCGGATTCAGATTCACATGCTCGATCACAACATCGCTGGCGGGGGTAATACAGGCCGCAACCATCAGAAACGCCGCCGAAGAAGCGTCGCCGGGGACTGCCATATCGAAGGGACGCAGTGAAGCACCCGGTGTCAGTGTGACCCGATTGCCCTCGGTCTCGATCTGCGCCCCCATTGCCTGGAGCATCCGCTCCGTGTGGTCGCGGGCCGGTCCCGGCTGGATCACGGTGGTCGGTCCCTCAGCAAACAATCCGGCCAGCAAGATCGCACTCTTGACCTGGGCGCTGGCAACCGGCAGGGTGTATTCAACTCCGTGCAGTGCCGCCGGGTAGAAGGTCATCGGGGCGCGACCGTCGGTGGAGTCGATCCTGGCCCCCATCTGCGCCAGTGGGTCGATAATGCGCTTCATGGGACGGCGGCGAAGCTGTTCACTGCCGTCGAGAGTCGTGGTGAAGGGCTGCCCGGCTACAATTCCCGCCAGCAGACGAATCCCCGTCCCGGCGTTGACCAGATTCAGCGCATCCATTGGCGTTTGCATCAAACCGCCATATACGGTCAGGGTGTGGGTGTCGTGGCGCTCAACTTCGATCCCCAGGTCGCGTACTGCCGCCAACGACGCTTCTGTGTCGCCAGCCGCCAGCCAATCACGGACCTGACTCGTACCCTGTGCCAGTGCGCCCAACAGCACAGCCCGGTGGGACAGCGATTTGTCCCCGGGTACGCGCACACGACCCACCAGCGGAATACCGGGCGTGATGGTCCAATGTATCGTCATGGCTTCCTCTCATAGAATTTCGACCAGTTCTGGCGGGCCTCGCGCATCGGTTTAAACATTTCGGCCAGTTTATCCTGGTCACGGGCAATAAGCTGTGTTTCCAGCAGGGCAAGCTGTACCCGGAACTGCGCCAGCAGCACGGCTATAGCCTGAGTGTTGGTGCTGGTGATGTCGCTCATCATGCTCACATCGCTCCCTGAAAGCCGCGACATATCTCGGAATCCGCCAGCGGCCAGCGCCCACACGGCTTCGTCGGCATCAGCTTCACGCGCCGCCGTCGCCATCAAGGCCACACTGAGCAAATACGGTACATGGCTGATGGTCGCCACCACCCGGTCATGCCGCTGAGCGTCCATCTCAATAGGGTTGGCCCCTAATGTCTCCACGAACGACAGCGCACGCAGGCGGGTAGCCGGTGTGGTCCGGCGAGTGCTGCACAGCACAAAGGGCGCGTCTTTATACAGGTAGGGATCGCCATTTTGTACACCGCTGTACTCTTTCCCCGTCATAGGATGGCCGCCGATGGCGTGAATACCGATGGGTAAATGCCCCATTGCCTCACAAATATCGGCTTTGGTGCTGCCAATATCGATCAAAAGGGTGTTGGAACGCAAATATGCGCCGATTCGCTGGCGCACAATCTCGATCACGATGCGTACCGGTGTCGCCAGGATCACCGTATCCGACTCGGCGACACCTTCCCGAAGATCATCTGTTGCCACATCAACAATTCCCCGATCCAGCGCATATGCTCGGCTCTCCGGATTGTTATCCACGCCGATGATCGTCTCTGCATGGGGTCGCAGCGCCATCGCCAGCGACCCACCCATCAAGCCCAATCCCACCACTGTGAGGGATTTGCTGCTAAAACTGCCCGCCATCGTTCACCCTTCTATCGCTGAGTCAAAGACCGTTTCCCATCGCTCGATCAAACGCCAATCTCCTATTCTCGACCGATGGCGGCGGCAACCGCACGCACCTGGTCCATCATACCGTGAAACTGCTCAAATGTGAGGCTCTGACGACCATCGGACAGCGCTTCCGCGGGGTTCGCATGCACTTCCACAATCAGCGCATCGGCACCGGCAGCAACCGCCGCCAGCGCCACCGGGATGACATGCTCACGCAGGCCAACCCCATGACTCGGATCACCCACGACCGGTAAATGCGTCAAATGCTTGAGGACCGGTACTGCATTGATGTCGAAGGTATTGCGGGTATATTTCTCAAAGGTACGGATGCCGCGCTCGCACACCATCACCCGGCTGTTATCGTGGGAGAGGACATACTCCGCCGCCATCAAAAGGTCTTCGATGGTGCTGCTCATCCCGCGCTTGAGCAGAACCGGATGCTGGCTGGCCCCGACCGCGTGCAGCAGGGCAAAGTTCTGCATGCTCCGCGCACCAATTTGCAGCACATCAGCATAGTCGCACACCATCGGCACCAGATTGGGGTCCATAACTTCGGTGACAACCGGCAAACCGGTGATCTCTCGCGCCTCCGCCAGCCATTTCAATCCCTGTTCGCCATGACCCTGGAAGCTATAAGGCGATGTGCGCGGCTTATAGGCTCCCCCACGCAGCGCCGTCGCCCCGGCCTCCTTGACGGCGCAGGCCGTCTCAACAATCTGATCGCGACTTTCCACTGAACAGGGGCCGGCGATGACCAGCACCCGTTTACCACCCATCTGACCGCCGTTGATCGGGATGTGGGTGTCATATGGATGAAAATCACGGCTGGCGAGCTTATACGGGACCGTCACACGACGCACCGCCTGCACACCCTCCATCGCCGCATACCGATCCGGGTCCAGCGGTGTCGCGCTCTCACCCACAACACCAATAAGCGTACAATCGTCGCCATCGGCCAGATGAACCTTGTATCCATCGGCTTCGATGGCTGCAATCACCTCCGCCACATGCCGCGCTGACGCGCCGCCCTGCATCATCACTAACATGCTTTATCCCTGTGAACTATTTTGCGAAAGATCAGGTCGAAGTTGTATGGCACCGTTCAGATAGATATGGTGAATCTCCTCCGGTCGCCGGTCTGTGTTCCAGTGCAGCAAAATGCGGATGCACCGGCACAATCCGCCCGGTTTATCCATTTCGACACAGCCCATCAGAGCGGTATGCTGCCAGCCAATCTGGCGCACAGCAGAGGCGGGATAGGCCGATACGAGATCAGGCGTTGTCGAAAACAAAATACTGGCAACATCAAATTCTTCAATGCCATTCGCGCCTACCATCGCCCGCAGAAGCTGCCGGGTGGCTTCACCGACAGCCTCCGGCTCATCCGCGTCTACCGTCGTCGCACCCCTGACCCCACGTATCATCATGTACTCCTCCTATGCAAACAAAAAGGCGCGGAGCCTTTGCTCTGCGCCCTCTGGCCTATCCAGAAAAAAACTATCAAAAAGCTGCACGCACGAACTAACGGCTCCGTTCTATTGGATCAGTAAAGTAGTAACTGACGTTACGCAGCCAAGCGAACAGGCTGCAAGGTATGTAAAGTCTGA
>CAYQJO010000054.1:0-20739 GCA_964417785.1 uncultured Anaerolineaceae bacterium | reverse complement strand
GATCAATCGTCGCTAAAGCAGTGCCTTGATCCGTTGAATCAGCGTGTCCGGGGCGGTTGAACGCGATAGAATGGCCGCTGCGCCGCAGTCCAGCGCCATCTTTTCTTCTTCATGGGCAATGTCGAGGGCGGTCAGGAGAATGATCGGAATGGTATGGGTAGTGTCCTGGCCGTTCAGATTGCTGCACAGTTCAATTCCATCCATATCGGGCATGCGAACATCGGCCAGAATCAGGTCCGGATGCTTTTCAACGGCAGCCTTCAGGGCGGCTTTGCCGTTGCTGGCAAGCGTGACTCGATAACCATAGATTGTCAGAATACCTTCCATGAGTTCGCGGTTCAGCCATTCGTCATCAACAACCAGTATCAATGCTGACATATCTTCTCCTGTTGCATGCCTTTATTGTAGTACAATCCATCCTTAAGGGTGGGGATTTTTCCGAAATTCTTCAGACTTAACGGACAGATAAGCCACGATCTCTCTATAATTGGTAGAGACGAGATATGCAGGGGCATTATGCTGATTAACCTGGCGCTGGCGGTGAGTGCGTGTATCTTTGGGGTGCTGGCCTACCACCATGAAAGTCTGTTCATGGTTGCCATCGCAGCCTTTCAAGGGGGCTTACTTCTTCGTGAGGCCAACATTCGCCGCTGGTTGTGGCTGGTTCTGCCGCTGCTGCTGGCTGTACTGGCGCAGTACCGGTTTACAGCAGCGCAACCAGGCAGTGCGATACTGGGTGCAGTTGCTGCCGGCTTGTGGCTGAACGTTATTGTGAAGCCGGGGACGGACCATGTTTTGCTGGCATCCCCGGCGCGATTCGGCTGGACGCGCCAACGGGTGTCCCTGGCGGGTGCGGGTGGATTGTTCAGCCTGGGAACATTCTTCCTGGCGGCGTCCAGCGGCATGTTTACCTGGCTGCTGCTGATCTGCTGGTTGGCGAGTGTGGCGGTCTGGTGGATTGCATTGCAAGAGCAGGTGAAGTTCACATTGCCAGCAGTCTCGACTATTGCGGCAGATCGTCTGGCGATTGTGGTTGTGCTGCTGGCGGTGGGTGCGTTTTCATTCTTTTACCGGCTGGACTCCGCGCCTGCCGGAATGCTGGGCGATCATGGTGCGAAGTTGATGGACATCGAAAATATGGTCAACGGTCAGCTTCCTATCTACTTCAATGGCAATTTTGGACGTGAACCGCTGCACTTTTACCTCGCTTATCTCAATTCTCCGCTATTTGACCTGACATTCCTGAACCTCAAGATTGTGAGTGCGGCAATTGCTATGTTGACTCTGGTGGCACTCTACTGGGCTGGCACGCAAGTCGACGGACGCCTGACTGGAATCCTGGCGATGGGGTTGGGTGCGGGCAGCCTGTGGTTGATGATTCTGGGACGTAACGGCTTCCGCGCCGGGGAAGCCGCCCTGATGACCGCGCTGCTGCTGGGCCTGTTGTGGCGAGCGCTGCACGCCGGTCGCCGGACCGATTTTCTGCTGGCCGGTCTCATTCTGGGAGCCGGGATGTATACTTACATGGCTTTCCGGCTTGTTCCGCTGCTGGTGGTGGTCGGATTTGGCCTGCGGTTTATCGCCGGTGGTGGGCGGCTGCGACTGGCCGGTAACATGCTGGCACTGGGCGTGATGGCAGCAGTGGTCTATATGCCGCTGCTGGGTTACTGGGCATTTGATCCGGAAGGTTACTGGAATCGCGCCGATCATCTCTTCAAAGATGCATCGGTTGAGCGCATCTGGTTCGGCCTGCACCGGTCGCTAGGTATGTTTAACTTCAATAACGATGTTGTGTGGTTCAATGTGACGCCGGGACATCCAGCACTGGGACCGGTGGTGGGGGCGCTGCTGCTGCTCGGTGTGGCATTGTGGCTGCGCCGGGGATGGGTCAACCGGATGGCGCTATTGCTGCCGCTGGCCGTCGTAATCACTATTCTGCCGTCGGCACTGGCGGTAGGTGCGCCGGTGGAACTGCCCAACGCATTGCGTTCAGTGACGGCGCTGCCGGTGGCGCTGCTGGTGGCGGCTTCGGCGCTGGCATTTGCGCTGCGCCGGTTGTCGAAATCACATGCCGTTATCGTACTGGTTGGTGGTGCGGTCTTGCTGGTCAATGGTGCGATCAACTGGAACATCTATCACAGCGAATATATCCCCAATTACAACTGGCGCACGGCCCGTGAACTGCATGCAGCGCAGCAGATCGAGCAGTTTGAGCATCTGGGTGGCAGCCGGTGGAGCGCTTTTGTTGTGACCGATGACCCGTTCATGCATATCTACGTCACCGCCATTGCCGGTGAACTGGGCCATCCCTGGACATGGCGCAATTATCTCAACGGCATTGAGACGGAACGCTGCCCACCGCTGGCAGCGCAGAAGCCATACTTTTTCGTACTGGATTACCGTGACCCGGCTTTCGGTGAAACGGTCCATGACTGGCTGGATCGCTGCTATCCCGGACACAGCCGCCACGATTACTTCTACGACGCTGACCGCAAGCTGTTCGAGATCGCGTATGTCTTCGACTGATCGACCGCTGGCCGCTGCCGGATTGGCGGCACTGGTGCTGCTGCTGGTGTTGTCCGCCGGGACCAACATCCATGTGCAGTTCTTGCTGCTGCTGGCAGGAGCGGGTTGTCTGGTGGCGTCGTCGCTGCCCTGGCCGCTGCACATGAACCGGCGGGAATTGTGGCTGGTCGGCGGGGTGACACTGCTGGCGCTGGTGATTCGTGCCTGGGATTTGCTGGCGGCGCGGGCGCTGCTGGACGAAGGGCCATTTGTCATTGGCATCAACCAGATTCACGATGATCCCCGGCAGGCACTAGCCGGGACGTTCTATGCCGAAGGGTTTTTCACCCGTTTGTATCCGTATTTGCAGAGTTTGCTGCCGCCGTCGCTGGCGGCGCTCCGCTGGGTGAGTGTGCTGTTCGGCACATTGACCGTTCCGGCGCTGTATCTGTTGGGGCGCTGGTTGTTTGACCGCCGTATCGCTGTGATCGCTGCCGTGCTGCTGGCGACCTTTCCGCCACATATCCACTTTAGCCGCATCGGGATCAACAACATCGCCGACCCGCTCTTTGGGGTACTGGCGCTGGCGTTCCTGGTGCGCGGCTATTCGGTAGCCGCCGGTGTGATGGCTGGTATGCTGTTCTACGTGTATGAGGGTGGGCAACTGCTGTTTTTGCCGCTGCTGGTGATTTGCCTCGGACGCGCTTTTGCGCGTCCCTACGATCATTCGCCGTCCGGGGCTGACACAGCCAGATCGATTCTGGGGTTCTTTCTCGGTTTTGCGGTTGCGCTGCCGGTTTTCCTGGCACCGGCGAGCGATAATCTGCTGCCGCGCATCCGTGAGGCGAATCTGCTGGATTCCTTCTGGCAGCAATTCAGCCTGGACTGGCTGTTCACCGACTACTGGCCGGAACATCTGGAACCGGCGCTGATGCACGTCGTCCGCGACCCCGACGCCAGCCTGTTTTACGCTGGACCGGAGGCGCTGGTGCTGCCCGTTCTGGTACCGCTGCTGCTACTCGGCGGGTATGCGGTGCTGCGATGGCGGTCGGGCTGGTTGGTGATCCTGTGGCTTGTGCTGACAGCGTTGGGTAACAGCCTGCTGGTCAACAACAACTGGTCAGCGCGATTTGTGGTGGCGTTTCCGGCATTGGCGCTGACGCTGGCTGCCGGTGTGGTATGGCTGGCTGACCGTTTCCGGCGTGAATCGCTGCGATGGACGGTGGCGGTGCTGGTGGTGCTGGGGATCGTGCAGGTTCGTTACTATTTTGGCCCGCACCTGGACGATTACATCGAGCGCAACGGCTACTTGATCGGCCATTACGATGTGGTTTATCGACTGCGCGAACTGCCCGCCGAGACGGTGGTGTTTTACAACCCGGTGGACTTCCTTCAGGCGGAGATGAGCCAGCACTTTATGGATTACCTGGGCATAGCGCATGAGGTGCGCACGTTTGACGAAGACCATCTACCGCTGCTGGACCAACTGCCGCCGCGTCACAGTTATGCGTTTTTCGTCACGCCGCGCCATCTGGCGTATATCGAGTGGTTGAGCTATCACGGGGAAATCGATGGACCGTATCTCAGCGACCGGCAGGGTATTCCGGAGCGGTATACCTATGCACTTTATCTGGCTCCTGCCGCTTATTGGCGCAACCCACCTGTATCGTCCAAGCAGTGATAGCCTGCTGCTGGCCGATTTGCTGGTGATCCTGGCCGGGATCGCTTTCGGGTTGGTTCATCCGTTTAGCGGTAGCAGCCACCAGCTTGCCGAAGTTACCCGCGCCGTATACGTCCGCTATCCATTGCTGGCATTCGGTGTGTTGGCGCTGCTGCTGGTGGCGGAGCGCAACGGTGGCGTGATCGGCGTCGATCTGGATTTCCTCAGCCTGCATGTGCAGTTTGGTCTGTTGGTGGTAGGGACGGCGCTGATCGTCGCCGGAACAGGCGGAGTCCGGCGGGTGAGTTTGCCGCCAGTGGCGTGGCCGCTGGTCGCTTTGACGTTGCTGGCGCTGCTGGTGCGGACCTGGGATGTGCGCGACACGCTGCGAGCGTCGATGGATGAAGGGCCGTTCGTGATGGCAATTGTCGAAATGCGGGCGGACCCGTTCAGCCCACTGCTGATGCCGGTCCACATCATCCCCTCGTTCACGCGGGTGTTTCCCTATATCCAGATGGTGCTATCCGATTTGCTCGGCTCATCATGGGCGGTGCTGCGTTTGACGAGTGCTATCTTCGGCGCATTGACCGTCCCGGCGCTGTATTTTCTGGCGCGTGAGTTGTTCGACCGTCCGACTGCCTGGGTGGCGGCGGCTTTCCTGGCGACTTTCCCACCGCATATCCATATGAGCCGCATCGCCATCAACAACATCGCCGATCCGCTTTTCGGTGTGTTGGCGCTGGGGTTCCTGGTGCGGGCGCTCAAAATGCAGGACCGGTTATGGTACGTGCTGGCGGGGGCCATGCTCGGCTGGCTGGCCTATTTCTACGAAGGCGGTGAACTGCTGTACCCGGCGCTGGTGCTGGCGTGGCTGGTCTGGCTGACGATGGCGGGACCGCTGCGCCCGGATCGACGCGGTGTGGCCTGGATGGTGGGGGTAATGCTGCTGGTCGCCATGCCGACCTATGCCGTCACCATCGGGCAGGACGCGCCCATGTTCACGCGGTTGACCGAACATGGGATGGACGATGACTACTGGACGGACATCCTCACCGGCGAGGACGGCCTTTACTATTTGCAGCAATTCTTCCGCCAGAAGATCATGCCGCCGCTGCTGCATTACATCCACAAACCGGATGCCAGCATCTTTTACGGTGGCGAGACGGCGCTGGTGCTGCCCTGGCTGGTGCCGCTGTTCTTTCTGGGTGTGTATCGTGCCATGTGGCGGCCTCGTGGTGGGGGGATGCTGCTCCTGCTGTGGATTGTACTCACGGCACTGGGGAACAGCCTCATCCAGAGCAGTGCATGGACGGCACGCTTTGTGGTCGCCATGCCGGGAATTGTGCTGCTGATGGCCTGGGGTGTATGTGCGGTGGTGCGCGAGCGGCGCTGGCTGCTGGTGATCGTCAACTTGGTGATGGTCAGCCAGGTGGCCTATTACTTCGGTCCGCACCAGCGTGTTTACCAGCAGCAGATTCCGTTTTTGCTGGCGGATTATGATGTGCTGTTCCGTATGCAGGATTTACCGGAAGACACGGTGATCTTTTTCGGCTACGAGGACTGGTTGCAGGTTGTTTTCACACGAGAGTTTATGGCTTACCTGGGCGTTGAACGCGAGTTTTATCCGGTCAGCTACGACGATTTCGTTATCCGTGCGCGGCAGGCCGATCCAGACCGCGATTATGCGTTCTTCTTCTCGCCGGAAGCGGTGGATTTTGTGACAGCGGCGGAATACTACTGGACACTTGATGGCCCCTATGAGAGTCCATATGTCTCTGGCGAACAGTTCTACCTGTATTTTTCGGAACGTTAAGCCTTCGTTAAGACTCAAAATTCACGTTTGGGTTTATGCTGTAGTTCAACTACATTGTTGGACTTAAATTCAGGTGTAAAACCCATGTCCGACTACCGTCTCGTTTTCTATATTGGCAACCCTGAACGTGCCCACGAACTTCAAGCTCAAGTTGAGTGGGGAGTCTTTATTCCCGGTAGTGCAGTTGAAGCGCTCAAGATGGAAAATACCTATAATCCCGACCTGATTATCCTGGATATGGTACCGGGTAACCAGATGGTGCAGAAGGTCTATGAAAACCTGAGTTCCTTCGATAAGTCCAGTCGCATGTTGATCCTCACGGCAAAGCCGCATGGTTATCGCGCTCGGCGCAAGCTACCGCGTGATGTTGCGCTGGATACGTTGATCCAGGAGATTACCTCGTTGTTCGCTGAGGCTAAAGTGATCGGGTGAAAGTATACCACGCTGCCGGAATTGTCGTATCGGATGCCTCGGTGTTCCAGGCAGTATCTTGAAGTTGTAGAAAATCGGTGAAGGTCGCCAGCACGTCTCGCTCCTCGATGCCGTGCGGGCGACCATCGCGCTCAACTCTTCCGTGTGCATACATCAGCAATGTGCCGCTCGGTGTGAGTAATCGGCTGACATGACTCGCATAGCGGGCGCGTTCCTCAGCGTCAAATCCATGAAAACAGCCAATATCCAGCCAGAGTGTGACCGGATCATGGTCGGGTAGGAATGCCTGCGCCGTGACGTCTCCTTGAATGAACGCTACCTGCCCTGTGTTCAGCCCGGCGGTCTGGGCGTTCTGATGAGCGGTCATGACCGCAGCTTCGATGAAGTCAACGCCGGTCACCTGCCAGCCCTGTTGTGCCAGATAAATCGAACTGGTGCCGGTACCGCAGCCGGAGTCGATGGCACTTCCTGACGGGTTTTGCCGGGCAAATTCGACCACTTCGGGCGGAACAATGCCTGTATTCCAGGGTGGGTTACCACCGGCGTAGCACGATTTAAAGCGTTGGTAGCGGCTCATGCCAGCATCCTATCGACCATCTGAACAATTTCCCTTAGACCGGGCAGTACGCGGCTGCGATAAATACCGTGCGACCTAAATCATCGTGTCGTCCACCCATTCAACGCGCATGCCGTCATAGCCGACTATAAAGTCATGGTAGCTGATGTGCGTATCAATGATTTCGCCGCTGATTCGGGGCTTGTCTATGGCAGGAGGGCAGCGTCGCTGCCCTCCTGCACGGTCGCTATTCCATATTCTCGATGATACGGGTGGCGAATTCGCTGGTCTTGACCTCGGTTGCGCCTTCCATCTGGCGGGCGAAGTCGTAGGTGACGTACTTCTGGTCCAGTGTTTTCTCGTAACCGGTGGTGATGAGTTCGGCGGCCTCGAACCAGCCCATGTGTTCCAGCATCATCACGCCGCTGAAAAGCAGCGAACCGGGATTCACGCGGTCCAGGTTGGTGTATTTGGGGGCGGTACCATGTGTGGCCTCGAACAGTGCGATTTCGTCGCCGATGTTGGCACCGGGGGCGATGCCCACACCACCGACTTCGGCGGCCAGTGCGTCGCTGAGGTAGTCGCCGTTGAGGTTGGTGGTCGCCAGCACGTCATGTTCGGTCGGGCGCAGCAGCATCTTCTGGAAGGCGATGTCGGCGATCACGTCCTGCATCAGGATTTTGCCTTCCGGTACCTGGCCGTTGTGCTTTTCGGCGACTTCGTCCCAACTGATGGTCTCTTCGGGGAATTCCTCGGCGGCCACTTCGTAGCCCCAGTTGCGGAAAGCGCCCTCGGTGAACTTCTGGATATTGCCTTTGTGAACCAGGGTGACACTCTTGCGCTTGCGCTCAATCGCATACTGGATGGCGGCCCGCACCAGCCGCTTGCTGCCGAATTCACTGACCGGTTTGATGCCGAGACCGGCCCCCTCGAAGAAGTTGGTCGCGTCCAGTTCTTCGCGCAAGAATTTCGCCAGCTTCTCGTTTTCGGGTGTTCCTGCCTGGAACTCGATCCCGGCGTAGGTGTCTTCGGTGTTTTCGCGGAAAATAACCGCATCCACATCTTGCGGACGCTTGATCGGGCTGGGAACGCCGCGATACCAGCGCACCGGACGGACACACGAATACAGGTCAAGCACCTGACGCAGTGTGACGTTGAGGCTGCGGAAGCCGCCACCGACAGGCGTGGTCAGCGGCCCCTTGATGCCGATGAGGAACTCGCGCAGCGCGTCAAAGGTCTCTTCCGGCATATAGTCGCCGTCATAGATGCCAGCGGCCTTTTCGCCAGCGTAAATCTCGATCCAGGAGATTTTACGTTTGCCGTTGTAGGCTTTTTCGACCGCCGCATCCCAGATGCGCTTGCTGGCGGTCATGATATCATAGCCGATACCGTCGCCCTCAATGAACGCGATATAAGGATTATCCGGTATGTTTAGTTGGCCGTTGGTTGCTGTAATCTTTTGACCCTGCTCAGGTATGGTAATTTTGGCGTATGCCATGATGACTCCTCGTTCGTGTTTACATTACGTGGGAATTATAGCACATCAATCCTGTGCAGAATGACGTGCGATATGTTAATCTTTTGACGCTGCGATTTCTGATAGGGATGCATGATGGACACACCACTACCGTCTAACGAGGACCTTCTGGCGTTTAGCGACGCGATTGCATGGCATGAAGTCGAAGAGAAAAAGCGGCTCTTCAACTCAGAACTGGAGACCATCGCCGCAGAAACCACCGATGACTCGCTCCCACTGGATCGATTATCTGAAGTGGTCGGCCTGCCGGTGACTGCACATTACGGCATAGATGATCCGGGCTGTGGCAATGTCTTTGTCGCTGAGGCCAATGGACGCCAACTCGTCCTCGGCAGTGTGGTGAGCGACCGCTATCGCAGCGGTAAGACGCTGGCGCAGAGTATTGTCCCCTATAATTTGAATCCCTCGGTGAACCACACCAATTTTCATGAGACCGATGACTCAGATACCCGCATACGCGCCCTGGGTGCGGAACTGGAATTGGGGTTGCTGCACCGTGATGGTTCGCCGCCCAAAGAAGACGAAATGCAGGCGTATATCCAGACCTATGAAGCCCATGCCCAACGCCTGGGGATCACGCCGGAAGTGGACCGGGAGGCTTGCCAGTACCAGATTGAAGCACATGTGGCCCCCGGTGTCGGCTATCACCGGACGCGGGCGGCGCTGGATGGCATCATGGCGGCGCTGGCCGCCACCAGCCAGTCCACCGGCCTGATTACGGCCATATTCTCAGCTTATCCGACCGAGAGCGATTTTCGCCTGACGGAAAACCCCAAAGTACGTACAGCGGTGGATCTGATGGTCGAAGTCAACGCTGAGTTTCCCCAGTATGGTGAGAACCTGACGCAGATCAAGCAGCGCTATCATATGGACCCGGCAGCCAACTGTGTCGAGACCTTCCGGCTCCAGGGATGTCACATTCACATGGACCTGGCGGGGCGCTCGGAGGGGCTGGGCTTGCTGGCTTTCTACACGATGCTGCGCAGCGCGTCCGCCGTTGCCAACGCGGCGGTCTTGAAGGGCGGTCCCTTTGTGAACGGGACCTGCGATGCCGAACTGGTGTGTACCCGCGAATATCTGCGCGGTGTGACCGTGACCGGGCGCAATATTGACATCCCGTTGAGTCCGCACCTGATTACAGGTGATCTGGACCGATATGCCGATTTACTCAAGATTGAACGGGCGAACGCGGTGGCCCGCGCTTTGCTTTACGATGACAGCCTGGGGACGCCAATCTCGGCCATGCACAGTTTGTTGGGCCGTTTACGCCCGGATTTGCGCAGCCTGAAGCGAATCTGTACTATAGAAAGCACGGGGATGCCAGTCAACGTCAGCGCATCACGTCAGGCGGCGATTCTGGCTGATTTCGAGTTCACCCACGCGCTGATCGAGGATTATTATCGCAAGTATGGGGTGGACCTGGAACCGATGTATAATGACCGTATATTGTGGTCGCTCATTGGACCGCTGTCACATGATGTTTTTGATGAGATGCACCACCGGTCTGACCGCGAGGGGTCTGATCTGGTTCTCAAAACGGCGATTGGGGATGAACTGACACTGGCTGATTTCTACGAGAAGAAACGGCTGTATATGCACCAGCACCTGACGGACAACGCCCGCATCTCGCCGCGTGATATTGACGATGTGTACACCAGCTTGCAGCGGATGCTCGACCCACCCAGCGGTACACGGGCGCAGACCATCGAGCAGTATGTCTACGATTACAAACTGCGCAGTACCGGCAACTGGGGGCAAATATTGCGCGACGCTTTCGTCGAAGAAGGCGGCACGCCGGGTGATTACAATCCGGAGGCGGTGCTGCGGGTGGTCAACCGTGTACATGACGCGATCCATGCCCGCTATGTACAGAATTAGCCCCTTATCAACTGGCTGTTTGCGTTATATAATGTAATTTGTAAGCAGAGGCTATTCACGCTCAAGGCAAGGAGCGTTTAATCTTGTTCGGACAGAATACATTGCGAGGCAATTCATCGAAATAGACTATTTGCAATCGAAACTGTGACAATTGAGTGAAAGGATTTGAGCCTGGCGCAATTGTGATGCGGCAGGTGAGTTTGTTATGGCAAGAGCAAAACTGCGCATTATACCCCTGGGCGGTTGCGGTGAAATCGGTAAGAACATGACCGTGATCGAATTGGGAAACGATGCCGTTATAATCGACACCGGGATTATGTTTCCGGCCAACGACATGCATGGGGTGGATTACATCATCCCGGACTTTCGATACCTCGTGGATCGTGACGATCTGACGATACACGGGATTGTGTTCACACACGGCCACGAAGATCATATCGGGGCAGTGGCGCACGTAGTTGAGGCCTTCCCCAATGTGCCGCTGTTTGCGACTCCGCTGACGGCGGGGTTGATCGAAATCAAACTGCGTGATGCACAACTGATGAAGGAGACGGTGCTTAACGTCTTCGATGCCGGCGACTTGTTCAAGGTCGGTCCGTTCGGATTCGAGTCGTTCCACGTCACCCACAGCATCCCACATTGCAGCGGCTTTGGTATTCACACGCCGCTGGGTGTAATCGTCCATACGGGCGACTACAAGTTTGATAACACACCGACGGAAGGCATCAAGCCGGATTACGCCAAACTGGCCCGCTTCGCTGAGAAGGGTGTGCTGCTGCTGCTGGCCGACAGCACCAACGCGGACAAACTGGGCTGGACGCCATCAGAAACCGTGATTGACAGCGCGTTTGACCGGATTTTCGCCAACGCTAAAGGCCGCATTCTGGTAGCGACATTTGCGTCGCTGATCTCGCGGGTGCAGCAGGTCGCTAATGCGGCCCGGCGCTGCAATCGCAAGATCGCCATCGCTGGATACAGTATGGTGCGCAATGTGGAGATGGCCCGCGAACTGGGGGTGCTGGATGTGCCACCGGATATGTTCATTGATTTGAGCAAAGCCGGTTCGATCCAGCCGCATAAGCTGGTCATCATGGTGACAGGCTCGCAGGGTGAACCGTCATCGGTGCTGGCACGGATGTCAGTGGGGCGGCACCGGCAGCTTGATGTTGAAAAAGGCGATACGTTCATTCTCTCGTCCCATCCGATTCCGGGCAACGAGGAGATGGTGAGCCGCAACATCAACAAGCTGCTGCAAAGGGGTGCCAAAGTCATCTATGATCCGATGGAAGCCGTACATGTCTCCGGTCATGGTCGGCGTGAAGAGATGCGTATGATGATGAACCTGGTGCGGCCCAAGTATTTCATGCCGGTGCATGGTGAGCTACGCCATCTGCATCTGCACGCGGACCTGGCGATTGAGAACGGTATCCCGCGTGAGAATGTGTTCATTGCGGAGAATGGCACCGTATTGGAGATCGACCGCCGCTATGCCAAACTGGGTGAGCGGGTGCCGGGTGGTTATGTCTTCGTGGATGGCAGTGGTGTGGGTGATATCGGGCGTGTGGTTATGCGCGACCGGGAAATCCTGTCGCAGGATGGTTTTCTGCTGGTGGCGGTCAACATCGACAAGAAGAGCCATAAACTACTCGGCCAGCCGGAGATTATCTCGCGGGGATTCATCTTCCTGCGCGACTCCGATGAACTGCTGGATATGGTACGCCACACCATTGAGGATGTCGTCAGCGACAACGTGAAAATCAACGGGCGACTGCGCGAGAAGATGCAGGAGAGCGTCAGCCGGGTGCTGTATAACGAGACCAAACGCCGCCCGATGGTGTTCAGCATCGTCAACGAGCATTAATCTGCCAGCGTCCCCTCCAAGTCGGGGGTGAAGGGGCGCACTTTACCTCACCCCCGGCCCCTTTCCATATCATGGAGAGGGGTGTTGTTTTTACCTCTATTCCTTCTTCGCCCATGGAATGAACCGGCGCAGCCAGCGGCTTAGAATCTGACCGCGTGCATCTAACCAGGCTTCCTCGGCCTGCTCGGTGTCGTGATGGGCCTGAGCCGGGTGCTGCGGTCCGGGGCCGTAACGTTCGTTGATGTACAATCGGGTGATAGCTGTCACCGGACGCCGCGCCTGTGGTAATTGCTGGACGATCACATGGCGGCGCTCATCGGGCGTGTCCTGCGGATTCAGACGAATCTTGACCAACCCTAAATAGCGTTCCAACCGTGCGTAAGCGCGTGCCACCGGACTCAGGCCGTTCAGGCCGCGCCATTCCCACCACCACCAGATGAAGGTAAACAGGGCGATTAGCAGCAGCAGGACAAACAGTCCCAGCAGCAGCAAGCCCAACGCCGGCAGAATTACATCCAGCGGACTGCCCGGTTCTGGTGTGATTGGTGGTGGGATGGTCGGCACAACGACCGGCGTTGCCGTCGGAGTCGGCGAGGGAGTCGGCGTCACGGATGGTGTGACGGTCGGCTGTGGTAGGGGATCGCCGCCCTCGTCCGGGGCCGGGGGTGTGTTGGTCGGCTGCGGCGTATTTGTCGGCAAGGGTGTGTTGGTCGGCAGTGGGGTCTGGGTGGGTGCCGGGGGTTGGATGAACTCTTGATTGGCCTCGTCGTCGCCCTCACGATCTAACGGCTGTTGGGCAGCGGTCGGCTCGAACTCGATCCAGCCAAAACCGGGGAAGTAAGCCTCGACCCAGGTGTGAGCATCGCGTTCGGTGACTACAAAGCGGCTGCCATCGAAACGGCCCTGGCTGAAACCCGCCGCCAGCCGTGCCGGGATGCCCTGACTGCGCAGCATGACGATCATGGCCGATGCGTAGTAGTTGCAGTAGCCCTCGCGTTGATCGAACAGCAGCCAATCGACCGGGTCCTGCCCTGGCGGTGGTGCCGGGATCGATTCGTTGTAGGCGATGTTGGCCCGCAGCCAGCGCTCAATGGCTTTGGCTGTGTCGTAGGGATTGTTGGCGTCAGCGACGATCTGCTGGGCCAGACCGATTGTCCGTTGACTGACCGACGGTGAGAGGTAGAGATAACGCTGACGCACCCAATCGGGATAGTTGACACCGGCTAACCGTAACTGGCTGGCCGATGCTGTGCTGACCAGACTGGTGGCCGTGTAGCTGCCGCCTTCGCGTATGATCTCCATCGGTCGGATGACGGAGATGTTCATGGTGCGGGTGGGATCGCCTTCCGGGGCCGTATAGAACAGGTCAGATCGGGTCGCCAGATTGATCTGGAAGGGCTGTGGTGCGGTGTAGAGGATGCGGGTGGCGTTGAGTGCGACGGTAAACTGCTGCTCGACTGGCTGGCGAGCGGCTGTGTTTTCCAGCGTGACGTTCAACGGTGCGCTGGCGTCGGTCAGGCGGATGTCCACCGCCGGGGTCCAGCGACCGGCTTCATAGGTGTCGAAAATTCGTGAGCGCCAGTAGTAGCGGCCTTGTGGAGCTGGTGGCGCTTCGACATAGAATACGTCCTGATCGCCCAGGCGGATCGCGCCGCCCAGGTCAAGCGAGTTGCCGCCGTAATAATCGGATGTGGTCGGACCCTGCGCCTCGATGGGCGAGAACATGCGGTTCCAGAACTCGCTCAGTTCGGTCATCGGGTCGGATTGGAGAAAGGTCTGGAAGGTGTTCAACCGCTGCTGAATGTCATCGGTTGGGATGGATGCGCCGACCGCCAGCGGCAGCAGCGAGAGCATGGCTCCCACGCGCACGAATTGTCGTCTGAGCTTTTGCGGATGGTTGATGCCGTGATAGAACCATTCGGCTTCGTGGCTGATGAGGCTGGCACGGACGACCAGCAGCAGCGCCAGAAAAACATACACGACCATATAGAGGTCGATGTTGGACGGACCATCGTAAAACACGATGACGGCCATCAGAATCAGGGCGGGTGGCACGATCACACGCCAGATATGGTCGCTATGGAACACATGCCATGCTGCGTTGTAGGCCATCATCCAGAACAGCGACGCAACCAGTATGGTGAGTACCAGATCGTCCTGGTTGATGCCGCCGCTGGTGAGGTCCGCCAGCCAATTGGTGATACGAATGAAAACCGCGTATACGCTGCCATCTTCCAGCGCGATTCCAGCGGCCAGCAGTACAAAGCTGACACCATAGATCATGCTGATGAGCAGCGCCATCAATTCGGTGAACTGGCTGCGGGCCAGGATCAATCCGAACAGGGTACTCAACAGGATCAGTGGGGCGACGACCTGCATTTCGACCAGCCAACCGGCGGTTCGCAGAGCCAGCGGCGGGATCAACAGCATGGCGGTGATGATGATGTAACCGGAGAGGTCATCGGGCGCGAAGAAGCTGTTCCACGATTGGCTGAAGCGCCGCCACAGGGATTTTTCTGCCATCGAGCAGACTCCTCGACAAACAATAGAGGGGGACTATTATCCCCCGACCGTCATTGTAATCGCCTGTAAGATGGCTGGCAACCAACGATTCCCCGCCGCCAGAATGGCGCTTTTCTGATGCAGCCTGTGATACAATCAAGTATATCCAGGTCGACCGGGTGGTCGCGGTCTGGGGCTACCCAGGCTGAGGAAAGTCCGCACTCCACAGGGTACGGTGCTGGCTAACGGCCAGGCGGAGTAATCCGACGGAAAGTGCCACAGAGAGCAGATTGCGTAACTCACCTCTGGTGAGTCGGCGTGAGGGTGAAAGGGTGGTGTAAGAGACCACCGGTGCTGGCAGTGATGTCGGCAGCCAGGTAAACCCCACCGGGAGCAAGGTCAAGCAGGCGCAATGGAGCGACCCGTTCCGCGCCGGGTAGACTGCTGGACGCGCCGGGTAACTGGCGTGCTAGATAGATGACCACCACCCGCATCAGCGGGTACAGAATGCGGCTTACAGGTCGGCCTGGTCCTTTTAGGAATACAATCCTGCCATCGTCTCAGCATTGTGCATCACCGCATGCCGCAAATCCTCCGGTGCGATCACCTGGACCTGTGCGCCCAGACTCATTACGGCCCGCAGCGCATCATCGAAGTTGTCGAATGTGCAGTCGAATCGGGTCCAACCGTCAGCATTCGATGGAAAGCAACCGGTCGGCCCGCATGGCATTCCTCCTTTAATCACATCCAGTGTAACGCAAAAACCCTGACAGTAGGTGTCAGGGTTCCGGTGTTATGATGATAAGGTCGGTTTAGAACAGATGTGCAGGAGGAAAACCCATGCAGTTGTATTATCATCTGGAACAGCAGGCGAAGTATCACCGTGAGGAGATGCTGCGGCGGGCAGAAGCCCACCGGCAGGCACAGGCCGTCGCTCGACCGGCAGAGTCCAGGCGGCGACGAACCAGTCAAACAACTGTCCAGGAAAGGCCAGCGCTCATGACTCCGCTGGACACCCCGATACCGCTTAAACGCTGAAACTTTTTTAACTGGCTTCTTGTGACCCATTGAAAACCTTTACAGTCTGTAGAGATTATGATATGATGTCGCTTGGTATCTATTCACGTATCCGTGAAATCCGGTGGCGGACACGCAGAAGCGTGTCCCTAAAAAACCTGTTTGGGCGTAGGGACGCCATTTTTGGCGTCCGCCTGAAGTCAGCGGCGCTATAGTCTCATGGTAAGGTGAACAGATACGTCGCTTGTTCGGAGGACGGCCTTCTGGCCGTCCAGCGTATGACAAGGAGTTGTCGTGGCCGTATATGCTGTGCCGCAGTATGACCTGAAGCAGGCTATCGAGAAGAATCGTTTGCTCGGATTGATCCGCATGGCCTCCGGCTATCGCATGGTCTATGTTGGGGCAATTGCCAGTCTGGCGGTGTCGGCCAGTGCGCGGACCGCTGGCCTGCTGCTGATCAGCTACTTTGTGGACGAGGTCCTGGTCGATGATACCCTGCGCGATATGATCCCCTTGTTTGCGCTGGGGTTCGTGCTGCTGGCGACGATTCAGGGTACATTTTCCTACGTGAGTGGACGCTGGGCGGCTCGCACAGCGGAAGGTGTTTCCACGCGACTGCGTGATTATCTCTACGATCATGTGCAGCGTCTGGACTTCAGCTATCACGACCGCACCCAGACCGGCGAACTGCTGCAACGGTGTACGTCGGATGTGGACGCGGTACGCCGCTTCTACATTGAGCAGGGTGTGGGTATTGGGCGTATCCTGACCATGTTCATCGTCAATCTGATCGCCATCATCACTATCAACCCGCTGCTGGCGGGGTTATCCGTGCTGGTGATTCCGCTGCTGGTGGTGGTATCGCTGTTCTTCTTCAAGCGGATTTCGGACAAGTACGAAGCTTTCCAGAACCAGGAAGCTCGTCTCTCCACCCGTTTGCAAGAGAATCTCTCCGGGGTACGGGTGGTCAAGGCATTCGGTCGCCAGGAATACGAGATCGACAAGTTCGAGGACGAGAACCACGGCCAGTTCAATCGTGGCCGTCAACTCTCCATGATGCACGCTTACTTCTGGCCCACCACCGACATCCTGACTGGCTTCCAGATGTTGTTCGGTTACTTTGCCGGTGCGTTGATGGTTCTCGACGGCACGATCAGCATCGGCAGTTATCTGGCCTATATCGGCATGGTAATTCTGATTATCTTCCCCATGCGCGACCTGGGCCGCCTGATCGCACAGACTTCGACCGGGTTGGTGTCTTATGATCGTGTGATGGCGGTTATCAAAGAAGATCGTGAAGCGCTGGGTGAGGATCAACCTGCGCCAGTGGATGACATTCAGGGTGAGGTGGTCTTCGAGAATGTCACGTTTGAGTACGAACGGGGCAACCCGGTCCTGCGGGATGTGAGTTTCCGCTGCGAACCGGGCCAGACGGTGGCGCTCCTGGGGGCGACCGGCTCCGGCAAGACCTCCATGATGGCGCTGCTCACCCGATTCTACGATTACACCGGCGGCAGCATCAAGTTAGACGATGTTGAACTGCGCGACTACCCGCGCAGTTTCCTGCGCCAGCACATCGGCATCGTGGAACAGGAGCCGTTCTTGTTCTCGCGCACGATCCGTGAGAACATCACCTATGGTGTCGGGCGCGAGGTCAGCGATGATGAGGTGTTTGCTGCCGCCGAAGCCGCTGCCGTCCATGATGTCATCCAGACTTTCCCGGATGGTTACCAGACACTTGTCGGTGAGCGCGGTGTGACTCTCTCCGGTGGACAGAAGCAGCGGGTGGCGCTGGCACGGACGATCCTGAAAGACCCGAGTCTGCTGATCCTGGATGATGCGACCTCCTCGGTCGATACCGAGACCGAAGCGCACATACGCGGCGTGCTGCGTCACCTGATGATGGATCGGACCTCGTTTATCATCGCGCACCGGATCACGACCGTGATGCACGCGGACCTGATTCTGGTGATGGATCATGGACAGGTGGTGCAGATGGGCAACCATGCTGAACTGCTCAAGCAAGACGGTGTATATCGCGAGACGTATCTCATGCAGTCTCAGATCGAAACCGAACTAGAAAAGGAACTCACAAGTGTCTGAGGACGCAAAGTTTGAAGAAGAGGAGTTTTCCTCGCAATTCAACGGGGATACCGTCGCTCGTCTGGTGGGGCTGCTGAAGCCCCACTGGCGCTGGGTGGTGGGTTTTCTCATCTGTATCGGCGCGGTTGCCATCATGGAATCGTATTTCACCTTCCTGAACAAGCGCATCATCGATGAGGGCATCCTCGGCGGTCTGGAAGGCGAGTTGATGGCGCTATACCGGCAGGTGGTCGGCTTCCAGGTGCCGCAAAACCTGACCATACGCGGTAATCCGGATGCGCTGCGCGGTATTCTGGTGCAGTACGCCGGTTTGCAGTTCGCGTCGGCGTTGTGTGTGTTCGGATTCATCTACCTGACCGATATTCTCGGCCACCGGGTGCAGTATGATCTGCGCAAGCGCATGTTCAGCCATCTGCAAACCTTGTCGTTCTCGTATTTCGACCGCACGCCGGTCGGCTGGATCATGTCACGGCTCACATCAGACGCGGGGCGCATCTCCGACCTGATTACCTGGGGTATGCTCGACATCGCCTGGGCCGTGCTGAATGTCGGTACGGCGATTGTCTTTATGCTGACGATCAACTGGCAGTTGACGCTGCTGGTGGTGCCGTTCATCCCGCTGCTGCTGTATGTGGCGATCTGGTTCAAGAAGAAAATCCTGGTGGAGTTCCGTCAGGCACGCAAGTTCAACTCCAAGATAACCGGCGCATATAACGAGAACATCACCGGTGTGCGCGTGGTCAAGGCGCTGCGCCGCGAGGAGAAAAACCTGGATGAGTTCAAAGACCTGACTCGCGATATGTACCGGGTCTCGTTCCGGGCGTCCTGGCTGTCGGCGTTGTTCCTGCCGGTGGTGCAGATCGTCAGCGCCGGTGCTATCGGCGGTGTGTTGTGGTACAGCGGTGCCAACGTCGGCACCATCGGCGGTCTGACCATCGGTGGGGTGCAGGCGTTCATCTCTTACATCACCTTCATGATGTGGCCGATCCAGGATATCGCCCGTGTGTATGCCCAGATGCAGCAGTCGGTGGCGTCAGCGGAGCGCATTTTCTCGCTGCTGGATGCAAAGCCGGACATTGTGGACGGTGAAGGCGCGACCGATCCCGGCACCATTCGCGGTGAGGTGGTCTTCGAGAATGTGGACTTCTTCTACGAGGAGAACAAGCCAGTTCTGAAGAACTTCAATCTGTGCGTTAAGCCAGGTGAGACCATCGCGCTGGTCGGTCCGACCGGACACGGCAAGAGTACCATCGTCAATCTGGTTTGCCGTTTCTACGAGCCGAAAGCCGGCCAGATCACGATCAACGGCCAGGACTACACGACCATGCCCATGCACGCCATCCACTCCCGTATCGGTATGGTGCTGCAAACGCCGCATTTGTTCTCCGGCACCATCAAAGACAACATCCGCTATGGACGTCTGGATGCCAGTGATGATGAGGTGATCGAGGCGGCGAAGCTGGCTGGTGCGCACAATTTCATCATGGAGTTGGAAAAAGGCTACGAAGAAGAGGTTGGTGAGAGCGGTGTGATGCTCTCGGTCGGCCAGAAACAGTTGGTAAGTCTGGCACGGGCCATTCTCTCCGACCCGGAGATCATGATTATGGACGAGGCCACCAGTTCGGTCGATACACTGACTGAAGCGCTGATCCAGCAAGGAATGGAAAACCTGATGCGCGACCGCACCAGCTTTGTCATCGCTCACCGGCTTTCGACCATCAAGCGGGCCGACCGGATCATCGTGATCGAACATGGGACCATTGCCGAGATGGGCAGCCACACCGAACTGCTGCGGAAAAAGGGCCATTACTATAATCTGTACACCAACCAGTTCCGCGCCGAACTGGAGAAGAAGTACGAGACGGGTACTTTCAAGGCGGTCAAGCCGGTTGAGGGCAAGGACAGCGCCGAGAGTATACCGGCGTAGAGATATGGGGTGCGGACGTGGTCGCACCCCTTCACTATCCTATTTGCCGAAGCTATCCGGGTTTGGGCCGATGCGCTCGTTTTTGTCCAGGGCGTTGATGGCCTGGATTTCTGCGTCGGCCAGTTCAAAGTCGTAAATGTTGGCGTTGTCTGCGATGCGTTCCTTGCGAGCCGATTTGGGGATGGTTATGACGCCGATTTGCAGCATCCAGCGCAGTGTCACCTGTACTGCCGACTTGCCGTACTTCTCACCAATCTCGACCAGAGTCGGCACCTCCATGACTCGCCCCTTCATGATCGGTGCCCAGGCGGTCAGGGCGATGTTCTTATCACGACAGTATGCCTGCAAGTTGGGCTGTTGCAGGTAAGGGTGAAACTCGATCTGATTCACCGCCGGGGGGACTTCCGCCATGTCCAGCAGTTCATCGAGATGATGTTCGAGAAAGTTGCTGACGCCGATGGCGCGAACACGGTCGGTCTTGTAGATTTCTTCCAGCGCTTTCCAGGCACCTTTCCAGTCGTTGACCGGCCAATGCACCAGATACAAATCGACATAATCCAGGCCGAGTTTGCTCATGCTCTCATCGAAGGCGGCTTTGGTACCCTCGTAACTCAGATTATCGACCCATACCTTGCTGGTGACAAACACGTCTTCACGCGGAACGATGCCGGCGTTGACGATTTTGCCGACCTCGGCTTCATTCCGATACAACGCTGCTGTATCTACCGCACGATAACCAGCTTCCAGCGCCCACCTGACAGCGTTTTCGCTCTCGCTGCCGGCTTCGGCCTTGAACACACCGAGACCAAAGCGCGGCATTTCGATCCCGTTGTTCAGTGTCATAGTGCTTTCAATTGAGAATCCCATGTGCGTTTCCTTTGCGTGGTTGTTATTTTAACTGACGTTACGCAGCCAAGCGAACAGGCTGCAAGGTATGTAAAGTCTGAA
>CAYQJO010000053.1:0-21001 GCA_964417785.1 uncultured Anaerolineaceae bacterium | reverse complement strand
TTCTCAACCTTGTGTTATAGTCTGCGTGTATTCTATAACCAGCAAAGAGAATGGCTCATGTCGACTACGTTGCTTCACAATGGAACACTGATTGACGGGACTGGCAGTGACCCCGTGCCGGATGGCGCGGTCTTGATTGAGGACAATCAGATCGTCGCGGTGGGGTCGCTGGATTCGATCAATGTCCCCGACGATACCCATCGCATTGATGCCGGTGGCGGGACGATCATGCCGGGGTTGATCGACACCCATGTCCATTTGATGTTCCAGATTAAAGACCTGCGCGAGCAGATTGTCACACCGTTTTCGTTTCGTTTCTACGAGTCGGCGCAGTTTCTACGGGCGACGGTCGAGGCCGGTGTGACGAGCGCCCGCGACGCCGGGGGAGCCGATCTCGGTATGAAACAGGCCATCGAGCGGGGTGTCGTGGTTGGGCCGCGTCTGATGATCAGTGTGACGGCGCTCGGTATCACTGGCGGACATGGTGATGGCTGGCAGCCGTCCGGCAGCACCACCCGGATATTCGAGACCTATCCGGGTATGCCCGACGGCATTTGTGACGGCGTGGAAGAAGTGCGCAAGAAAGTACGCGAGGTGCTGCGGGCTGGAGCCGACATCATCAAGATTATGTCTACCGGCGGGGTCCTCAGTCCCACCGATCACCCAGAGTTCACGCAGTTCTCGCCGGAAGAACTGGCGGTGATCGTCCAGGAAGGTCAGTACCGGCGCGGTGTCAAGGTGATGTCGCACGCTCAGGGTGTGGAAGGCATCAAGAATGCGGTACGGGCCGGTGTTCACAGCATCGAACACGGTATCTACCTCGATGACGAGGCCATCGATCTGATGCTGGAACATGGCACGTATCTGGTCCCGACACTGCTCGCGCCCCTTTCGGTGGTGGAACTGGCAGAGACCAGCGACATTATGCCAGAGTATGGTGTGCGCAAGGCGCGGGAGACCATCGACATTCACAAGGAGAGCATCGCCAAAGCCTACAAGGCCGGCGTCAAGATCGCGATGGGGACCGACGCTGGCGTCATGCCGCATGGCACCAACCTGCGTGAACTCAAGTTGATGTGCGATATTGGTATGTCGCCGATGGAGTCGCTGCTGGCGACGACGAAGGTGGCGGCGGAGTGCATGGAGTGGGATGACCGCCTGGGGACCCTGGAAGCCGGTAAACTGGCAGACGTCACGGTCTCTAAGACGGACCCGCTGGCCGACATCGCGTCACTGGCCGATAACGACAACATCGCGCTCGTGATGCAGGACGGTAAGGTATTGAAGAGTCTGTTGTAGGCGCTGATGGAATTTGCCTGTCATACCTGGGCGTTTAATAACCTGGACCTCAGCGAGGCGCTGGGGACCGTTGCGCGTATGGGATTCCGTTATGTGGACCTCGGCAGCGGTCCCCACCTGGAGACGGCGCATGTTGCCCGTGATCCTCGCGGTGTGGCGGCAGCGATCCGGCGCGATCTGGTACAGTTCAACCTCAAGTTGAGCGACATCTATCTGATGCTGCCGCGTATCTCGCTGGCCGATGAAGAAAAGCGGCAGCGCGATATGGGCCTGTTCAAGGCATTGCTACCGTTTGTGGTGGCGCTGGATGCACCAGGGGTCACCCTGTCGCCGGGTTTGACCCATCCCAGAGACGACACCGCAGCGATGGATCGCACGGTGGCGGCTCTGCGTGAGATGGTAGACGCGGCCAGGGCGGCTACCCCTGCAACCCATCTGGCCGTAAGCATTGAACCGCACATGGACAGCATGGCACAGCAGCCGGAGGCGGCGCTCAAGATACTCGGTCAGGTCGATGGCTTGCAGTTGACTCTGGACTGGTCACACCTGGTCTACCAGAACATCGATCATGCCGACATCGTGAAGCTGCTGGCCCATGCCCGCCATGTGCAGGTGCGGCAGGCCGCGCCGAAGAAGCTGCAAACGGTCTTCAACGATGGCCGCGTCGATGCGGTTGATGTGGTCCATCTGCTGCACGAAGCAGAATACAGCGGGGTGGTGTGCGTGGAGTACATGCAGACCACCGGTTGGCATGGCATGGTCGAGGTAGACTCCGTGCTGGAATGCAGCCAGATGCGTGACGCCTTGCGTGAGGCACGGGATGCCTATTCGTCCTCGACTCGACCTAAAGCAAAAATATCGCCATCACGATGAGCAGCGCGATGGCTGCCAGAATCATCAGGTTTTTCTCCGGTGTTGTTTGATTGCAACACCGGCGATTTTCGCTGCTGGTCCGTGTGGATACGTCCGCCCTACTGGAACAGGGTCATCATGTAATCCATCGAGAGTCCCTGGGATTCCAGGTGTGATCGCAGCTTGCGCCGGGCGTCGTGCAGCAGCTTATACAGGGCATTGCGGTTGGTCCCCATCTGTTCGGCCACTACATCCATCGGTACGCCGCGCAGGGTGACCGCCACAATCGCCTGATACTGCCGCTCCGTCAATGCCTCCTCCATCGCCCGGTTGATTTTGGCGATGACGTCGGTTCGTTCAACGGATGTCTCCGGTCCAGGGGAGCGGGGGGCGTTATTGCTGGTGGGCAATAGATCGCCTTCAGCCGTCATGTCATCCAGGCTGAAGTCCTTGTAGCGGGCGCGGCGCAGGTCACTGATCGCCATACGGACGGCGATCCGGTTGGCCCAGGTGGTAAAGCGGCTTTCGCCGCGAAAGTTCTTCAGATTGTTCATCACGCGCAGCGTGGCATCCTGAGCCAGGTCATCCGCCATCTGATCCAAATCCTGGGCAGATGTAGACCGCAGATCGCTGCGTTCCTGGCTCAGGTAATAAAGGATACTGCGCTTGAGGCGTTTGCGCAGGTCCTCGATTGCTGGTGCTTGCACTTCGGGTGTGCCGGTCAGGTCTGCAAGCCACTCTTCATTTGATCGGGTCATCCACACCATCCTCGATGTTTACCTGGGCGAAGTATAACACGAGGAAGGCGTGAAATTTAGGCGCGTTCAAATGTAATGCGGATTGTCAAATGCCCTAACCGGATGTCATCGCCATCGCGCAAAACACGGGGCTGGTTGGCGACCAACCGCTGGCCGTTGAGGAACGTCCCGTTTGCGCTGTCGTTATCGACCAGATAGAGTGATCCGTCTTTGCGGACGATGGCTGCATGCCGGCGTGACACACCTTTTTCGACCGCATTAAACATGCTCAGATTGACATGCGGGGCTTCACCGGTCTTGGGGTCTTCACGTCCCATCACCAGTTCCAGAATTTCTTCGGCGTCATAGGTGAAGGTGCGTACCTCGCCTTCGACACCGAGCAGGAGATTCGTCCGGGCGTTGAAACGGGCTGACCCCCACTTTGGTGTACCCTCTTCAAAGTCGGTGTCATCCAGGGAACGGGTTGAGGCGGCCTCAGTGACTACATCAACCAGCGGCTCCCCACAATAGACGCAAATTTTCGCGTCGTTGTCATTCTCTCGATAGCATGATGGACATGTGATTGCCACTTTGCTCTCACCTGTTTTGCTTGGTCCAGTTTATTGTTGATATTGTAGCATGTATTTAGTATGGTTGCTGAGCCAGGTCATTAATTGTTGCGGGTGTACGAACAAAGCGTGCATTTTGAAGTGTCCATCGCGCACCGGGTACTTTCATTGGCAATTTTTTAGATACTGTGGGCCATGTAAGCCTGTAGCTGTTGTCGATTGATTGGCATCGGGAGGACTCCATCGACCCCCGTTTGCCGTAACGTGGCTTCTTCACTTGCCAGTATGTGGGTTGTCAGGGCAACGACCTGGATGTGTTTGTAGTCGGACTTGATAGCGCGAATCACTTCAAGTCCATCTTCCCCGCGTGCGTGGATCAAGACGAGGGTTGGATGGAATGTATGCATCTTGTTCAGCGCATCTTCGGCTGAGGTCGCTATGACGACCTCATATCCGTCAAGCTGCAAAAATGTCTTCAACAACTCTCGACTGGATGGTTCACTTTCCATGACCATAATTGGGGACCGCATCGACCAGTCCTTAATCGAATAGTTGATATTGAACCTGCTGGATGTTATCAGATTCACGCTCATATCGTTGTGGGTCAATTGTCGCTGGACCGTATTCGTATAAACTATCTATAGTTTACCTGATTAAACATAAACACTCAATATGTAGTAAATATAAATTTATACTCCTTTTATGCTTTTCTCACGGCTGGCAGCGTGAAGCTGAAAATACTCCCTTCACCGACAGCGCTGTCAATGCCGACCTCACCGCCCAGACGCCGGACAATGCGTTCTACAACCGATAAGCCCAGCCCATGCCCTTCGATGTCGGCATTGTGCAGTCGGGTAAACGGTGTGAATATCTTCTCCTGCTGGTCCGGCGATAGGCCCAGCCCGTTGTCTTTCACCCAGAAGCGTACCATTTGCTCGTCCACAGGCTCACCACCCAACTGAATGACGGGTGGACGGCCACCGTACTTGAGTGCGTTAGATAGATAATTGGCCCATACCTCTTCCAGCCAGGGACCGTAGCCCTGTGCCACCGGCCATTCTGCCGGTATGTCGATGATCGCATCGGTCTCATCAATCATCGGTCTTAGCCGTCGCTGTACATCTTTCAACAGCGGGGCCATATCGACCGCCCCGATCTGCAAGACTTGCGTCTGACTGACCCCCGCCAGGAGCAGCAAGGCGTCGATAATCTCTTTGGCTTTGTAGCCGCTCTCCATGATGAGATTGATGTACTCCAGAATCTGGTCGTCCGTCATGCGGTTGTAGTAGTTTTCGACCAGACTGGCGAAGCCCATCATAGTCGAAATGGGATTCTTGAGGTCGTGGGCGACGGTCTGGGCGAAGGCGTCCAGTTCGTCATTGCGTGATTGCAGTTCAAGTGCCTGTTCACGCAGGCGCTCCTCATCCAGCTTGTGCTGGGTGATGTCCTGGGCTGCGCCGTAAATCCGCACAACCCGCCCGCCATCCATGACCGGATGGCCGTGATCGCGCAGCCAGCGGATGTCGCCGCTCTTAGTGCGGATCCGAAACTCCGATACATCGATCTCACCGGCGAGTAAGCGCTCGAAACGTTCGGTTGCGATGGCGTAATCATCGGGATGGATCAACTGTGTCCAACCATCTGCGTCCATTTCTTCATAGCTGTATCCGGTGATCTCGTGGAATGCCTGTGTACTCCAATCCTTCTTCAGGCTGCCGTCGTCGTGGACAATGTAGGAGTAGGCGTAATCCGAGATCGTGTTCGAGATGATCCGGTGGCGCTCTTCACTCTTACGCAGTGCGGCCTCAGTTCGCTTTAGTTCGTTGATGTCTTTCTGAATGCCCATCACACGCTGCGGGCGTTCGTTTTCATCGTATGTCATCACATGCCCGTGTACCTGCATCCACAACCAGTCCCCATTCCGGGTTTGCATCCGGTATTCGAGTTCCAGGAGCTGATCGGACTGTGTTAGCCGCTCATGAAAGGTATCACGGTCCGCCGGGTGAACAAGCTGCTGCCATGCGTTCATCGTCGTAGGGAGCGCATCATAGCCGAGCATCTGACCCCAACTGGCACTCAAATACACCGCATCCGTCGGGACATCCCAGTCCCAGACGCTGATCTGAGCTGCATCCAGGGCCTCCCGAATCTGGCTTAACGCGATGACAGTCTCTTTGTCGGAGGTAATGTCCAGGCCAATACCGTAGATGCGGATGACTCGCTGTTCCGCCGGACTCCAGATGGGATAGGCATGATCGCGTACCCATCGTATCGACCCATCCCGCGTGATCAGCCGGAATTCATCACTCCGGCTTTCACCGCTTAACAGCGCATCGTAACGTTCCTGAGCCAGCGGTTTATCGTCCGGGTGGATCAGACCACGCCAGCGATCAATGCCGACATGATAAGATTGATAGCCGGTAAAACTATAAGCGCTCTCCGATGCCCATTCGGTAATGATCCGACCATCGGACAGCACACGCATCTGGTAGGCATAATCGGTAGCGAGGTCGCTGAGAATCTGATAGCGGTTTTCGTTGTTGAGTATCATCCGCATATCGCGGACTTCGAGCAGATAGTTGACCCGGTGGCAGAGCAAGCGTGGGCGCACATCGTGTGACAGGCATTCATCGGCCCCGGCTTCATAGATTTGATCCACCCAGTCGTCGTCCTCGAATCGGTCGGTGAGCATCAGGACTGGTGTGGTGCTGCCGTTCGGTAGATTTTGCAGGCGCGTGCAGGTCTCCAAACCGTCTATACCGGGTAGGGCATCGGACAGAATGACCATATCCGGATAGCCGGAATACTCATACAATTCAAGGACCTCTTCCCCGTCGGGCAGTTGAATGACGGTATGTCCGTGTTCGCGGAGCCGTTTTGCCAGAGTCTGACGATAGTGTGGGTCAGAATCGACGACCAGGATGACATAGGGTGTATTAATCTGCTGTCTCATGATGCACCGCACCCGTCAGGTGAAGATCGTCCATATTTTTGATAGTATTGAGCTAATCATACCATCTATTGATATTTTTTTCAGGATGCATGGACATGTCGAATCTTCTGGACGGATTGAATGAGCGCCAACATGAAGCCGTCACTGCCGGAACCGGGCCGGTGATGGTGCTGGCGGGTCCCGGCAGCGGCAAGACACGGGGACTGACGTATCGAATCGCGTATTTGATTGAAGCGGGCGGTATCCCCGCCAGTTCGATTGTCGCTGTCACATTTACCAACAAAGCTGCCGGTGAGATGCGCGAGCGGGTTGGGCATCTGTTGGGTGGGCGTGTGGCTGGCCTTCAGATCGGCACATTTCACGCGCTGTGCGCCCGTTTGCTGCGGCGTGAGGGCCAGAACACCCCTTTTGGGCCGGATTACGTCATCTACGATACCGAAGACCAGCTTGCCGTCATCAAGCAAACGCTGTCGGAACTAAACATTGATCCCAAGAAATATAACCCGCGCCGGGTGTTGGGCAAGATTTCCGAAGCCAAGAACGAGTTGATCCAACCAGCGCAGTTCACCAGCCTGGATTATTTCGGCGAAGTTGTGGGGCGAGCTTATCCACGCTACCAGTCGATTTTGCTCGACAACAATGCCCTGGATTTCGATGATTTGCTCATGCAGATGGTGCTGCTGCTGGAAGAAAACGATAGTGTACGCGAGAAGTACCAGCGCTTGTTTGAGTTCGTCCTGGTGGATGAGTTCCAGGATACCAATACGGCCCAGTACCGATTGGTGAAACTGCTGGGGCAGCCGCAGAACAACGTGTTTGTGGTCGGCGATGAGGATCAGGCCATCTATGGTTTTCGCGGTGCGGATTATCGCAATGTGATGCGCTTTCGTGAGGATTATCCCGACGCGCAGGTCTGTTTGCTGGAACAGAATTATCGCTCCACGCAATATGTGCTGAATGCGGCTCGTGCTGTGATCGACCGCAACCCCAACCGGACGCCTAAAGCGCTGTTTACGGATCGTGGCGATGGTGTCAGGATCGAGGTCAAAGAGTGCTATAACGAGGATATGGAAGCGACGTGGGTGGTGAACACCATCAACGATCTGTGTGACGACGAGGACCGTACCTGGTCGGATTTTGCCGTCATGTACCGCACCAATGCCCAGTCGCGTGCGCTGGAAGATGCCTTCATCCGCGAAGGTTTGCCTTACCGGCTGATCGGCGGTGTGGGCTTCTACAAGCGGCGCGAAGTGCGCGATCTGCTAGCCTACCTGCGATTGGTCAACAATCCCAACGATAAAGTGAGCTTCACCCGCATCGTCAATGTGCCGCGTCGCGGCATCGGCAAGAAATCGCTTCAGGACTTCCAGCATTGGGCCGCGACCGAATGCGAAAACTACGACGATGCGTTGTCGCGGTTGGTCAGCGGTGAGGCGACCAGCTTATCCGGTCGGTCGGCGCGTCTCTTTGCCGAATTCGCCGGGCAGGTCCAGCGCTGGCGTGAGATTGCCGCGACGGGCGATCTGGTGAATCTGATGGACCGCCTCATGAGCGATGTCGGTTACAATCTGTATCTGCGCGAGATCAGCGATACCGACGACCAGTATGTGGAGCGGGAAGACAACATCCAGGAAATGCGCGGATTGCTGGCCCGCACCCAGGCCGACGGACTCAGCCTGGGTGAATTCCTGGCGGAGCAGAGTCTCGTCTCCGACGTCGATGCGCTGGCGGCGGATGCCGACGCCGTAACCCTGCTGACGCTGCACGCGGCGAAGGGGTTGGAGTTCCCGGTGGTGTTTATCACTGGCGTTGAGGAGGGGATGCTGCCCCATATGCGCTCCTTTGAAGACCCGGAGGGCATGGCGGAGGAGCGCCGTCTGATGTATGTCGGTCTGACGCGCACGATAGATCGCGGGTATTTATCTTATACCTTCCGGCGTAGTCTGTACGGGAACAGCACCAACAACCTGCCATCGCGCTTCATCAGCGATATGCCCACCAGTCTGATTGACGGTTTGTCACCGCGAGCAGCAGCCGAATCCGATATTCGCAGCTTTCGTGAGCAAACATCCTGGCAGCCGTCAACATCGAAACGGCAGCCCAACGACAAAATCCGCAGCAAGATCGTTCGTTTCCCTGGCACCACCAGCTTTAAGACCAATGACCGGGTGAAACATCCGATTTTCGGCCTGGGGCGTGTTATTGAGAGCAACAACGAACATGGTGTAGAGATGGTCCATGTGGTCTTTGAGGACAAACGACACGGTATTCAGGAGATTGACGCGGATTATCTGGTGCGGGTCGATAAGTAGAGGCTATAATTAAACCGACTATTGAATCAGCAAGGAATTCGTTATGAGCGACGCTCTCATTTTCACTGAATCGATTCACGCACCTCTGGCGGCGGTCCATCGGGCTGTGACCACCGAACTCGGTTTTCGTCAGTGGCTTTGCGATACCACCCGCGTCGAACTGCGCGAGGGCGGCAGTTACCTGTTTGGCTGGCACTCCGGTTATTACGCTGCTGGACAGTTCACTGTTGTCGAACCTCAGCGCATTGCCTTCACCTGGCGCGGACACGGACAGCCCAGTGTTACCCGTGTGGAGTTTACGCTGCGCTCAGAAAACAGCAGCACCCAGGTTCAGATTCAGCACAGCGGCATCGGTGGGGACAGTGCGTGGGATGCGGCCCGTGAACAGTTTACACATGGGTGGCAGGTAGGTCTGGAAAATCTGAAACATGTTCTGGAAACCGGATTTGATCTGCGTGAGATACAGCGTCCGGTGCTTGGGGTATTCCCCGCGCCGCTGACCAGTGAGCAGGCGCGGGCGCTGGGCGTGCCGGTCAGTGCCGGGTTGCAGGTTGGTGGTGTGGTCGAAGGCCAGGCCGCCGCCAACGCCGGTATCCAGGCCGGTGATGTGGTCACCAGCATCGGCGGCAAGCGGGTGACCGATTTCGGCAGTCTGGCGAATGCACTGCGCCCGTACCGGGGTGGCGATACGGTGCCGGTGGTCTTCTATCGTGGCACGGATAAGCACACCGTCGATATGACCCTATCAGCCCGGCCACAACCCGAACTTCCCGCCACACTCGAAGACCTGGCGAAGACGCTGGAAGCCAATTACGCCGAGGTCGATGCCGAACTGGATGCGCTGGTCAAAGGCGTATCGGATGCGCAGATGGCGACACAACCGGCTGCCGGTGAGTGGAGTGCCAGCGAGAATCTGGCGCATTTGATCTGGACCATGCGTTTCTGGCAGTTCTGGCTGCATATGGTCAGCACTGGCAACGATCCGCTGAGTTGGCCGGAAAACACGCCCACCCATCTGGCCGGTATCCTGGCAGCCTATCCCAAAACAGCCGAACTGGTCGCGGCCCTCAAGCGCGAGGAAGTGGCAACGGTGGCGATGGTGCGGGCTTTGCCACCAGCATTCCTGGAACACAAGCCCAGCTATGCTGCCGTTGTCAACCACCTGACGTCGCTGGCCGAACATCATCGTGAACATTTCCGGTTGATGCAGGCGGCGCTTGCAGGTTAGGCGGGGGATAAGTTTGGGGTTGGGTCAGTCTTAGAGATCGTTGACACCACTTGCCAGCAATCGTAAAATTAGTAGTGAAGATGTTAATGATTCCGCTCGTGAGGCAGCCTGAATGGCAAAGGATTATTACGAGACGCTGGGTGTAAGCCGCAAGGCGGATCTGGATCAGATTCGGAATGCATATCGTCGCCTTGCAAAGGTTCATCATCCAGATGCCAATCTTAACGATCCGCAGGCAGAGGCCAAGTTTAAACTCATCAGCGAAGCTTACGCGACGTTGAGTAACCCGGTCAAGCGTGCCCGTTATGACCGGGTGAAGCGCAGCGGCCAGAACGGGCAGGTCAGGAATCCGCGTCCGCGCAGCCGCACACGCGGGAAGGATGTGGAGCAAACGCTACAAATATCGCTCCAGGAAGCCTATGACGGTACTGAGCGCCATGTGGTCAAAGGGGAGCGCAAGTTCAATGTGACCATACCGCCGGGTGCGGCCAGCGGCCACACCCTGCATTTGATCGGTGAAGGTGAGGCCAGCCCCGACGGCGGCGATCCGGGCGATTTGTATCTGCTGGTTGAAGTGGAACCTGACCGCTGCTTTGTGCGCGATGGGGTTGATCTCAACACGGAAGTCAAGATTGATATGTTCACCGCGCTGCTGGGCGGTGAAATCGAAGTGGAGACGCTGGCGCGACCGGTGATTATGAAGGTGCCGCCCGGTGTGCAATCCGGACAGCGGTTTCGCTTTCGGGGCAGAGGAATGCCGTTGATGAACAGTGACGGCGATTACGGCGATTTGTATGTGCGTGCGTTGATTACCGTACCGCGCAGCCTGAGTCCTGAACAGGTTGAACTGGTGCGTCAACTCCGGTGGTCCATCGAACAGTAGAAAGTCGTTGATAATGCGTAAATTGATGATCCTGATCCTGCTGCTGGCGGCCTGTGGCGGAGAGACGGCAGAACCGACCAGCCTGACCCGTTCGCAGACCGCGCTGGAGGTGCTGCCGGTCGCCTATGTGCAGGACAATGAGGAGGAACTGCCGACCCTGGTTCCGGATACCGTTGTGGTTGATGCTGATGCAGAATATCTGCTGCTGACCAACATCTATGAACGCTCTGCGCCATCGGTCGTCAATATCGAAGTAGAGATTCGCATTGGCGGGCCGACTGGCTTCACCGATGTGGCACGCGGCTCTGGCTTCATCTGGGGGCGCAACGGCCATATCATCACCAATGCCCATGTCGTCGATAACGCCGAAGAAATCCTGGTGACGTTCAACGATGGTTACGTCACGGGAGCCAGCCTTGTCGGGGAAGATGTCTACAGCGATCTGGCCGTGATTCAGGTCGATGTGCCGTTGACACGGCTTTTACCGCTGGAACTGGCCGACTCGGATATGCTGCATGTGGGCGAGCGAGCCATCGCCATCGGCAACCCCTTCGGTCTCAGCAGTTCGATGACGGTCGGCATCATCAGTGGCCTGGGACGCCAGTTACGCTCCGCTGAGTTGATCGATAACACGGTTGCGCCCGGTTTCCAGAATCCTAACATCATCCAGGTGGATACCGACATCAACCCCGGCAACAGCGGCGGCCCATTGCTCAACAGTCGCGGGCAGGTGATCGGTGTGAATACGGCTATCAGTTCGGAGACTGGCATATTCCAGGGTGTCGGGTTTGCCGTTCCCGCCAATACCGTCGGTCGGGTGGTGCCGGAGTTGATCGAAAACGGTGAGGTCGCCTATTCCTGGATGGGCATATCGACCGAACGCACGGAACTAGGTGTGGCTGCGCTGCGTGAGCCGCTGGGCTTGCCGGTGGAGGCCGGTGTGCTGGTCCGAGGGATAACGCCCGATTCACCGGCTGATGAAGCGGGTCTGGTTGGTGGCGATCAGCGCCGCAGTGTGCGCGGGAACTCGGTGTGTGCTGGCGGCGACATCATCGTGGCGGTGGACGGCAATTTCATCGGCAACATGGACGAACTGGTGTCGTATCTGGTTATCAATACTCGCCCCGGCGACACGGTCACGCTGCTGGTGGTGCGCGACGACGAGACCTTCGATGTGCCGCTGACACTGCGTGGACGTCCCGATGGCGGTGTCGCGCCGCCGCGAGACTGCGACAATCCTTGACACTTCTGGTGGCTGAATACCGTTAAGATGGAGTCAGACATGTGGAAGGAATATGACCATGCTGGCTCCATCATTTTGCCCCCGCTGCAAAGCGGAAAACACATTTTCTGTGCTGGATAAGACCCTGCTGTGCCGCCGCTGCGGCTATACCATCCCCCGTGAAAAAATGGCGAAACCGGCCCCTCAACCTTCAGCGTCGGTCGAAGGGTATGGCCCGCGTGAGCCGGTGCGCCCCTCGTATGCCTTGAACCATCCTGACCCGATTGATCGCTGGGCGCAGGCGGCCTACGAGACCGGGCAGCATCATGTCCATCGCAAAGAGTGGTTGCAGGCGGTGCAGGCATTCCGTCGTGCGCTTGAGTCCGAACCGTATTTTGTCGATGCCCATTACTGGATTGCTCTGCTGGTGCGTGATCCGGCACTCAAGCGGGAACATCTGGAACATGCGCTGGCGTCGCTGCCGGGCCATGTGGGGGCAATCCGCGAGATGATGATTCTGAACGGCAAACTGGACGCCACCGCCGATGTCTTGAATCCTCATATTGAGCCGGAGCTGCGGCAGGCTGGCGGCGCAGTGGCGACCGAGACGCACAATCTGCGCTGTCCGCAGTGTGGCTCGCCCAATCTGGCGACGGATGAAGTCACCGGTTTGGTGGTCTGCGATTCGTGTGGCTACAGTGAGAAAGCTGCCGTAACCCCGGCGGGTGGCAGCGATATGCTAACGGCGGCGCTGTTACAGCGACGGGCGCAGCCGGTCCGTTGGGTGGTGGGGGAGCGCCTGCTACAGTGCGAAAGCTGCGGCGCAGAGCGGACCATAACGGCCCGCAAGCTGTCGCTGCACTGCCCCTTTTGCGGCTCGAACCATGTCATAGAGCGCGATGTCCTGGAGTCTTTCCAGCAACCGGACGGTGTGGTCGGCTTTAAAGTCAGCCGCAAAGATGCCGGTGACGCTATCAAGGCGCGGCTGGGCGGCATTTCGGAGAAGATCATGGGGCTGTTCCAGAACAACCGGGTCACGCGGGCCACGCTTGAAGGCGTCTATCTGCCGTACTGGGTGTTCGATGCAGCCGTGCAGGTCACTCGCCGCATTGATCGCTCACACGATCCAACGTGGGAAATCGGACTGCAGCAGGTCTACGAGGCGACCCGCCTGGGTGATATGGCGCACAACATCGCTATCTGTGCCGCCAAATCACCCTCATCGCATCTGACGAGCCGCCTGGACGATTTTGATTTCACCGCTGCCGAAGCCTACCGGCCCGAACTGCTGGCGACCTATCCCGCCGAGATTTACAGCCTGGACTTCGACACCGCGTCTATCCAGGCACGTAAGTGTGTTGCGGATGCGATGCGCCAACGCCACAGCGGGGTCTCAACAGGATCGGTCATCATCAGCGTTTTCACCAACGTCCAGCAAATGTGGTTCCGGCTGCTGCTGCTGCCGGTATGGGTGGCGACACTCCACGAAGCCGACGGTGATATGCGTACCGCACTGGTCAACGGTCAGACGGGGCAGGTTGTTCTGGGTCGGGCGAAGCGAAATGTTAATAACATGTTGTAGATTTTGCAAGAAACGATAAACTTCTCGCGCTATCATCACATCTGTTGCCAGACCTTAACGTTGAGGATGTGGATGAGTGATCGCTTTATCTCACTAATACCCGGCTACAGCGGCGTTAATTTTGTCCGCGCCCACAATCAGGCCCGGTGCGTTCCTCTGACTGACAGCGGCATGGTGATATTCATCATCGAGTATTCTGCCGCCACCGGCGAGGAACTGCTGGTGCTGCCGGGCGGGGTCATCGAGGACGATGAGCCGCATCAACAAACCGCCGACCGGAACCTGATGCAGAAGATCGGCTACAGCGCCCAGCATATGAATTACCTGGGTGAACTTCGCCCCTGGGCCAAATATGTCGATGCCAGCGTCCATCTCTACCTCGCCCGTGATCTGACACCGAGCAATGTTATCTCGGCAGAGGTGGAAACCCATCTGGTTCCACTGGCTGACTTTGAACGCCTGATCAGCTATGGCCGTTTGATAGACTCAACAATGGTCGCCGCCCTCTATCTCTCCCGCCAGTTCCTCAAGACCGGCTAACCGCATGTTTGTGGTAATGGCGGATTCGTGGGTGGCGATGTGGTCAGGATGCGGAACCCGGACAGCGACGGGTCCAGCGGCAGCGAGTTTAAAAAGGATTCCAGGTTGATCTGGGCTTGTTCGTTGACTTCTGCCAGAATCCCCTGTTCGAGTGCGGCATCCCGAAATTCGCTCACCGCGAACTGGCGGGCCTGTCCGTCGAGTTCAGGTGAGCCAGTCGTGAACAGGCCGGTGTCACGGTCTACTACATAGGACTCCTGTTCGTTCAAGAAACAATCCTGAAGCTGCGGAGCCGGTAGTTGAATGACCAGTATGTCGCCGTTCTGGGTGAAGTTCGCCTCTGTCATTTGCGCCAGATCGATACCGGCAGTGACATGTCCGACGATGACCATTTGCAGCCGGTCGGTATACAGCGCTCGCAAAATCGTCGGCAGGTCGCGTTTGACCCGCACCAGATTGGAGAAATTGAAGCGCGTCGTCGTCAACTGGGAGAGGTCTTGAATGCGTTCCAGGATCAAAGTGGTTGAAACTGTTTCGTAGACGATCTCCGACGGGTTGAATATCCCGGTGATGCTATCGACCACGCCTGCTACGGAATTGATGCCGGACACAATGACGAACACAAGGGCGATGATGGGTATGGTCATGCAGCCCATCCCACCCAGGACACCCCAGGCGCAACCGGATGGACCGCGCCGGTCATCGTAGAAGACTTCCTCCGGCGGCGGTTGCTGACGCACGATCAGGTCTTCTTCCGGCAGTGCCAGCGGTGCGCGTTTATCATCTGGCATGAGATTCTCTTCTCAATATCCTTTAAGGCGTGCATATTAGTATACGACAATGATGAATGCAAGGTATTGAGGAAGCGTGTGGTTGTCGCGATATATGATGGACAGTGTGTGATCTGCAATGCAACACGGATGCTGGTCAGCCGGTTGGACTGGCTGAAGCGTGTCGAGTTTGTCGATTTGCACCAGCATGACACGGTAAGCGCTCGCTTCCCGTCGCTGGAACACCAGGATGTGATGGGAGCGATCCATGTGTTTGATCGTCAGCGTGTCTACCGGGGATTTCACGGAACCCGCCGGATGCTGCGTGAACTGCCGTTGATGCTGCCACTGTGGGTGCTGCTGCATCTGCCGCTGGTGGGTGACTGGTTGGGACCGCGTGTGTACGATTTCATCGCTCGCAATCGCTACACGATCAATCGTGTGGCCGGGAACGATCTTGCCGATTGTGATGACGGTGTGTGCAAACCTTACCAGGCGGGCAGCAGCCAGCGGTACCCGTAGGCGGGCAGTTTGATTTGCTGGCTGATAGCGGGGGCTGTGCCGTTCAGGACATCGACAAAGGTCTCACCGGCTGGCAGAGCGACGATGGCCGCCTCGTTAGAGAGATTGTGCAGGGCCAACATCCGCTCGCCTTCGCCGATGCGCCAGAAGCACATCAAATGGTTGGGGAGTTGGTCCATCCACTTCAGATCACCGCGTGCCAGGAAGGATAGGAGTTTGCGCCGGTCGATCATGATGCGAATAACGTGGATTAGTGCATCGTCTCCTGCACGCTGCTGGACAACATTCACCTTCTGGTATCCATAAACGGCGTCGTCGATCACCGGCGCATACAGTTGTTCGCTCGGTGAAAACCCGCCATTGAGGCCGCTATCCCACTGCATCGGGGTGCGAACACCGTTACGGTCAAAAAGCGCGAGGTTGTCGCCCATGCCAATTTCATCGCCATAGTAGAGGACCGGTGCGCCGGGCAGCGTGAACAGCAGCGAGTACAGCAGTTCGATGCGACGGCGATCATTGTTCATCAACGGAGCCAGCCGCCGCCGGATGCCCAGGTTTAACCGCTGGCGCGGTTCCGGCGAGTAAAAATCCCACATGAAATCACGTTCTTCCGGCGTGACCATTTCCAGCGTCAGTTCATCATGGTTGCGCAGAAATGTCGCCCACTGGCAGTTTTCCGGGATGGGTGGGGTATCCGCCAGAATATCGACAACAGAACTGCGGTCGGCCTGTGCCAGCGCCATATACAGGCGCGGCATGACAGGAAAATGAAAACACATGTGGAACTCGTCACCCGCGCCGAAATAGGGCAGCACTTCATGCGGCCACTGGTTGGCTTCGGCTAATAACAGGGTGCCGGGGTACTCCTCATCGACCAGACGGCGCAATTTCTGCACAAATTCATGGGTTTCCGGCAGATTTTCGCAGTTGGTACCTTCACGTTCATACAGATACGGCACCGCGTCCACCCGGAAGCCATCAATGCCCAGGCTGAGCCAGAACCGCATGATGTTGAGCATTTCCTCGTGGACACGCGGATTGTCGTAATTCAGGTCCGGCTGGCTGCTATAAAAGCGGTGCCAGTAGTATTCGCCGGTGGTCGGGTCCTGTGTCCAGTTCGAGGTCTCGGTATCGATGAAGATGATGCGGGCTTCCCGATACTTATCTGGTTGGTCGGTCCAGACGTAGTAATCGCGGTAGAGGGAGCCTTTGCTGAGGCGGGCCTCCTGGAACCAGGGATGCTGGTCTGATGTGTGATTGATAACCAGATCGGTGATGACGCGCATCCCCCGGCGGTGAATCTCGTTGACGGTCAGAACGAAATCCTCCATGACGCCAAAAGTAGGGTTGATGCCGTAATAACTGGCGACATCGTAGCCATCGTCCTTGAGCGGTGATGGATTGACCGGCAGCAGCCAGATGCAATCCACGCCCAACCATTCCAGATAATCCAGCCGCCGCCGTAAACCGGCGAAGTCACCGTGTCCGTCGCCATCGGCGTCGGCAAATGCCCGCAAATAAAGCTCATAAAACACCGCGTTGGTGTACCAATCCATTGCCGCCTGCCTCGCAACAAAAAAATACCCGGTTAATAGAACCGGGTATGCAGATTATAGTGTTGTTGCCATCAGGTATCAACCACCCTTGACGGAGCCGGCCATCATGCCGCGCACGAAGTAACGTTGCAGCGAGAAGAACACGATCAACGGCACAAACATGGAGATGAAGGCACCTGCGGTCAGGAGTTCCCAGTCCTGTCCCCTTGAACCGACCAGTTCGGATAATTCACGGGTCAGCACACGATTCTCAACTTCTGTACCCAGGAACACCAGGGCAACCAGCAGGTCATTCCATACCCACAGGAACTGGAAGATGGCGAATGATGCAATCGCCGGTAAAGAGAGCGGCAGAATCAATTGTGTGAAGATGGTGAAGGGGGATGCACCATCGACATAGGCGGATTCGATCACATCTTTTGGTATGGTGGAGATATAGCCATATAAGAGATATATCGCCAACGGCATACCAAAACCGGTATGAGCGAGCCAGATACCAAGATACGTCCCATTGAGGTCAATACTGGTATACATACGCAGCAGCGGTACCAGTGCGACATGCAGCGGCACGACCATCAGCACCACAACAATCGCGAAGAAGATGTTGCGCCCTGGAAATTCCATCCAGGCAAAGGCATACGCAGCGAAAGCAGCAATGGTGATCGGAATAACGACTGAGGGAATGGTAACCAACAGGCTATTGATGAAAGCCGTACCCATGTTCTCAGTATTCATCACCGCGTCATAATTGCCGAAGGTCCACTGGTTAAACCATTCTTCCGAGAATAGGGTGATTTTTGCAGGAACATCCGTTGAGTCGAGGAGACTCTGTGCTTCCTCAATATTCGGCAGCAGACGTTCATCAATGCGCGTCTGGATGCTTTCTATATCGGCCTGTGCCTCGTCTATGGTCGCCTGGGCGGCGGCAATAGCCTCCTCATTGTTGTTTTCCTGGGCTGTACTCAATGTAGTTTGTGCTTCTGCGAGCAGGGTCTCTGCCTCTGCAATCTGTTCCTCAGCCCGTGTGAGCGGCAGTTGTCGACGCACAAGGTCGGCTTCAAGTTGAGCATAAGCCGGGTTTGTGCGTGAGAATGCGAAGACTTCCCACCAACCACTGTTATTGATCGCCCGTTCAGTCCGGAACGAACTGATTAATACACCACCGGTTGGTATGGTCCACAAAATACAGAGCAAAATGACCGTAAAATAGAGTGGTCCGCGTGTCAGAACTTGTCTGGTATCGACATTCATCATTTTAGCCTTTCCGCAGTTCTCTGATGTTCCAGATAATCATGGGGATGACGGCGATCAGCAGAACGATTGCCAGAGCGCTAGCCAATCCGTAGTTGGCATAAGTAAACAACTCACGGAACATCCGGTTGGCGATCACATCGGCATCATATAGCTGTCCACCAAAGACATAAACAATGTCGAACACTTTCAGAACCATGATAAGGACAGTGGTCGTTACCGTCAGGATCGTCGGCGCAATGATCGGAACAGTAATATTGAAAAATAACCTCACTTCGCCAGCACCGTCGATGCGGCCTGCTTCCAGGACTTCCGAAGGAACACCCTTTACTGCCGAAGACAAGATGACCATGCAGAAACCGGTCAGCATCCAGAACATAATGAACATGAATGCGAAGTTGTTGATTGGACTTTCACGGATGATGTCAACACCTTGCATGCCGAACCAATTTTCACCGATGGCGTTCAGAAAACCGATTTCCGGATCAGGTGGTGTTTTGTTCTCGTACATGAATTTCCAGATGACACTGGAACCGACTGCCGAAATTGCCATCGGCAAGAAGATCAACGATTTGGCAATAGGTTCCCAGCGTCCAATGCGGTCTACGAGGACGGCGATCAACAAGCCGACGCTCACCGTTCCGCCGGTAACGAAGATAATCCAGAGTAGATTGTTTATTAGGAGCGATTGTAATGCGCTCTGGGTAAATATCTGCTCGTACCACTGGAATCCGACAAATTCGCTTGAGTCGCGGTTCATGAAACTGCGCCGGATTGTGTCTATGGTAGGGTACAGCAAGTAGACGGTCAGAACGATCATTGCCGGACCGACAAAGACAAAAGGCTGCAATGTCTCGCGAATATTAATAGGGAATTGTTCGACCAGGAAATTGGTTGCAATATATAAGAACCATACCCCGAATACTCCAACCACCAGGGCGACAACACCAATAGCAAATTTTGATGCTTCGCTATCCCGCATAAAGATGAAGCTCTGGTAAAGTACGAAAAAGCCGATGACCGGCACAACCAATGCAATGATCAGACGACCAGGGCCTTCGGTCAGTAGTTCAAGAAAAGATCTCTCTTGTGACGGGGGGGGAGTATCACCATGCTCAACTTGCTGCATACTCATCATGCTCCTCAATATATGAGATGTGCTACAGACAATACACCGTGAAAAGGCACATCCAGCCTGTTTTGAAGGGGAAACCGGGGCAGGTGAACCCACCCCGGTTGGGATAGCTTCTCAGGTCGGATTATTCTTCCGGCCAGGCAGCGTCAATTTCAGGTAGGATCGAATCCAGATCGTCACCACCGACATAATCAACGATACCCTGCCAGAACGAACCGGCACCAACATCGGCTGGTTGCAGGTCGCCACCGTCGAAACGGAAGGCGCTGGCGTTGGCGAGGATCTCGGCGATACCAGCGTTAGCAGGCGGGAACCACTCGATCTGAGCATTCAGGTGCGGAATGTAGAACACACCGTCGCCAATGGCAGTCTCGTAGTTGCTGGCCTCAGCAATCGCACGCAGTACAGCGCGAACTGCCGGGGTGTCATTATATGCGGAGCAAACGTCACCGGACACAAGTACGGGGTTGCCATACTCTTCATCGATGGGCGGGAAGGCGAAGTACCACAGATTGCCATCTTCGGCTACGTTGACATCATAGCTCTCGGGGTCGATCCAGGGTGGCATGAAGCTACCCATCTTGTTCATGAAAGCTGTTTCTTCAACCAACGGCACACCACTGTCGAAGAAGGATGTGTTCAGCATACGATCGGAACCACCAAGGACATAACCTTCTGTCAGAGCGATGTCACCAAACAGTTCGAATGCGCGACGGACTTCGGGGCTTTCGAACAGCAGGCGTTCTTCGAGGCTGGGCGGAACGGTCCAGAGGTCGTAGTTCTCAAGTGAGGTGGTGCGCAGCATGATGTCTTCCACCATGTCGGTACCAACCCAACCCGTTGCAGGACCCGATTCCATTGCGACGCTCCAGGGTACGCCACCGTCGGCCACGATCTGATCACTCAGGGCAATCATTTCATCCCAGGTGGTGGGAATTTCATAACCGAAGTCGGCAAACATCTGCGGGTTGTACCATACCAGGCTCTTGACGACGATACGCATCCAGAGGCCGATGACTTTGCCACTACCATCGGTGGCGGTCGCCATATCAATCCAGCTCGGATCGTAACGTTCGAGCAGGTACTCTTCGCCAAGCAGTTCGGTGATGTCAAGCGCGTCTTCCGCGAAGCGATTCATCAGACCGGGCTGCGGGAAGCAAGCGATGTCCGGGGGATCTCCGGCTTCGATACGGGTGTTGATCAGAATTTCAAAGTCACTGGCACCTTCATAGACAACTTCTACGCCAGTCTCTTCTTCAACGGCATCAAAAATGGAGTTCGCAGCGTCAACTTCACTCGCGTCGGTGAAGGCACCGAAGACGGTGACAGTCTCGCCGGAAAGGTCTTCCTGGGCCATGGTGGGAACCACAAACAGAGCGGCCAGTAGAACCGCCAGAACTAAGATATGGGTGAACTTTTTAGACATTTTACCTCCTGATAAATTTATCGAAAAATGTGGTTGGAACTGCGAGTTATTTCCGATTGTTACCTCCTTATGGATGCTAATTTTTCTTTTAGGAAACGTTTCCAGCGCTTAATCGCTGTTTGAAACGCCCGGTTGATGTGTAACCGTATCGGCAAGAATAACCG
>CAYQJO010000052.1:0-21644 GCA_964417785.1 uncultured Anaerolineaceae bacterium | reverse complement strand
GATGCTTTCGCGTTTCCCCGGGTGGCTGGCATCCCAGCCGACCGCCAGCGTCGTCACCGCCAGCACGCCGACCGTGATGGCCGATGCAGTAGTTGCGTCGGCCTCCCACAGCGCGACAGTAATCACAAACCAGACCACCGCCAACACAGATGCACCGATCAACAGCAGTCGCAGACGGTTATTGGGATAATAGGCGACACAGCGCCCCAATACTGGATCATCCTCGATGATCGGTTCCACACAGACCTCCAAAGTTTAGCCCATTATAGTGTATCGTCTGTCCGTGCTACAATAAACATGCACGGATAACAACCGGGAAGGAACAACATGTCTATCATCTTCCAGCGTATTATGCAGGCCCAGTCCATGTTCCAGGAGGAACTGCTCCGGCGGGCCAATGTGGTTGGCGTGGCCGTCGGTTACAAGGAGTCCGGCGGAGTCATCACCGATGAACCGGCTGTCGTCGTTATGGTGGAGGAGAAGAAGCCCATCAGCGCCCTCACAGTGGACGATGTTGTTCCCCGTGAGGTCAACGGCATCCGCACCGATGTCTATGAGGCGGGCCGGTTGGAAGCACTTCAGCAGAACCCGCGTGACCGCTTCCGCCCGACCGTTCCCGGCGGAGTCAGCATCGGCCACTTTCGCATCACCGCCGGCACCCTCGGCGTGATGGTCCAGGATCGCACCACCGGCGACCGCCTGATTCTGTCCAACAATCACGTCCTGGCGAACAGCAACGGTGCCGCCCAGGGTGATCCCATCTTGCAACCGGGTCCGTTGGATGGCGGTCAACTCCCGGCAGATACCGTCGCTCAGCTTGAGCGCTTCATCGAACTGCATTACCTGGAAGACCCGGCACCTGATCCCACGCCCGACCCGACCCCGGACCCGACCCCCGATCCCACACCGGAGCCACCGGGAGAAGCAGAAGGTTGTCTGGCGGCACTGGCGGCGCTCTCCCGTCTGTTTGGTGGCAGCCCGACCGGCGCTCGTACCCAATCCAAACAGCGCGTCGATGTCGCCAGCGCGTCTTCGGTCCCGGCAGGATCGGCGGTCCTGCGAGCGACCGCCCAGGCCAGCACCAGCACCAACATTGTCGATGCCGCCCTGGCCCGCCCGCTGCAACCGGCCATGTTCCAGGACGATATTCTGACCATCGGCACGATCAGCGGCACCAAAACACCCGAACTGGGGATGCGCGTGCGCAAATTCGGGCGAACCACCAGCTATACCGAAGGCAACATCACGCTGGTGAATGCCACCGTCGATGTTGGTTACAGCACGCCCAACGGTCCCCGTACTGCCCGCTTCACCGGCCAGGTCATCTCCTCACCTATGAGTGAAGGCGGCGACTCCGGCTCGTTGATTGTGGATGCCGGTGAAAACACGGCGGTCGGTCTGTTGTTTGCTGGATCACCCCTGGCGACCATTTTCACCCCGATTGATGTCGTGTTTAACGCGATGAATGTAATGCTGAAATAGGAGATTCTGATGGACAGCGAAGCGATGCAAAAAGTGATTGATGTTCAGGCCAAATACGCCGACACCCTGATGCAGAAACCCAACGTTGTCGGCGTGGCCGTCGGTCGCGAACAACGTGAGGGCAAACCGGACGGCCCGTTGTGTCTGGTGGTACTGGTCAATAAGAAAGTACCTTTCGAGGCACTTTCCGAAGCCGACCGTCTGCCCGATCAGATCGAAGGGGTCACGGTTGATGTGCAGGAGATCGATCAACCGCAGGCACAAACGGGCGCGTAAACTCGTACCCAAAGAGGCGCAGCCGTGTCTGCGCCCAAATACCGCCTGCCTTACCCCGTCCAACCCTGGGGCAGCAGTGCCACACCGACATACACCAGCACCAGCACGGCCACGATGCTGCCAAGACCGCCGCGATAGCGCAGCGTATCGTCGCGCTTTTTGAGCGGAACATAGGCATGGGCAGCCGCCAGCGCCAGGGTCGTAACGAAGAAGTGTTCCCAGCGCTCGCGCATATCGAACGCCCCCAGAACCAGAAACAACACAATCCCCAGAATCCACTGGAGACCGACCAGCCCGGCCCAACTGGCGACCACCGTATGCGTGGTCTTGTCGTAGGCCCGTTTCTGAAACATGCCCCAGGCCAGCCAGCCAAGTGCGACAATCGTCATCAACACCACCAGCCAGCGCACACCCGAATGGGCTTCAAAAATCAGATTTTCAAGATCGCTCATGTTTCTCCTCCATTCACACAGACAGATTGTAATGAACAGCGCCGATTCTGGATATACTTGAAGTCCGCAATTTAAGGAGAGACACATGGATGATTTTTCCGCGACACTACGCCTGATCGAAAACGGCGTCCCGCAAATCATGACCGAGCCGGGCTTGAGCATGGCGGTCGTCCGCCAGGGCGAAACGGTCTGGGCGAAAGGTTATGGCTATGCCGACCAGGAACGCCAGCTTCCAGCGGCACCCAACACACGCTACCGGGTCGCCTCATTGACCAAGCTGTTCACTGCTACCGCCATCATGCAGCTTTACGAACAGGGGCGGTTACGCCTGGACGATCCCGTCCACGATTATCTGGACTGGTTTACCCTGCAACACCCGGATTCGCCGCTGATCGCCCTTCGCCACCTGCTGACCCACACCGGCGGCATTCCCCGTGACGCGGCTATTCCTATGTGGACCGAAGACCGCTTCCAGACCTGGGACGAACTGGTGACGACCACACAACAGCGCGAGACCATCTACCCGCCAGGCTATAAGTGGAAATACTCGAATCTCGGTTTCGCGCTGCTTGGCGGAGTGGTCGAGGCGGTCAGTGGGCAAGCACACGCTGATTATGTACAGCAGCATATTCTCGATCCGCTGGCGATGGCCGATTCCACCCTGTCGCCGGAACCTGATGCGGAACGTTTGGCGGTCGGCTACATGCGGCCCGATACCAATGACCGGCGCGAACCGGCCCGCTTCACACACGGTGGCGGTTTCGCCCCGGCCTACAGTCTGATGACAACCGTCGAGGACCTGGGCCGCTTTGCCGTCGCTCACCTCACCGCAGATGCGGATACACCCATCCTCAAAGCCAGTTCACTGCGCGAGATGCACCGTACTCAATGGCTGGAGCCGGATTGGCAGAGTGGCTGGGGTCTGGGATTCGCGCAGGTGCGATTGGACGGACAGACCTATTCGCGGCACGGTGGACTGGTCAAGGGTTATACCAGCGACATCCGGCTGTGCCGTGACCTGGGCTTCGCCGTCATCACGTTGACCAACGCTGTCGAAGGTTCACCAGCACGTTATGGGGAAATGGCGGCGAAAGTGCTGGCTCCATTCGCAAAGGCTGAGGCCAGACCGGCACAGCCTGAACTCGAAGTCTATACCGGCACCTATACCGAAGACTGGTCCGATCTGGAAATCATCGTGCGCGAGGGCCAGCTTCAGGTGGTCTTCTTGCAGGACTTCACCGAAGCACCGACACGCCTCAAGCACGTTGAGGGCCACACCTTCTTCATTGAGGAGGGCAGCACTGCTGGCGAACGCTGCCAGTTCGACATGAACGACGACGGCAGCGTGGCGCGGGCGTGGATGGGGAACGAATACTTCCTGCCTAAAGCAGACTGATCCGGCTGCCGTTGGTGGTCTTATCGACCACAATATGTACGGGGAAATTATCGCGGAGGTCGTCAATGTGGGTAATCACCAGGACCATTGAGAAGGCATCCTGGATAGCGTTGATGGCCTCCACCAGTTTGTCGCGTCCGTTCTCGTCCTGGGTGCCGAAGCCCTCATCGATAAACAGGGTGCGCAGATGCGCCCCCGCCCGCCGGGCTAACATCTGGCTCAGTGCCACACGAATAGCGAAGTTGATGCGGAATGCCTCGCCGCCGCTGTACATCTCGTAAGCGCGGGTCCCCAGTTCATCGGCGATTTCAATATCCAGCGTCTCGGTGACACCGCCGGTCACTTTCTCGCGCTGAGTGTTGAAGCGCAGACTCATGCGGCCATCGGTCATCCGGGCCAACAGTTGGTTGGCGGCGGCTTCCAGTTCCGGGATAGCCGTCTCGATGACCATCGCCGGGACACCGTTCTTGCCGAAGGCATCACGCAGTTCAGTGTAAACCGCCTCCTGCTGGCGGGCTTCATCACGGCGGGCGATCAAATCGTTCTTGCGCTCAGCCTGCTTCGTCAGGGCATCCAATGCCTGTCGGGCGTTGACCAACCGCTCATAGGCATTGCGCTCCAGCGTCCGCTGGGTGCGGACTTCGGCCTCGCGCTCGTTGAACTCGCGCACCAGTTCCTCAAGCTGGGTCATCTCGGCATCGAGAGCGGCGATTTCGGTTTCCATCTCCAGCACGCTTTTATTCAGACGATCACGCCGGGCGCAGGCATCGTTCAGGTCAGCCTGCAACCCTTCCAGCGACTCTATCGCCACCGACAGTGCCGTGTGACGCTGCTCGAAGGTCTGGTAATCCTCTAGCTGCTGGCGGGTGTCCTCATGCGCACCAGAGTCATAGCCGAGTGTAGCCTGCTGTGCGTCCAGTTCGGCCAGTGCCTGCCGTTCGGCCAGCGCGAACGCTTCCTCAGCCAACTGCTGTTGGATGTCCGCCAGTCGTTTCTGCTGGGCCGCCAACTGGATCGTGGCGTCCTGACGCGCCTGCGCCTGCGTTTGCAGCACGCCGACACGCTCGCGCAGCGGAGCCAACCGCTTGACTTCCGGCTTCATCGCCTGGAGGGTATCACGGTGGTGTACCATGCGCTCGTGAACCGCGATGATGGCCTCCTGAGTCCGGCGGTACTTTTCGCGGCGGGTCTCGATCTCGGCATTGACCTCTTCAAGCAGGCGGTCACGTGCCGCAGCGGTGAGTGGCTGCCCACACAGGGGACAGGTCGCCACATCGTCGCCGGTGGCTTCCAGGCGTTGCAGCCGGTCGCTCAGATTCTTGCCTTCAACGGTCAACGCCTCTTTTTGTGCTTCCAGGTGGCCCCGCTCTCCGCTCATCTCACCCAGCGCTTCCGTCAGGGTGTGCTGCTCTTGCTCTCTGGCTTCCAGTTCAGCCACCTCATCCTGGACCGCTGCCAGTTCATTATCAAGCGTGTCTGCTGCTGATGCCTCAAGTTCACTGATTCGATGGTGTAAACCATCTGCCTCGCTTTCCAACCGGGTGCGCACGCGGTCAATCTGGTTGACCAGATCGTTATGGCGGTCTTTGAGGCTGCTCAACTGCATCAATTTGTCGCTGAGCGCCTGATTGGCTTCACGGGCGGACTGCAAAGCAGCGTAGCCGGATTCAATCTCTTCGCGGGCGGCCAGAGTTTCCTCGTACTCGGCAATCCGCATCTCGTAACCGCCGATGCGCGTCTGCACATCCGTTAGTTCAGCGTTTCGCTCCCGAAGCTGACTTTCGCGGTCAGCCCGCATCTGCCGGATGTGATCGAGTTTCCCCGGTGCATACGCGACCTCATCGCGGCGTTTCTCCGCTGATTCCAGCGCCGCACGGGCAGCTTCATAACTCTCCTGAGCGTTATCGCGGTCGGCTTCCAGCATGGGCTTGCGGGCCAGTTGCTCATCGATCTCAGCAATAGACTGGTTAAAGTAGTTGATGTTGCCGGCGATTCCGCTCAACCGCTCTTTGGCTGCCGCTTCGTACCGCGCCCATTGTTCCAGACCGAGAATATCGGAGAGAATTTTCTTGCGCTCGGCAGGGGGCTGGGTGGTAAAGGCATCGGCTTTGCCCTGCTGCAAAAAAGCCGAATGCACAAAGGTCCGGTAATCCAGGCGCAGCAGTTCGTTAATGCTCTGCTGGGTGGCTCGCATTGACGGTTCCGTCTTCAACTGATACTCGTCGTCCGATTTGCGCACCCATAGGTCCAGACTAGATTGCCCGCGCCGCCCGCGACTGCGGCGGCGCAGAACACGATAGATGTTGCCTTCCTGCTCGAAGTCTAACTGGACGTGCATGTCGTCCTGTCCCATATGGATCAGGTCATCATCACGGCGGGCGCGGGCTTCACCCCACAGCACCCAGGTGATGGCATCCAGCAAGGATGACTTACCGGCCCCGTTGGCACCGGTCAGGCAGGCCAGATGCACACCTTCAAAACGCACCGGGTCGGGTGAGCGATAGGGCAGGAAATTTTTAAGTTCAAGCTGGATGGGCAGCATTATTCGTCATCCGCTTTGCTATCAAGATAGCCGGAGAGCCATTTCATCGTGTCGATAGCGCTCTGGGGTTCCTGCTGACCGGCGAGTAACTGGCGCTCAATTTCTTCCTGGCGTCGCATGATGGTGGCTTTGCTACGCCGGTCGGATAGCTCAATAATCAGGTGAGACAGTTCTTTCAGGTTCTTCGCCAGCACACTGCGCTCGCGTGCGGTGATCTCGCCTTCACGGGCATCCAGTTCCGCCCGGATGGTGGGTTGGTCGAAGTCCACCCTTTGACGATCTACCGGGTCAAACGAATCAGAAAGCGTCTGCAAAATGTTGAATGCGGTGCCGATGTCGGCGGCGAAATCGCTCAAACTGCGATTGCCGAGCGCCTTCTTGATGGCGATGCTGGTCTCCAGAATCGCCTGTGCGTCTTCCATCCCCTTAATCCCGTTCAGGTGATCGGCCATCTGCTGCAAACGGGCTACCGACTGCGTATGAGCGAAATCGCGCAGCCAGTTGAAAACCTGCTTGCTGGCCGTATTGTTCCACTGCACTTCCTGGTACAGTCTCACCAGGGAATCGGTCCGCGCCTGGGTGTCGTCCATTTCGACAATCTGTCCCTGGATGCGCCGGGCGACCACCCGCGTCACCATGTCGATCTTGTCCTGGCTGGCGATATGCAACATCTGCCACATCGGGTCCAATCCAATCGTTACCGAGCGGTTCTGCTGGATCAACCGGGCAATCTGCTCGACATAAGGCTGGACCATTTCACGCCGCCAATTGTGGTTGTCGATCAGGCGCAGATAAATGTTCACGATTTGCTGCGTCGTCAGCACATCCAGTTCGCTTAACTGCCCGACCAGTTTGATCACACCTTCTGCTGGTAGGCCACTGTTGCGGAAAGCCGTGACCAGATACGTGTACAACTGGTCAAAAGCCGCCAACCGGGTACTCATCTGTTTGAACAGATCAACGTTTTCGGCGGTGGCGATGTGTGTGTAAAGCAGTTGCGAGACATCAGGCTCCAGCCAGTCAACCCCATCGGTTACCAGAATGTCAATAATCGCTTTTGGCTGGTATTCCGGTGGAAACAGGTTGTTCAACGGTTCTTCGTCATAGACCTGGAGCCAGATATAATCGACGGTAGACAGATCGAACACCGCCGCCGCATTGGGATTCGTCCGTGCTTCGCGAGCAGCCCGCCCCAGCAGCACCAGGGCCACCTCACGTCCAAGTTCGATAGTGGCGTTTACATCTTCTAAAGCGTAATCACGGAAAGCAGGACCGACGGGCTTCTCCATCTGCGCCATCGTTTCTGCGTCGTTCAGCACACGGTCCACGCGGTCGGGCGCACGCTTGCAGGTCAGCACCAGAAGCCGTTTGCCCAGATCACCGTACTGATGCGCATGTTCCAGCGCGGTGTCGATACCATCGCGCAAGACATCGCCCAATTCATATCCGGCAGGTTCACGCGCTACCAGCCGCAGCCATTCCATCAATATCTCACTGTCGCCGTCTTCGACTGCGTAGTGGAGCGCCGCTATCGCCGCCTCGCGGAGGAGTGGCAACCAGGTTGCATCAACGCCGTCTTTACCCAACTTGGTGCGGACGAAGAAATACACCGCGTCTGGCTCATCTGCCAGCAAACTACTCAGATATTCATTCAAGACTCGTGCCAGGCCGGTGTCGCTGTCCATCAACCGCGCTACAACTATCGCAGCGTCTGTATCGCGCTCGGCCAGCGCATGATCCAGCAGGGCCTGCGCATACCGCTGGCGTAGTTCGCCGGCAGGCGGGGGACTGTCTTCCAGGACGGCCTGCACCCGGTCTATATCAACCTCTTCACCGCGTATGATCGCCATATCCAGTTGACGCCGGTCGGCAATCGCCGTCAGACCATCCAGAATCGACTGCCCATTGAAATATTGGGGAGCCGTCAATTCAATTGCTCGCAAATCCTCAATGAACGTCTGCAAATGTCCCTGCCATAGCTTTTCCAGGCAGTCAACATAGGGGACGTGCAGTGCCTCGTCATCCAGAAGCGCTCCGCGTGACATATCCATCACCCAGCGATCGCCCACGACATCACCATCCCAGAAGATCACCCGCGCCCGAACGGTATCCGGTGCCGCGACCTGGGTGGAGAAAGTGACCTCCGTCCGGGCTGAGAGTGGCAGAAGCAGCATTAAGCCCTGGATCAACTCCAGGCGGGCCATCACATCAGCAGGGAAGCCGCGAATCAGCAGTTTGCGTTCGTGCAATGCCGCCCCTAGCAGCGAAAACACTGCCGACATATCGTCCTGTCCGTAACCGTGCAGTAGTTTCTCGAACAGGCTGCTGCGCTTATCAGTCGTCCAGGTGGGTGCCACCGGGATTTTAAGCCGGCCCAGGCTCTCACCATCGTAATAGCCGTTCAATGAGCGGTTGGTCATATCCACCAGTGTGGCGATACTGACTGCCATCGACAGAAACACCGGTCGCGGCAGCAGGATGTAATGATAGACTGGTTGATCTTCCCGGATATAGGCCCGCGCCAGAATCAAATCACCATCGGGACCGTGAAAGAGACCCAATGACAGCGAGTCCTGTTCACCGTTCCCGGAGCGTGGTTCGATTGCGACCAATCCACGCCAGAGTTCGGCGTCCTGGGTCGTCAGATCACCGCTCATGGCGACCACCTTCAGACGAGTTGCCTGGTCCTCGGTTGTCTCCTGGTGGTAGACAATGTGATCGAGGGTGGTTTGTTCGGCCACAATATCTCCCCCACAATTTATAACGACTGCGCCATTGTCGCAGAAGTTTTTTGATCTTTCAAGCTGAACGGATGCGCCGGATGAAGTCCACACTTTGCAGACGGCGTTCCAGCAGATAGGTGATATAGCCCAGCATCACACGCTCCATGTCACCATGCAGCGGCGGCACGACCTGGATGGAGCCGACGAGATTGAAGGGGCTGCGCTGCATATGACGCAGCATTTTGAGTGTGGTCACTGGCAGCGGGACCAGCGATGTCGCGTGCCGGGCGGCCTGCGGACTGACCACCCCGCCTTCGCCAAAGCTGAAATACTGGTCTTCCGCCTTGATTTCGTCATGTGTGAACACACATTCGTTTAATTCCGGGCGGAAACCAACAATATCAAGCAGGTGAAGCTCATAATAGCGCGTGACCAGGCGCACATCCGCCTCATCGCACAACCAGGTGAGCGTTTCCGCCAGCAAATCGAAAAGCTGGCCGAAATCGTCATCGGCATCAATCGTGAAGCGATCCAGCAGTTCGACAACATAGCTGGCGTAGGCTCCCCGTTCCAGGTCCTCACGCAGCGCCAGATAGGGATTCACCATCTGCGCCTGCACGGCGATGTCGAGGTCGCGTCCCCGGCTGATCAGCATATCTGCACGGGTAAACAACTCCACATGGCCGGTCTTGGAACTGGTCGGTTTGCGTGCGCCTTTGGCAATCGCGCCGAACTTGCCATAGGCCGGGGTCAACACTGTGAGCAGGCGGTCGGCTTCACCGAAGTCACGCCGTTTGAGGATGATGGCCTCGGTACGAAACGAGCGCTCAGATCGCGTCATTTCAAATTTGACGGGCCAAAGCCATAGGGCAGCAGTGCTTGCAGCGATGTATCCAGCCAGATATGATCGTCAAAGTCAGCCAGAATCACGCGCAGGTCCGGGGCAAACTCTGCAAGGGCCTGGCGGCAGATGCCGCACGGGCTGCCACCATCACGGGTGGCGACCACAATAGTCGTGAAGACCTGGTGGCCCTCGCTGACCCCTTTGACCAGAGCGCCCCGTTCAGCACAGATCGATACTGGATATACGGCGTTTTCGACATTACATCCGGTAAATACTTCGCCAGTCGGTGCCAGCAGTGCCGCTCCCACACGATACGCCGAATAGGGCGCATAGGCACGCTCGCTGGCCGCTATCGCCAGTTGGATCAGTTCATCATCTGTCATTTCTGCCGTCCTTTGAAGCGACTTCGGCAGGAGCCTGTTCATCGAGTACAGCTTCCTCCGTCACCCGTTTTCGCTGGACATACAACTTGCGTATCCGGCGACCGTCAACCGATAACACACGCATATGCAGGTGTTCGTCATCGATGATCTCGCCCACCAGCGGCACCCGTCCGAAGTGCTGGTAAATATAGCCGCCCAGGGTATCGCTGTCCTCCGTCGGCAGATCGACATTTAACAGTTCGTTGAAGTCATCCAGGTCGATTCCGGCGGCGACGTGATATTCATCCACCCCGATTGCTTCGTAATCGGCCTCTTCATGCAGGTCATACTCATCCTGGATGTCACCGATGATCTCCTCGATGATGTCCTCGATGGTGACAACACCCGCCGTACCGCCGTATTCGTCGGTAACAATCGCCATGTGAATTTTTTGCGTCTGCATTTCTTTCAGCAGTTCGTCAACCCGCTTGGTCTCCGGCACGAAGTAGGGCTGGCGCATCAAATCGGCTATCGTTCGGGTCTCGCGTTGACTGCTGGTCCAATAGGCGAGCAGGTCTTTGGCGTAGAGCAAGCCCTTGACCGTATCCAGATTGTCCTGGAAGACTGGCAGGCGCGAGTAGCCGGACTGAATGAACATCGAACCGGCGTCTTCAAGCGTCTGGTCCAGCCCAATCGCGTAGACATCCATGCGCGGCACCATGACCTCGCTGGCACGGGTCTGGTCGAGTTGGAGAACGGAGTAAATCATCTCTTTCTCCTCGTCTTCAATGGTACCACCTGTATGACCAGCGTCGACCAGAGTCATGATCTCTTCTTCGGTGATCCGGTTCACCCGGTCGCTGCTCTTGAACAAGGAAGACAGCGCCCGGCTGATTGCCAACAACACCACGATCAGCGGGGTGGCAGTCTGGACGATGCGCTTCATGAGACCGCCGAGCAGCAGCGCCAGCGGCGGCGCGTAACTGCTGCCAATGGCTTCCGGTACCGTCCGGGCCACGATGATCGTCACCAATGCGGTCAGCCCCAGTACGAGGACATGGATCAGCAGGGGATTGAGATCGGGACTGCTGCTGAGCATGGGCCGGCTGACATTCAGCACAGCCACACCCGCCGTAGCAAAGTGCAGCAGCACGGATAGAACTTCGTAGGTCAGGGTCAGGTTAGTCGATGTAGCAAGGTAGACTACGGTCCTGGCACGGGTATTGCCCTCTTCGGTCAGGTCGCGCATTTGCCCAATGCGTACATTGGTAAGTGCGGCATATACCAGGGTCAGGAACGCTTGCATGACCAGCAACACGAAGATAACCAACAACCCGGATAAACTGTCGTCGTCCAAATGCAAATTACTCCTGAAATAATCCGGCAGGATTTGAGAAGAATTTGGGGGATAAAGGAACGTCGTCTGACATAGTTGAACTCGTTTTGTGCGTAGTGTACCATAATCCCCCTCGCGCCGCCATTGAAGGTCAACTAGAATCACCCCATGATAAAGCTGAGTCGCACGCGAAAAATTCTGCTGATTCTGGGCGTTCTGATTGTCGCTGCCGGGGGCTGGTTCTACGCCTGGATATTCCACGATCTACCCGATATTGACGATCTGGACGCCGGGCTGGCCCTACCCTCCACCCGTATCTACGACCGCCACCAGCGCCTTCTTTATGAGATTTTGCCGCCGGAGCAGGGCCGTAACACGGCGCTGCCATTAGCCGACATCCCACAACACTGCGTTAATGCCGCCATCGCCACCGAAGACGCCAACTTCTACAACCATCCCGGCGTGGACATCACCGGCATCGTGCGGGCGCTGTGGATCAATTTGCGCGGCGGTGAGGTCCTGGCCGGGGGCAGCACCATCACCCAACAAACCGCCCGTCTGCTTCTGCTCGATCCACAGCAGCGCCTGGATCGCACGCTGCGGCGCAAACTGCGCGAGATGGTGCTGGCGCTTCAGCTTCAAAACGCTTACAGCAAAGACGATGTGCTGGCGTTGTATCTCAACCAGAATTATTTCGGCAATCTGGCCTATGGCATCGAAGCGGCGGCCCGCACGTATTTCGCCCGATCCGCGCCGGAACTCTCGCTGGCAGAGTGCGCCATGCTGGCCGGTCTGATGCAGAATCCCAGTTATTACGATCCCTTTACCCAACTAGACCGCGCCAGAGAGCGGCAGCAAATCGTCCTTGCGTTGATGGCCCAGAACGACTATATCAGCGAGGCTCAGGCGGAAGCGGCAGCCAACGACAGACTGCACTTCGCCGCCACCCGCTTTCCCATCGAAGCGCCGCACTTCGTCATGGCAGTGTGGAAACAGCTTGAGCGAGCGTATCCTGAATATGTCTACGGCGGTGGACTGGATGTGGTCACGACGGTTGACCTGGGCTGGCAGCAGGCCGCTGAATCCATTGCCCGCCAGCATCTTTACGCGCTCAACCACCCACCAGGTAACGGACGCACACCGGCCAACGCCAACAACGCCGCCATCGTAGCACTGGACCCCTATACCGGTCAGATATTGACGATGCTGGGCAGCCCGGATTACTTCGATGACGCCATTGACGGTGCTGTCAACGCGGCGTTGGCGTCACGGCAGCCGGGCAGCACACTCAAACCCTTCACCTATGCCGCCGCCATGAATCCAAATCTGCCGGAGCCATTTACCGCTGCCACGATGATCCTGGATGTGAAAACCCCCTTTGTCACGCGCAAGCTAGAAAGTTACACCCCGGCCAATTACGCGCTGGTGGAACATGGGCCGGTGCTGGTTCGTGAAGCGCTGGCATCGTCATATAACATCCCGGCGGTGGCTGCGCTCGATCATGTAGGCATCGAAGCGATGGTCCAGCTTGCCAGCAGCGCCGGACTCGAATCCCTGGCGACCAACACCGATGTCGATCTTTCGATTACCCTGGGCGGCGGTGAAATCCGCCTCCTGGACCTGGCACAGGCATACAGCATATTCGCCAACGGCGGCACCCGGATCGAACCGGCGTTCATTCTGCGTGTGGACCGCCGTGAGGACGGCGAGACCATCTACGAATGGCAGCCGCCAGAAAATCGTACACGGGTACTGGATGAGCGCATCGCCTATATCATCACCGACATCCTGAGCGACGAAAATGCCCGGATTCCGTCGTTTGGCCGCAACAGCGCCCTCAGCATCGGACGGCCTGCCGCAGCCAAAACCGGCACCACCACCGACTTTCGCGACAACTGGGTCATGGGCTACACACCCAATCTGGTCGTCGGGGTGTGGGTGGGCAACGCCGATAACACCCCCATGACCGACATCACCGGCATCAGCGGTGCCGGACCCATGTGGAACGCCTTTATGCGCGAGGTGCTGCTCGGCCAGCCGGAACTGAATTTCACCCGGCCCGACGGGTTAATCGAACTGGACGTGTGCGCTCTGAGTGGGCTGCTCCCCACCGACGCCTGCCAGCTTCGCCAGCGGGAGATATTCATCCCCGGCACAGCCCCGACCGAAGAAGACACTTTCTTTCAGGTTTTCGAGATCGACCGTGAAACCGGTCTGCTGGCCGACGAGACCACGCCCGAGTCGCAGCGGGTGGAGCAGGTCTTCATCGTTCTACCACAGGAGGCGCACGAATGGGCCAGACGCAGCGGTGTGCGTATGCCGCCGTCCGATGCATCAACCCTGGTGGCCGATGCTGGCCGAATGCGTATACTGGCTCCCGATCCGTTCTCGGTGTTTGAGATTTCACCGATGCTGCCCGAATCGGCCCAGCGCCTGCGCTTTCGCGCCGGGGTACCGCCGGAAACAGAGTCCGTGACTTATACCTTGAATAATGCGGTAGAATTGGACGCTGGCAGCGACGGGTCGTACTGGTGGCCCCTTGCACCCGGTGAATATATGCTGACTGCTACTGCGACACTGGTCGATGGCACCCAGGAGACCAGCGATCCTGTATACTTCCAGGTTCTGGAATACGAAGAACCGTCATCACGCACCATCATGCCTTAGTTGAGAGAGGGTTTCATGTCCAAGAAAGTGTATCTGTCCCTGGTGTTTCACAACCACCAACCAGTGGGCAACTTTGATTCTGTTTTCCGCGCTGCCCATGACAAAAGCTATCTACCGCTGATCGAACTGCTGCACCGCCACCCACAAATCAAGGTCGGGATGCACTTTTCCGGATCGCTGCGGGACTGGCTGCTGGCGAACGAACCCTTCCTTTATGAACGACTGGCTGTTCTGGTTCAGCGGGGACAGGTCGAGATTCTCGGTGGTGCGTATTATGAACCAATACTGATCATGCTTAGCGACGCCGACAAACGCGGTCAGATGGATAAATTGACCCATGCCATCGAACAGGACTTTAGCATCCGGCCACGCGGCATGTGGTTGGCGGAGCGCATCTGGGAGCCGCATCTGGCAAAGCCAATCGCCGAGGCCGGGCTGACCTACACTATTCTGGATGATACCCATTTTCGTTACGCCGGGTTCAAGCAGGAGGAACTTTACGGCTATTACGTCACGGAGGAGCAGAATAAGCCGCTGCGCCTGCTATCGGCCCAGACGGAAATGCGCTACCGCATCCCCTATGAGACCGTGCGTGGTGTGATGAACCGCCTGCGCGACATCCAGCGCAGTCTTTACACTCAGGGTGATGCCCTGGTACTGATGGCCGACGATGGCGAGAAATTCGGCATGTGGCCCGGATCATACCAACACTGCTGGACCAACGGATATATGGACAGTCTGTTCACTACACTGGCCGAGGCTCAGGACGCGGGCTGGCTGCAAACCATTACACCGGGCGATTATGTCGATAATTACCCGGCGTTAGGTCGGGCCTATCTGCCGACATCCTCCTATATTGAAATGACTGAATGGGCGCTGCCGTCGGACAGTGCCGAGGAATTCGAGCATTTGCGCAGCGGTATGCTGACCGAAATCGAACATGTCCAGAGCTATGACCGGGGCCGCAGCGATTATCTGAACAGCGTATTGTCTTTCATGCGCGGCGGCTTCTGGCGTGGCTTCATGGTGAAATATCCGGAAGTCAACCATATGCAGAAACGCGGCGGGTACATCAGCGACCGCACCTATACCCTGGAAGACGAGGGACAACGCACCACCGCTCTCAACCATATCTGGGCGGCGCAGTCGAACTGCGCGTACTGGCACGGGGTCTTCGGCGGTATCTACCTGTTCCATATCCGGGCCGCCAACTACGCGCATCTGCTCGAAGCTCAGGCACTCATCACCGGGGACACCATCACCGTCGATGAAGTGGATTTCAATCTCGACGGTCGTGAAGAATTGATCGTCAACGGTTATCCCTTCACACTGACGATCCATCCCCATCGCGGCGGGGCGATCTTTGAACTGGATGATCTGCCCAGCCGGTATAATCTGGTCAACATCATGACCCGCCGCCGTGAAGGCTATCATGTTAAACTGCTTCGCGCCGCTGAACTCAATCAGGTGGTTACACCGGGACATCCCGATTGGGACAATATATATCGCGTCGGTGCGGAGGCCGTTCGCGCTCGCGAACCCAATCTGGAACGGCGGTTGGTGGTTGATTGGCACCGGCGCGGCCTGCTCATCGACCACTTCCTCAGTGAGGAGACGACGCTGGAAGGTTTCAGTCGGGCGCAGTATGGCGAGCAGGGCGATTTCGTGACCGGAACCTACACCGCCGACGTCAGCGGCTCCGGCGGTAAGAGCGTGTCCATCCATCTCAGTCGCGATGGTCATGTGTGGGTAAACGGCGTTCACCGGCCCATCCGTGTGGAAAAGCGCATCAAACTCGCCCATGACGACCGTGAGATCGAAGTCGAATACACCGTCACCAATCTATCCGAAGCCGCCCTGACACTGCGCTTCGGTGTGGAAACCGCCTTCGGTCTGGACGGTGGCGACAGTGACCAGTGCAGTTTTGAGATTGAAGATGTCGATGTCGTCAGCAATCTGGGCGTCATGGGACAGTATCAGGATGTCGAGGAATACAAACTGAGCACCCAGATTCGCGGCTTTGAACTGGAAGTCGAATTAGACGACCCTGCCGAACTCTGGCGTTTCCCGCTGGAACCAGTCACCATGAGTGAATACGGTTACGAGAGCGTCCACCAGGGCGCGGTTTTCCTGCATCTGTTCAACCTGAACCTGGACCCAGGCCAGAGCTGGCATACCGAAATAGAGTTCGAAATCGAAGACCTGGATGACTGACCATGCGTATATTGCTGTTCGTTTTGCTGCTGCTGGCGCTGCTGCCGGTTAATGCACAGGATGAGACCCTGATTCCCAATGATTTATCACAGGTCATCATCATTGACGCCAGCCAGGGAACGTTGACCCAGATTGATGGCGATTCATATGTTCTGGTCCTGACGGCGGTGAACGACTCCATGCAGTGGTTCACCGAACAGCCCTGGTTGGATGCCGGAACGGAGTCAGTGGCCGTATTCGCCCGTGCGTGGCGGGATGCACCGGATACCCTGGCAACCCGGACAGCGGTACTGCATACCGACACCTTCCGGGCGGTAGTGCATCTGGATAGTCCGGAACCGGCGGAGTCCAGCCTTGTTTTTCGCGCCACTGTCGAGCAGTTTATCCCGGACATCAAACCGCCGATGGAAGACTTTTCTAATCCCACGCTGTTCATTCAGATTGATGCCAGCTTCATGCGCGGGTTGGTCCTGGGGCTGATCGCCGCCGACGATGGCGCACGCGCTGAACCGGATGAAGTCTGCATCATGGGCCGCTGCTGGGATACGGTCGCGTCGGTTTTCGCCCCGGTGCGCAAATCGGACGGCCCCAATCCATTGAATATTGCCGTCCTCTGGGCAGGTAAAACACCCACCATCCAACACAGCAGGGAGATGCAATGACGATTTCACACGCTATCGTACTGCCCGACCGCGATTTTGATGACTGGCTCGAAGTCGTTCGTCCGTACATGCGGGCATTCGAGCGGGTCGCTGTGATTCGCGGGCCGGCAGGTAACGATCTGAACCGTTTTCGCAATATCACTGCCGTCCAGGCACCGCTCACATGGCACAACGATGACGCCCTGGCCCACATCCGGCGTGCTTATCCGATGGTGGTTATGGTCGACGTCATCGAAGCCAACACGCCCACTGAACTTCAGACCGAGATGCAGATTCGGATCAACACCGACGACCGCTATGGCGAGAAGCGCAGCACACCGCAGCATATCTTTGAACGTTTCGTCATCGACTGGCCCAGTTCCGCTCGCCCGGCCAGCATCACCCGCCGCTTTTCCAGCAGCAATGACCGGCATATCGGAATCGACATCAGCGCCTATCGTGATGCGCTGGTCAGCGCTGGCACGCCAGGATCGGTCAACCGTGTAGTGCGTGACGATACGGCCTTCGGCAGCTATGTCCAGATAATGTCGGCCCACAACGGTCAGACTTACATCATCACCTACGCCGGTCTGGATGACATCGACGTATCGCCAGGCGATTCCGTCGTCACCGGCGATGCCATTGGCCGCGCTGCCGGTGATGCCGTGAAAATCATCGTGCAGAACCCGCCCGGTGGCCTGGGCGGATTCCAATGGCCCAATATCGTCGATCCCACACCCTTGATCTATTTCGAGGGTATCCGGGTGCGACCGACCGTCGGTATCCTGCGGGTTCGCTCGCTGCCGGGAACAAACGGCGACATTCTGGGAACTGTCACCTCATCCGATCTGCTGGAAACCCGTGAGATGCACGGGCGCACCCTGGCGAAATTAGGCGTGGACGGACAATGGCTGCACATTCGTCGGGCGGGTATGAACGCCGCTTATGTCGCCGCGTGGTTCCTGGAAGGCTACAGCCTCTACGATCCACCGGAAGCCATACCGGGTGTCGCCATCCCCGGCATGAACATCGACCCCGATTTTCGTATCGGACTGCCAGCACCGGACGCAATCAAGGCGCTCGGTTGGGTGCGGCTGACCTTCAATGTGTCGCTGAATCCCAACATCCCTGAAGGCGATCCCAACCGCTACGGCAACACCGATGTCGATTTCGCTTTCAACCGTTACCGTCCCATCTTGCAGCAGTACGCCAACGCCGGGATCAAAATCATCCTGGTCCTGACGCACCAGACTTACGGCGAGGGGCAGGGCTTTGTGTGGCCGCAGATGGACAGCGGGCGCTGGCGCGAACTGACCGAAGGTTACGCACAGATCGTCCAGGCGACCGCCGCCCGTTTCCGCAACACCGGGTTGGTCTATGCCTACCAGATATGGAACGAGCAGGATACCCTGCCGGAAAACGCCCGTGCCGCCGTCCCCATCCCGGCAGAGGATTATGGCAACCTGCTGTCGGAGACCATTCAGGCCATCCGCAGCGTGGACCGCGACACCACCATCATCACCGGCGGCCATATCACCGGACCCGACCCCGGCACGACCTATATCCAGAACGCCTTCCGTGCCATGCCCGGCAGTGTCCGTCCGGACGGTATCGCCTTTCATCCTTACGGACGCGGCCCGGTGGGCAACCGCTTCAGCAACAACGGCTCGCTCAGCTACGCCATCCGCCAGTGGTCGCGGGTGCTGCCGGGCAAGCCGCTGTGGATTACCGAGTGGGGTGTTCTCAACATCCAGGGCGATGACAGTCTGGCTGAGGAGGTCACCGAGTACGCCAATGGCTTTGTGAACATCATCGAGACCGAATTCCCCGGCCAGGTTGCTGCGGCCTGCTGGTTCGCCTGGGCCGATGGCATGGACAATGGCTACGGTATGGTTAAAGCCAATAACCAACCGCGCCAGCCTTTGTTCACCGAGTACCTGCGCGAGTGAGCATGTAATCGGTGTAACCGCCGGTATAGCTGGTCAGGGTGCCATCGTCCAGTTCAACCACCCGATCCACCGTCCGCTCCAGGAAGTAGCGGTCGTGGGAGATGGTCAGGATGGCACCCTCGAAATCTTCAAAGACGTCTTCCAGCACCTCCGCCGAGGCGATGTCCAGATTGTTTGTCGGCTCATCCAGCAGCAGCAGATTCGGCTCCTGCAACATCAAGCCCATCAACTGAATGCGGCTGCGCTCGCCGCCGCTGAGTGTGCCGATGGGTTGGCGAGTCTGTTCGTAGGTGAAAGCGAAGCGCAGTAGCTGCGTGACCGCCGTGCCTTCCGCCATGGGCTTCACATCCCGGATATATTCAATCGGCGTCCGTTTGAGCCAGTTGTTGAGCGTCTGGTGTTCCTGCGCGTAGTAGCCGATACGGCTGCTCGGTCCGATCTTGATCTCGCCTTCTACTGGCTCCAACTCGCCCAGGATCAAGCGGAACAACACCGATTTACCCGCACCGTTGGGACCGATCAGTCCGACACGTTCACCATGCTGCACCAACAGATCGAGGTCAAAGAAGATGGGATTGTCGTCAAATGCCATCGTCAAGCTCTTGATTTCAAGTGCTTTGGTGCTGCCGCGCCAGCCCTCCAATTGTAGATTCATGGTGCGCTGCTCGGTCACTTTCTCGATGATTTCGCCGCGCTCCTCCATTTTGTCCAGCATTTTGCGCCGGCTGCGGGCCTGCCGGATATGGCGTGGATCGACGACCATGCTGGCCCACAACTCGAAACGGGCGATGGCCGCCTCAATCTGGGTGATTTGCTTTTGCTGGGTGACGTACTGCTGCTGCTGGCGCAATCGCTGCGCCTCACGCTCGGCGGCGTAGGCGGTATAATTACCCTCGTAGAGTTTGAGCTTACCGGCTTCCATCTCCGCAATCTGTGTGACGGTCGCGTCCAGCAGATAGCGATCATGCGAGACGATCATCACACCGCCGTTGTAGTCGCGGATGAAGGCTTCCAGGTTGCGTTTGGCGTCTAGGTCCAGATGATTGTCCGGCTCATCCAGCAGCAGCACCTCCGGACTTTCCAGCGCCAACCGGGTCAGCGCCACCAGCTTCTTTTGCCCGCCGCTGAGTGTTTCCACCGGCAGATCAAAATCGCTTCTGTCGAACCCCAGCCGGAACAAAATTTCCTGGACGCGGCTGGCATGGCGGTCACCGCCCAGCCGATCATAAAGCTCGGTGGCCGCCTGCAACTGATCCATAATTCCAGCCAGCCGGTCGCCGTCTTCGTAGACCTCCGGCAGGCCAAGCTGCTGCTCTAATTCATCGATTTCAGCTTCGACCTCCGCCAGACGCGGCGGCGGGATCATCGCCACCGCCAGCAGACAGTGACCATCGGGCAGTGTCACCTCTTGTGGTAGATAGCCGACAGCCACACCGCGCATTTTGATGACATCACCTGTATCCGGTGCCAACTTTCCGGCGATGATCTTCATCAGCGTAGATTTCCCGGCACCGTTGGGGCCGACGAGGCCAACGCGGTCACGGTCACCGATGACCCAGGTCAGATCATCGAAGACCTGATACCCGCCCAGGTTCACCCCGATGTGATTGATATTGACGATATGCATGTCTGGTTCCTTTCCCATCACACATGAGCGCAACCACGCAGACCCCATAAATCAAAAACGGCTGCGAGCAGTTGCGCCCGCAGCCGTAGATTACACAAAAATTACGAAAATCAGCCGATCACAAGGCGCACTTCTCCCTGGGATCGACCTGGATGGACGACATCACGCTGAAATTCACTGGCGTAAGGTGTTTGAAGTAAATCATGCCGTTAGTGTATCACAGCATGCTGGCTCAGGTCCATAACGAAATAGATTACGCCGATCAGAGTTCGGCCATGCGCCGGACGATGTGCTTGCGGTCGGTCTCGGTGTAGGTATCGAAATTCAGCGGTGGTTGCGAGTAATCGACCAACGCCCCATACGACCCGCGCTCGAATGTCGTCTGGTAGGGGGCTTCAAAGTCTAAATCGAAGGTGTCGTCTCCGCTGAGTGGGATAGACACCACCGGGATCGGCTCATCCACGCCGAACTGATGGAGATGGACGGTGCCTTCATGCAGTGTCGGACGCGGCACAATCACACTGATCCGATAAGGATAGGCACCGTCCTCTTGATCGATGTAACTCGGCATCTGCATCAGGGTGGGACGAGTCTGGTGCAGGAAATCAATTTCCACAAAAACAATCCTCTGCTTGAGGACTTGAAGTCGCTTATCACGGTAAATGCGAAAATCTGAGTGTGGTGGCTTATTGGAAGGGGATAGCAGTTCCACCCATACCACCGGCTCGTCACCATCGTAGATCGCCAGCGCTGAGAATGTCTGCGGCTCGTCAATCGCGATCAGTTCAGGGATGGTTAAAATAATCTCATCGGTTCGTACAGCGAGTGATGTGCGCGGTTGAGCGGTTCGCTCTGCATCCGGATCGAATACGGTGAGGTCTGATGTCGGATGAAACCGTTGGCCGTTGGCTGTTGACCGTATCTGCATCGATTGTTCGAGACCGACCGTATAACCCATTGGCAAAAGCTGCGCACGGCAAACATTCAACAACTCGACCAGATATGCAGCATGAAACTCATGCCAGTCATCGCTTTGTAGACGACTGTTCAGGTGTGGATTGATCCCCTTAAACGGGTTTTTCATCGAAATTATGCGGCGGAAACCACCTGCTTTAGCGGGTGTCGAACCTTCG
>CAYQJO010000051.1:0-22147 GCA_964417785.1 uncultured Anaerolineaceae bacterium | reverse complement strand
GGCAGGACTGCTGTAATGTGTTCGTCCAGGTCAAGCGGCAGAATGGATTGGATGAGCGTGCCGCGATTGGCGCGGGTGGTCTCCGGGATACGGTAGGCCTTTTCTGAATAGACTTTGCCTTTGTCACTGAAGAACAGTACCGTATCCAGGCTGCTGGCGAAGAACAGGTCGCGGGGGGCATCCTCTTCTTTGGTGCGCATTCCGAGTACGCCTTTGCCGCCGCGCCGCTGTGCTTTGTATTCCAGCGCCGGTACGCGCTTGATGTAGCCGTTGGTAGTTAGCGATATAACGACGTCTTCTTCGCGGACCAGATCGGCTTCATCAAAGTCGGCGTCGCCATAGATGATTTCGGTGCTGCGCTCATCGCCGTAGTTTTCGTCAATTTCGGTTACGTCGTCGCGGATCAGGGCGCGAATCTTATCGGGTGAATTAAGCAGGTCTTCCAGATAGGCGATGCGTGCCTGTACTTCGTCGTATTCGTCCTGGAGCTTCTGGCGTTCCAGCGCGGATAGCCGCCGGAGTTGCATTTCCAGAATGGCGTTGGCCTGGGCTTCGGTCAGGTCAAACCGGGTCATCAACTGAGCGCGAGCAGTTTCGGTATCCGCCGAAGCGCGAATGGTCTGGATGATGGCATCCAGGCTGGAAATGGCCTTGAGCAGACCTTCCAGGATATGCGCCCTGGCCCGCTGTTTGCCCAGTTCAAACTCGGAGCGGCGGACGATGACGTTATAGCGGTGTTCGATGTAGATTTGCAGGCTGCGCTTCAGGCTCAGCAAACGCGGCTCACCGTTGACCAGAGCCAGCATCTGGATGCTGTAGGTACTCTGAAGCTGGGTGAATTTGTACAGCCGGTTTAATACCGTCAGCGGTTGTGCGCCGCGTTTGAGGTCCACCACCATCCGCAGTCCATGCCGGTCGGATTCGTCACGCAAATCGCGCACACCGTCCAGGCGGCCATCCCGCACCAACGAGACAATGCGCTCGATAATGGCGGTCTTGCTGACCTGGTAGGGGATGGATGTGAACACAATGCGGAATGTTTCGTTGCGACCCTCTTCGATCTCGGAACTGGCGCGGATGGCGACGCGACCTTTGCCGGTGGCATACGCCTCTTTCAGTTCTTCGTTGGCGATGATCTGCGCGCCGGTTGGGAAATCGGGACCGTGTATGAATTCCATCAGTTCATCGACGGATACATCGTCAATACGGTGGTAATTATCCAGCAGGTAGGTGATGGCTGACGTTAACTCGTGTAGATTGTGCGGTGGGATGTTGGTCGCCATGCCGACGGCGATACCACTGGCTCCGTTGAGCAGCAGGTTGGGCAGTCGGGCTGGTAGGACGATGGGTTCCTGCTGCGTGCCGTCGTAGTTATCGTCAAAATCGACCGTATCCATGTTGATGTCGGTCAGAAGCTCCTCACTGATCGACGCCATACGGGCTTCGGTATAACGCATCGCTGCCGGACTGTCGCCATCGACGCTGCCGAAGTTGCCCTGACCATCGACCAGGGGATAGCGCAGGGAGAAATCCTGCGCCATACGCGCCATCGCTTCGTAGACGGCGCTGTCGCCGTGCGGGTGGTACTTACCCAGTACCTCACCGACGATGCGAGCGCTTTTTTTGTACGCGGTTCCCGGCCTGATCCCCATGTCGTACATGGCATAGAGAATCCGCCGGTGGACCGGCTTCAAGCCATCACGGGCATCGGGGAGGGCGCGGGAGACAATCACACTCATGGCATAATCGAGGTAGCTGCCGCGCATCTCCTCGTTAATGTTGACGGTGCGGATAAATCCGATGTTGCCGTCGCTACCGTTTTCGCCTATGTTTCCATCCATATGTCATGGCGTTCACCACAGATGATGTGAACGCGGCGTCTCCTTTCAGTTCCCGGTTGGTTTCAGGGGATGTGTCGCCGGTTAGCGTGACCGGCGCATGTGTATTATTATACCTTGTATTGGGCTATTATGCGAGTGCGCGACTAATCGCTGTATCCCAAGTCCTAATATGTATATCCCAAATTTGGGATATTGGGGTTAAGGTATGCGAGCAAGAGTCTGGCTCATTGTACTGGTTCTTTTTATTTCATTTGGCTTATCCGCCCAGGATGATGATTTATCTATCGCTATTGGCTATGCCTGGGCAGAGAGCGGAGATGAGGAACGGCTGGATGCCATCATTGTTACGCTGCAAGACGGCATTACAGCAGCGCTTGAAGCACATGAAGTGACGCCTGTTTATGTAGACGAAGACGCTGATTTGAGCATCAATCTGGACCTGGTAAACGACCAGGCGACCCTTTATGTCGATCTGGTGGCAGTAGAACCGGAATCGGGGTTGTTTCCGTCACCGTTGATTGTGCCGCATTTGCTCACCGAGATGCCGCTGGTCGGGTCGCCTGATAACCCGGACCTGGAGGCAGCGATAGTGGCGATAACCACCGCGGTCGGGTTGTACATTCTGAATGACTGCGAGGCCGCTATTCCGTATTTTGACAGCGCGGAAGCCTTGAACGAGTCGCTGGATGGCTTCACCAACCAGATGTACACCTACATCAACTTTTACCGGGCCAACTGTGCTTTGGCGGCGGAAGACTATGAGGTGGCTGCTGCTGCCTACGAGGAAAATTTGCGCATTTACGTTGAGAACGATTTCGCAGACCGCTATCGCATAGAGGCGACGGTGAACCTGGCCTGGGCCTTGTTCCAGCAGGACGAGACCGCACTGCCACTCGATTTGCTTGACGGTGTGCTGACGTCCAAGCCGGAGTGGATCGAGGTTTATCCGCTGATGATGCACGCCTATCTGTCCGCGTCCAACGGCGATTACGATATGGCGGTGGGTGATATGAACGCGGCCATCAAAGTGGTGCCGGATGACCCGCTGCTGTATGTTGTGAGTGCGCAGGTTTTCATCCTGGCGGAAGACTATGACAGTGCAGCAGCGGACCTGCGTCAGGCGCAGAAGATCAACCCGGATTACGCCGACATCTATTTCTATCAAGGCGTGGTCGATTACGAACTGGGAGAGGAGGCGGATGCGCTGGTAAATTTTGATGAATATCTTGCGTTGGAACCGGAGGGCCGTCTGGCGGAACAGGCTGCCGAGTATATCACGCTGATTGAGGGCTGACCGGTGCGCTGGCTGGTTCTTTTGCTGCTCTTCTGGCCTGGGCCATCAGCGGAGTCGTCGCTGACGGTGAATTACCTCTACGGTGATGAACATCCGGTCGTGGTAGAGATGATTGCGGATGTTGATACCCACTTACGGGATTATGTCGCGGATTCCGGCTATTTGCTTGCTCAAGACGATGATCCCATGCTCGAGATCCGCGTTGTTCCCCGTTATGATGCGGACCGTCTCGTAGTGGGCGCGGACGCCAATCTGACCCTGATGCAGGTGCCGCCGGAACTGGTGCAGCGGTCACCAATGTTGTATTCAGCCTATCCCACCACCGGAATCGGCGCTTCACCGGAGGACATTGCCCGTCTGGCAGCAGGTATGTTGTTATATGCTGCCGGTGATTGCGTGGCAGCGATCCCGTATTTTGAGCCGTTTCTGGCGCGGTATTTCACCGATGCCCGATTGGTCGCCGGATTCTACCTGGGCAACTGTGCGTTGATGGATGGCGCATATGACCGGGCGATTCTAGTGTATCGCAGTCTGTGTGAGATGCCGATTGTGCCGACGGCAACCAATCTGGCCTGGGCATACATCCAGGCCGAGCAGCCAACGCTGGCGCGTATCCATTTGGACACGGCGTTGGACATGACGGAAGACCCGCATGACCGGGCAAGCGCCTATGAATCACGGGCCTGGGTGCATGCGCTGCATTTTGACTACGACGCCGCGCTTGCCGACATCGACCGGGCGGTAGAACTGCTGCCGGATGATCCTGGCCTTTACGTCACACGCGGTCAGATTGTACTCCTGCTCTACGAATGGGAGCGGGTCCTGACGAATTACAATGCCGCGCTGGAACTCGATCCCACTTATGCCGAAGCCTATTTCTACCGGGGGGTGCTGCACTATTCCAACATGCCGGTTGGCCTGGACCGGGAGGCAGCACTCGCCGATTTCGAGCGCTATCTTGATCTGGCGGCGGACGGACCACACGCGGCTGAGGCACGCCGTTACGCGGAGTCGATCCGGACGGAACTGGAAGCCCTCAGCGAAAACTAGGTTCTGTTGACGTTTGGATTTCTTGGTACAAATGCGCATTTTCGCAGGCGGACAGGGCTTGCCCTGTCCCTACAATATCGCAGACATTATTGGCGTCCGAAACACAAATACCTGACCTGAATCTATGAAATGTCAACACAGCCTAATCGTTTGAAACTTTTGCAGGAGCTTTTTGATGAAACAGCTAGTTTTGGTTGTACTTTTTCTGCTGATCGTGGGGACTGTGGCTGCACAAGGGCCATCGCATACTGGTGAACTTGCGGTCGCCGGGTTGAACGACACGGTTGAGATTTTGCGTGATTCGTGGGGTGTCCCCCATATCTACGCCAGCAACATCGATGATCTGTTTTTCGCCCAGGGTTATACACAGGCGATGGACCGCTGGTGGCAGATGGAGCTATACCGCAAACTGGGCAGTGGCAGCCTGTATACGCGCGTAGGTGAGATGGCAATTGAGCAGGATGTGTACTTCCGCACGCTCGGACTGCGGCGGGTGGCCGAACGCGAACTGGTGGAATCCTATGATCGGGCGACGATCCGTGTGTTGGAGGCATTTGCCAGTGGTGTGAATGCCTATATCAGTGGCAGAACACCGGCTGAACTGGCGTACCAATACCAACCGCTCAGTTTGATGGGGATACAACCGGACATCCAACCCTGGACGCCGGTGGATACGCTGGTGTGGGGAAAAGTGATGGCCTTGCAGCTTGGCTCGAATGAAGGCTATGAACGGCTGCTCTCGCGTCTGTACGGGGTGACGGATGCCGATCTCATGGCTGATTGGCTGCCGGAATTTCCCTATGGGATCAAGCCGACAATTGTGCGTGAAGCCGATTTGCCAGCCCTGGCGGAGTCGGTGGCTACAGCCGCGCCAGAAGCCGGAATCGTGGGTCTGGATGTGGCGCAAACGCCGCTCAATATTGGGATCGGTAGTAATAACTGGGTGGTCGATGGCAGCATGACCGAGAGCGGTCTGCCGCTGCTGGCGAACGATATGCATCTTTCGCTCGATATGCCGTCGATCTGGTATGAAATCGGCCTGCACTGCCAGCCGGTCAGTGACGAGTGTCCGTACAACGTTACCGGGTTCGCCTTTGCACCGTCGCCAGCGGTGATCGCCGGTCATAACGACCAGATCGCCTGGGGCCATACCAATGTCGGCCCGGATACGCAGGATCTCTACCAGCTACGGATCAACCCGGAAAACGAGCTGCAATATGAGTGGAACGGTGCGTGGCGCGATATGACGATACGTGAGGAACGACTCGGTGAGCAGACCTTGCGGGTCCGCGAAACCCACCTGGGGCCAATCATGACCGACGATCTGAACGGCTTCAACAACGACGAAGCACTGGCACTGCGCTGGACGGCGCTTGAGCCAGGGACCCTTTTCGAGGCGGTTCTGCTGTTGAACCAGGCGCAAAACTGGAGCGAGTTTCGGGCCGCGCTGGCCTTCTGGGACTCGCCATCGCAAAATATCGTCTATGCCGATGTCGATGGCAATATCGGTTATCAGGTTCCGGGCCGAATACCGGCGCGTAACCCCGGCCATACTGGTCTCTTGCCGGTACCCGGTTGGACGGATGAATATGAGTGGTTGGGCTATATTGAATACGATCTGCTGCCGCGCATCTGGAATCCGGAGCGCGGTTATGTCGCAACCGCCAATCAGGCTGTGGTGCCGCCAGCTTACTATGACTGGCTGGCAGAACAAAGCGCGTTTGGTCCCGATGTCGAATATCGCTTTGATCGTCTGAATGCTTATGGGTACCGGGCCGACCGCATCAGTACGCTTCTGGAGGACCTGACACCGCACACGCCGGAGACATTCGCCCGGATTCACGGTGACAACTACGACGGCAGTGCAGCCGAAATACTGCCCTTTGTCCTCGACCTTGATCTCGATGACACGGAACTGATGTCGGTCCGTGATTGGATGGGCCAATGGGATTACCAGATGCACATGGACAGTCCCCAGGCGGCGCTGTGGGCGTTTTTCTGGCGACGTTTGGTGGACAATCTGTATAACGATCAATTCGCTGGTGTCCACCGGGTGAGCGGTAACAATAATGACTGGTGGGCGACGGCGCTGCTTCTGGAGCAACCGGATGATGTGTGGTGGGACGATGTGCGCACAGGTGCTGTGGTCGAGACCCGTGACGACATTTTGCGGCGGTCGTTAGGGGAAGCCTGGACGGCGGCAGTCGAGGAGCTTGGCCCGGATCGTGATCTATGGCGCTGGGGTGATCTGCATACAACGACGTTTGTCAGCTTGCCGCTGGGTGTCAGCGGTGTGGGCTTGATCGAAAATGTGGTTAATAGGGGGTCGGTAGCGACCAGTGGGACATCGAACGCGGTCAACGCGACCGGTTGGAGTGCGTCATCCGGGCATTTCCGTGTGGGTGGTGGGCCGTCGGAGCGTGTGATTTATGATCTGAGCAATTGGGATAACAGCGTATCCATGCACACGACCGGCCAGAGCGGCCATCCTGGCAGCCCACACTACGACGACATGATTGATCCCTGGCGCTTCATTGAATACAAACCCATGCTGTGGAGTCGTGAATCGGTCCAGGCGGCTGCGGCTGTCCGGATGGTGTTGAATCCAGCGGATTAGATTCGATTGGTGGCGAGGAGAACGGCAATCCCCAGGATGGCGACGTTCATGAACAGGAACATCGACAGGAACATGCGCTCAATGGCGGTCATCCCTAAAAAGAGGGGACCGCCTTCGTTCACATCACGGCCAAATTCTTCTTCACCAAAAATCTCATCATCATCATCATCTTCATCGTCGGAGAAATTGCGTAAATCGTCGAGCATCTGTCACCCCACAAAACCACTTTATCAGAGTTTAGCATATTTCATCGTGTCGCAATATTAAGATGGTGGCTGTTTCGCGATTAAGGTTTAATGAGAGTCTAGCTGGCCCGCAGCCAGTTATTGCCCTTCAACCGGAACAGCCAGATTTGCTGCTGAGCCGACCCCGTGACCGTGACCGTAACTGACCGCTGTGGCGATCCATCCGGGCCGGGTGTATGAGGTTGGGTGTCCAGGACCATCACGCGGGGCGGTGCCGGTTGAGACAGACGGGCCTGGGCCGCCTGAAGAACGCCGGGATCGCTGGTATCGTATAACGCCAGGACGGCATCGACATCCTGCCGCAGGATCAAGTCGGTTTCGATGTTCAACCGCCAGGTGAAGAAGTCGCGCCAATCCAGGTCCGCTTGATCGAGTGGGGTGCCGATGATCTGGCTCAAAACACCGATGTTTGCATCCGGTGACAGGCTGGTCAGTAGTTGACGCAGCGAGTCCTCACCGTAATTGCGGATAAGGCTTTCGAGTAGATGGGCATCGGTTTCCACCAGAAGATACTGGCCGACCAGCCAGGATTGGGCCACATTCCTGATATAATGCGCGTCTGATGGATAGGCGGCGTCGCCAACCAACCGCTGTGCTATCAAACTCCCAATCTGTTGCTGTAATTCGAGCGAAAAGGGCATATCAGAGCGGGCGCGGTTCAGATACGGCGATGGGACCACTACCTGCCATGTGTCCGTCCAGCGTGGCTCGCGGGTATCATCCGAGACAATTTCGACCTGGACTCGGGGTAGATCACCGCAGTCCAGAATGCGGCAACTGATGCTGATCCAGTCGTCTAACCGGATTCCCATCGCGTTCGCGACCTCTGCGTCCACGCTGCGGTAGTTGATTTGCACATTGTCGCCGCTATAGGTTCCTGGCTCGCCCCAGAAGGTGTAATCCAGCGGGACATGTCGCCAGCCATCTACGTTTTCCTCGGTCTCACCGTTTTCATAGAACCAGTAGGACCAGATACGGGTATAGGCTATACCGTCAATGATCTCCTCGATGTGAACACGCGCACGCGGATCGTCAATCTCGATCTCCACGATCTTGCCGGTCAATCGGGCGGAGTCGTCGGCACGCAGGATCGCCTGATAGGTGTCGAAGGTGGTGCGCTGCTCGCGCAGCCAGTCATCGGTGGCGCTGCGCTGAAAATCGGAGAAGGCGTTCCAATCGCCCAACCGGAGCGCGGTGACTTCAGCGGTCACGGTGTCGCGTAACTGGCGTTCAAGCTGCGAGTTGACCTGATCGAAGCGCCAGAAGATGAACGCGACAATACCGGCTGCGATGCCCACCAACAGTGTGATGGTCAGCAGCAAACGGACCAGCGCATTACGGCGTTTACGGGCAGCATCGGGGTCCTCTCCTATGCTGCGTACACGCTCGTCTTCGGCAGCGATTTCCCATTCCAGGCGAATACCCATCAGCCTGAACTCCTCACATCTCCGGCCAATACCGTCTGAATTGTTCCGTCATCCTGGCGGACCAACAAAGCGCCCTGTGCATTGACGGCTTCGGCGTGTCCTTGAATCAAGTCGTTGGCAGTTTGTACAGTGACAAGCTGACCCAGCATGTCGAGCCGTGCCTGCCATGCCTGGAACAGCGCCAATGTCCCCAGGTGCGGCCACCAGTAATCGATTTGTCCCAGGATCATGTGGGCCAGCGTCGCACGGTCGATAGACCGACCGAGAGCCGGTTCCAGGCTGGTCGCAGTGGTTGTTACCTCGGTTGCGCTGAAGTCCACCCGCACATTGACGCCAATGCCGAGAATCACACCACACAAGGTGCTGCCATCCCAAACGGCCTCCGGCAGAATACCGCAGAATTTCAGGCCGTTCAGGCGCACATCGTTGGGCCATTTGATACCGGGCTGCACGCCAAAGGTCTCGACGGTGGTGGCGACGGCCACCGCACCCAGCAGCGTGATCTGTGACAGGTGATCGGGGGTTGGGCGGAGGATGATCGACAGCGCCAGTGCGGAATCCGGTGGTGTGATCCAGGTACGTCCGAGACGGCCCCGACCGGCGATTTGCTCATCAGCGATGACGACAGCGCCGCTCGGTGCATCATTGTGCAGCCATTGACGGGCGTTGTCCTGAGTACTGGGGGTCTGCTGGAAAAAGCGCACCATACGCGGTGCCAGCAGCGTACGTAAACGTTCTTCAGATAAGTCCATGTGCGCCATTCTACCACCTGATATAATCGGGCAAAAAGGCTGAACAATGGACCGACTCTATACCCCCTGGCGGATGGCATACATCAAAGGAGAGAAGAAACCGGTGGAGGGATGTGTTTTCTGCAACAAGGTCAATGCCAACGACGATGTTGAGCATGTGATCGCCCGCTCTGAATTTGTTTATGCCACGCTGAATCGATACCCCTACAGCAACGGCCATGTGATGGTGGTCCCCTATGCCCATGTCGCCACACAGGAGGAACTGCCGGTGGAGGCGCTGACCGACATGATGGTCACGATCAACCGGGTGCTGGCAGTGCTGCGTCAGGCTTACCACCCGGCGGCGTTTAACCTGGGTGCCAACCTGGGTCAGTCGGCAGGTGCGGGCATCGCCGAGCATTTTCATTTCCATATCGTGCCGCGCTGGCCGGGTGACGCCAATTTCATGACGACGGTGAGCAACACCCGTGTGATACCCGATACACTCGACAACACCTATCGTGATCTCAAGCAGACCTGGGATACGCTTTACGGTTCGTAAGCGTTGGCCGGACCGCCATCGACAACTAAGCGTTCCAAAGTATCCGGTGCGTACCAGCCGAGTATAAGCCGGTTATCGCTGGACTGGGTGGACCCCAACAGCGGCAGTTCATGCCGGGTGATGAAACGGTCGCCACTGCGCCAGTAGCGGGTGGGAAGCGGTGGCGAGGTATCGGCCTGATCCACGATGGTGTTCTCGGTGTCGAGAATCTGCACGAACACGCGGTAATCGGCGTCGATGGGTGCGCGTGCTTCCCAGTACAGAGTCAGGCTGTCGTTGTCCATCTGGTGATCACGCAGGACGATTTTATTCCCAAAGTCAATGGCAAGACTACCTCCTGTCCAGGTTGTTGAATCGGCCAGATAACCACCCGCGTCGAGAACCACCCCGTCAATCGTCATACCGCTGGCGTCTTGTGCTGCGATCAACGTTTCGGTTGGATAATGCCACCAGCCAACGTGCAGCCGCAGCGGAAAAGCACCGTCGATTTCGTGGCCGATTTGCAGGGTGTACGAGTCGGCATAGATACCCGGATTCCATGTGCTGGTGCGCAGACGTCCGCCACCCGGATAGGTGTCGATCCGGGCCAGCAGTTCGCCTGCCGGGTTCAACAGGTGCAAGAACAGGCTGTTATCCTGGCTGGTGGGTGCGTCAACCTGCCAGTAGAGCATGACTGGGAAATCCGCGCCCGGTTCATAGCGCTGGTCATGGTAGTCGTAGCCGATGAGAGTGACATCGCCAAAGCGGGCGTAAACTGGTGTTGCGTCATCTGGTGGATGGTCTATAGGTTCCGGGATGCGATAGACCGGTGCGATCACCAGCACGGCGATGAGCGGTGTGGCTGCGCCGAGCGGTACCAGTGGAGCGGCAGCCCACCGGCGAAAGAGCGTCACCAGTCCCAGTGCCATCAATGGGGTGATGGCAGCGTTATAGGGGAAGAGCAAACGCCCCTGCGAGGCATAGGTCTGGGCGGTCCAGTTGAGGAAAGCGGTGAATCCGATGCCTACGATCAGCAGCAGGAACGCTGTTTTGACTGTGAACTGGCGTCGCAGCGCCACGACCAGCCCGATCCCGGCGGCCAGCACCAGGACATCCAGCAGGGTGTAGAACCACTCATACGGCACGATGATGTTGAACAGACCGAAGACGCCCCAGTAGGACCAGCGAAAGCCCTGAAATTCGTCCAGGGCGGTTTGCAGGGTGAAGGCTCCATCACGCGGTCCGGCCACCGCGACCATCATATGTGTGCCAAACAACTCGCCGTAAAGCTGGATGTTGCGCAGATACCACCATCCGGCGATCAACGCCCAGAACGCGGCCATCATCGTTCCCAGGGCCAGCAATCCGTGCCAGTCACGGTCACGGTAGGCGATCCAGAGGGCAACCAATGCCACCGCCGGGACCAGCACCAGGCCGCTCAATTTGGTCAGGGTAGCGAGCGCGATCAGCAGGGCGATCAAAGCGCTGCGGCGGAGATCGAATCCCTGGTTGAGTGTGAGCAGCATGAGATAGATGACGACGCTGCTGAGTGCCGTGACGAGATTATCGTTGTTGACTGAGGCGCTAATAAACAGAAACATCGGATTCAGTGCGACCAACCCGGCAGCGATATGTGCCGCGATGGGTTGATCCGGTACGAACTGGCGAGCCGCCGCGAAGACAGCGATTACCGTGACAATGCCCAGGCCAATACTGAACAGGCGAGCGGCATAGACAGCCAGTGCGGCACTCTGCGGTGGTGTCGTATCACGCAAAACATGGTTGAGGTTATGATCGAGACCGGGAACGCCGAGAATGGTGTGCGGGTTCAACTGGCGCATGTCATCGAGTCTGTCCAGGCTGAAGGATGCGGTGACCAGGGCCGCCAGTGCATAGTACAGCGGTGGCTGGCTGCCTTCCTGCGCCCAGGCGGTCTCACCCTGGTCAGGATGCTGCACCGGCAGAGTTTGCTGCTCGCGCACATATTCGACCATGCCAAAGTGGCGCAGTTCATCCGACGCCTCGAACAGGGGGGTGGTAAGCAGATAAACCAGCGCCAGGGCGGTATAGACAAAAGCCCAGCGCTTAGCCATCGGCGAACAGGGAGCGAGCGTTTTCGATGTAGCTCAGCGATTGGTGGCGGAAGTAGGTGTTGTAAAGTTCTGCGTAATGCCCGCCCTGATCCATCAGGTGATCGTGGTTGCCCTCTTCGATGATCTTGCCATCACGGAGAACGATAATCCGGTCAGCGTTGCGGATGGTACTCAGGCGATGGGCGATCAGGATGGAGGTCGATTTCGACAGAATCAGGTCGATGGCTTCCTGAATTTGCGTTTCGGTGAAGGGATCGACGCTGGCGGTGGCCTCGTCCAGGATGAAGATGGCCGGTTTCTCAACCAGCACACGCATCAGACTGACAAGCTGGCGCTGTCCCATGCTGAGATACGATCCCCGTTCGCCTACATCGGTGTCCAGTCCGTCGGGCAGTGTTTCCAGCCATTCGCCGTCGCCGATGCTGTAGGCGATTTCGCGGATTTCCTCATCGGTGGTCTCGGGACGACCATAGCGGATATTGTCGCGGATGGTGCCGCTGAATAGGAAGGGCGCTTGCGGCACAATCCCCAGGCGTGACCGGTAGGACTTGATGTCGAATGCGCGGATGTCCTGGCCGTCGATCAACACATCGCCGGATTGGAACTCGTAGAAGCGGCTGATGATCTTGGCGATGGTGCTTTTGCCTGCGCCGGTGTGGCCGACAAACGCAACATTCTCGCCTTCCTGTAAGGTCAGGTTGAAGTGTTCCAGCACTGGCTGATCGTCCGTATAGCCGAAGGTGACATTACGCAGTTCAATATGGCCCTTGATACCATCGGTAGATATTGTGTCGTGCTGCACAATGGTGTTGTCGGAGTCGACGAGGGCGAAAATACGCTCGATGGCGCTCATGGCCTGCTGGAACTGGCTCCAGACAGCGGCGAGATTGATAAACGGGAACCAGAAACGGTCCACGCCCAGGATGAAGAGAAACCAGCCACCGACGGTGATCCAGCCCAGATCGACATACTGCGCCCCGACCAGCATAATTAACGCGATGGCGAGACCGGCCAGCACATTGAGTGCCGGGAAGATCAGTGCCAGCACGAAGCCGCGCCGCATGTTGATGGTGTAGGACTGCCAGTTGATGTGTTTGAACTCGTCGTAGATCATGGCTTCGCGGCGGAAGTTCTTGGCGATGCTGATGCCCGACACCGACTCCTGAATGGTATCGTTGACGGCAGCCATCGCTCGCGATCCCTGACGGGTGGCAATGCGGGCAAAGTGGCGGAAAATCGTGGCGGCACCGACGATGAACGGCAGCGTCGCCAGTAACACCAGAGTGAGCGGTAGTGAGCGTGTGAACAGCACAGCAAACAGGACGACAATCTGCACCATTTGTGCCAGCACATCGCTGACGATGAGGACGACATCGCCAAATTCCTGTGTGTCGCTGGTGATGCGGCTGACGATCTTGCCGGATTTGTTGGTGTCGTAGAAGGCCAGATCGCGCTCGACGGCGGCGGCGAACGCATCCTTGCGCAGGGTCGCCACAACTGTGCCGATCACCTCGGTCAGCATCTGGCGGCGTAACCAGTTGGCGAAATACTGGACAATGGCGGCGATGAACAGGACCCCGGCCATAATCCAGACGATATCGATCTCGCCCCTGCTCTCCAGGATTTCGACACCTTCGGCGATGAGAACAGGCGGCAGCGCCGAGACCAGCGAGACCAGGACAAAGCCGATGACAATGGCGACGACCTTGCTGCGATACTGCCCAAAATAGCTGCCCAACCGGCGTGCCAGATAGACATCAGTATACTGCCGGTCGTATGTGTCTTCCTGTAATCCTCCGAATATGGCGGCCATTGTCTTTACCTCACGGTCTCGTAACGTGCGAATATGCGGCGGTAGGCTTCGGATGTTTCCAGCAGGTCGTCGTGGCTGCCCTGGGCGGCGATAGCCCCCTGGCGCAGCACCACAATATGATCGGCCCAGCGTATCTGAGACAGCCGGTGGGTAATCAGCAGGGTGGTGCGTCCTTTGGCAGCCGACCAGATGGCCTGCTGGATTTTGTCTTCGGTGGCGCTGTCAATGGCGCTGGTGCTGTCGTCCAGAATCAGTACGGGTGGATTGGTCAGAAAGGCACGGGCGATGGCGAGCCTCTGCCGCTGCCCACCGCTGAGGGTCACACCGCGCTGGCCGATAACCGTATCGTAGCCTTCGGCGAAGGTCAGGATGAAGTCATGAGCCTGGGCCTTTCGCGCCGCGTCTTCAATGGCTGCACGGGTGGCGTCCTGGACACCAAAGGCGATGTTCTCCGCGATGGTGCGGCTGAACAGAAAAATATCTTGCTCGATAATGCTGATCTGTGAGCGCAGCGACTCCAGGTCCCACTCACGTACATCCACGCCATCGACCAGAACCCGCCCGGATGTTGTATCGTAGGTGCGGTTGATGAGCTTGGTCAGGGTGCTTTTGCCGGAACCGGTCTGGCCTACAATGGCAACGGTCTGGCCGCGATCAACCCGGAATGATATGTTACACACCACTTCTTTACCGTCATCTTCGTTGTAGGCGAAACAGACATCTTCAAAGGCGATTTTGCCCTGCAATTTCCCCTTGTGACCGGCGGTGTTGCGGTCCAGATGCGTTTCACTGGTGATAATGTCCAGAATACGGTCCGCGCTGGCATAGCCGAGTGCCAAACGCGACAGCGAGTTCAGTGAGGTAAAAACCGGGAAGCCAAATAACGCCAGCAAGTTGTTGAAATTCACGATGTCACCCAGGCTGATCTCGCCGGCTTCATATAGCACGACACTGTGGACAAACCCGGCGACGACGGTGAGACCGAGCAGCAGATACGACAGGTAGCGAGCTTCAATTCTGCCCTGATTGATGAAATGATTGCCGACCTGATCGGCCAGCACGTCAAAGCGGGCTGATTCGTTCTGTTCTTGAGCCGCCCCTTTCACGACTTGCAAGCCGTCCAGGGCCTCGGCCAACTGGGAGTTCATTTGACCAAAACTCCCGCGCACTTTCTGGGCAACCGGATGTACGGAGCGCACGAATCGGAACTGGACGATGACATGCAAGCTGACGAAGATAACGGGGACCAGCGCCAGTGCTGGATGGATCAAGGCCGACGACGCTATTGGCACAACCAGGAACATGCCCGAACCGATCAGCAGGTTGATTCCAGGATTCATCATCAGGTTGAGTTCGCGTACATCGTTTGTGACCCGTGCCATAATCTCGCCGACGGGCATGGTCCCGTGATAAGACATGCTTTTGCCGAGGAGACTGGCGTATAACTCATCACGTACATCGCGCTCAATGCGCTGACCGTAGGTCTCGGCGGCGAAGTTGCGCACAAACTGGAGGGTGGCCCGCACCGTTTGCGAGATAATCACCGCCATTGCGAAACCCGCGATCACGCCTAATCCCTGGCGCTCTGGATTCGTCAGTTCATTGAACGCCTCGCCAATGAAGTAAGGGACGGCGGCGGCCAGTGCCGCGTTGCTGAACGCGCCAATAATCAGCATGATCGCCAGGAAAGGCTGACGTCGGATGTGCGAGAAGACAAACTTACCTGGTCCGCTGTAATTGCTGTGATAGTCTTTATTGACTTTGAACTCTGAAGCCATATATGTGTTCCGTAGATATGCCCATCGCATCTAGTTTAATCGACCATCACTGGCTTGCCAGGACCAATGTGTACCGTATCTTTAACGAATCTTTATGGTAACGGGAAGTACGGCGTTGGTGTCAGAATGAGAGAGGTCGCCACTTACGGGCAGGATGTCGATCTGGCCCTGTTCGTCAATGCGATACAGCCGTATCCAGATTTCGTATTTGCCGGGTGGTGTGTTGGATGGCAGGTCGATTGTGCGGTTGTCCATCACCGGAACCGGTATATCGATGATCCACTTACTGGTGTGGGCGAATCCGGCGACTGGCTCGGAGTCGTATCCCTGTACGGGTTTGCCATCTACAAACAATTCTGACTCCCCGGTTGCCAGGAACATAGCGACAGTGTAGTTATGGTCGGCGGGGCCATCCGCCGACCAATAGAGTGAAACAGGCAGTATATCACCGGGGCGATACTGTGTACCGGCGGGCAGGGTTGCTCCGGTGAGTGCAATCTGGTCGCCAAAGCGGTAGGCGGTTTCGATCTTTGGCGGTGTGGATGGCTCCGGGGCGTGAATGGTGCTGTATTCCAGCAGGCGGACGAAGGGATCAGGTGGGTCGGTCTGTATCTCGCGTATCAGATAGTAGTCTACAGCCATCACACGCTCGAAGGGGCGGATGGCCCAGGGAGCGAACGGGCCGATTTCCATGAGCAGCAGCAGCCGTTCACGGTGTCGCGCCATTGCGTTCACCAGTGGGACCGTCGGCTGCTGGCGCAGTTCGACCGGATCGAGTGGGTGTTCGCTCAGGGTGACGACTCGCGCTTCATCGAAATCCCGGTGGTTAAGAAAGAAATAGTTATACGTGCGATTGTTGAGCAGCACAATATCGCCGGATTGTTCGATGGCGTCAAGGGTTTGCGCCATGCGGTGCAGGCCGTCATGGTCGCCGCGATAGCCAGGGTCATCGTTGATGCTTGCGAGCATCCAGCCGGTGCTGGCGACGAATATCACCGGCAGCAGTCCGCTAACAGCGCGGCGGCGGTAGCCCATAATGGCGATAGCTGCGCCCAGAGCAAACACCACCGGCCACAGATAGACATCATTGCGTACCCAGGTCAGATCGGCTGATTCAGTCAGCAGCTTTGGCAGCAGAACGATGGGACGGAGATATTCAACCCGGTTCAGGCTGGGCAGCCATGTCGTCAGACCGCCGGCTTCCGGAGGGAGACTGGACGGGAACAACTGCCAGGGCAGCGCGATGGCGGTGATCTGCCATGCGAGGCTGTAAAGTGCCAGAAGTGCGACTATTCCCCGGCCAATCCAGCCGATCTTGCTCAGATTTTGCAGAAGTGGCAGTGTGACCACCACGACAAGCGGCATTGCCGGGATGATGAAGCGCGGTGGCAGTGTCGCACCGCCGTACCAGTTGTCACCGGCGGTAACAGCGTGTCCGGCAGCAAATGCCAGCACCACCAGGATCATCACGCCGACATAGCGTCGCTGGCTGCGGTAGATCAGTATGATCGTTCCGGGTATGGCGAGCAGCAGCAGCGGTGATGTCCCCCACAGGCTGCCGCCGATGCTGAAAAGATAGGAATGGAAAGCGGTGCGAAAGCTATCGGGACGGATCGAATAGGAGCCGAACAGGCGCACCGGCTCCGGGAAAAGATCGATAAACAGGTTGGTCGCCGCCAGCAAGACGGTAACGGCCAGAATGGCGACAAACAGGTAGTCGATGACAATGCCGTAGCGCCGGTGGATGCGGATCGGCAGCGCGATCAGAATCAGCGCCGGCAGGATAACCAGACTCTCCGTCTTGGTGTTGTAGGCCAGATATATGACAATGGCAGCGGCAGTAAGTGTGAACAAACGAATGAACCTGTCCGGGGTGCGGCGAAATAATTCCAGTAAATAGGCCGCCAGCAGCAGCCAGAACATGGTGAGGGGTTCGCGCAGGAAGGTCTGAGAGTACGGCCATAGGGCGGTGCCGAATCCGAGCAATAGCGCTCCCAGGAGTGCGGTGCGGTCATTGTATTCGAGGGTACGGGCGTAGATGAAGAACAGGACGCAGACGGCAGCCGATACCAACACATTGGTCAATAAGGTGGTCTGCGCCAATCCCAGTCCGGGGACCTGTGCAGCCAGTGCGTAGAGTGGCACTCCGGCGAGACTCTGCATTAGCTCAATTGGTGATTCGACGAGTGGGTACAGCGAAGTCGTGTTGCCGATGGGCGAGCCGTAGTTGTTCCAGACATACCAGATAGCCACATCGTACTTCTTGTCGCCGTATTCGACCAGGCTGCCGGTGACGTCCAGCATTTGCAGTTCGTCGTTGAAGACGACCAGGCCGTTGTAGGTCAACATATAGAGGCTGGCGAAAAAGAAGAATAACGCCACCACCTGACGCAGGTGGTGGCGATTGGATGACTCACTCATCGGGTTCTGTTCTGTACTAAACCGATTTTGTTCCTGTCAGGCGGTTTTTGACGCCGATCAGGCTCCGCAATATTTTTTGCGATGCGGTGAGGTGGTCCAGTTGGTCCAGCCCGATCTCATAGGTGGCGGCTCCCTCCCAGAGTTTGCCGTCGCGGACCTGGAGCCGGGCCATGGCGATCAATGTTTCGCCATACATACGCATCTCGCCGAGGTCCTGGAAGGTATCGGCAGCCTGACGATAGCAGTTATATGCCTGCTCTTTGTCGTTGAGTTCGATGTATACCCCGCCGATATTGCCGGTGACCTGTGCCACTCGCAGTTGATCGCCCTGCTCTTGAAAGGTGGAGAGCGCCAGTTGCATCATGTCGAGGGCTTGCTGGTATTCGCCCAGGGCGCGATGCACCAGACCGATGTTGGTCTGCATCTCAGCGACCATATCCATCTGGCCGGCTTCCTGGTAAGCCTCAATCGCCTGCTGGAATACACGCGCTGCCGCCTCGTAGTCTTTTTGCTCGTAGAGCTTGATTCCTTGTTCCTGCAATTCTGTCGGGTTAATCAATGCCCTGTCTCCTCATCAATATGTGATTTCGACGATGCTCTTGCCGACTTCACGTAAGCGGTCCGCTGGCATCTGGCTTAACATGACTGCGATATGGATGAAACCGATATTGGTCGGATTGGCGGCAAAGGCCCGCACATCTTCGGGAAGTTCGCTGAAGTGCTGCCATGCCTCGCGTAAGGCCAGTAATTCACCGATCTGGCTGCCGCTTTCCAGGAAATAACTGAGGTTTTTGTTCACGCCGTTGGCAAGAACTGAGAGTTCATGAATGCCGGGAGCGTTTTCGCCCAACTCGTAACGGCTGATTTGCTCGACCGGAATGCCTGATGTCTCGCTCAATGCCTCTAATGACAGGCCACTCGCCTCACGGGCCTGACGCAGAAGTGCGCCGACCATGCGATTACGCAGGTTGATGTATTCCGGTTGGATGTTCTCGCGTCCGGCACGCGACGACTTCAGGGTTTCTGATCCCCAGAAATGGCTGATCGGCACATCGAGGTAATAAGCAAGCAGTTCAAGCTGCGGCAGAGTGGGGACTTCCTCACCCAGTTCCCAGCGCTCAATCTGGTCGGGTGCGACTCGCAGCAGGCGGGCGCAATCCTCGACGGTGCGGGCCGCGCTGGCACGCGCATCACGCAGCAGGACACCCACCATTTTGCCGCGCAAGCGATACGACTCGTCAAAATCATAGGGTTTGTCCTCGGCACTTTCCGCCTGGGATTGCCGTTTTTCTTTCATGCGGGATGCAAAATCATCGAAACTCATACCGGTCCCTCTGCTTCTGACGTTGATTGCATTATAGAACGCGGGTGGATTCGAGGCAACCGCGTCGATCTTAATCTTGGTCCATGAATAATTTCCGAAGTCTATTGAATAAACAAATGATTTTACTTTGCGTATTTACCAAATTGCATATAATGGAGTTATACTCATCTAGAAATCGATAGTTGCCATGATCAACTCTTCATTTGAAAAGCCCAGCCAGGATCAAGTTCAGCAACTTCGCAACATTCAGGATGTGACCATCCAGATGGCGCTGGTCGAGGATTTGGACTCGCTCATCGAAACAATTGTGACGATTGTCTTCGAACTGGTCGCCGCAGAACGTGTGATGCTGATGACAATGGACGATGACAATCAGCGATTGTTCTGTGGCTATCTGAGTCCGCTCCCGGACCAGCGGCGGATCAATGAGATCAATCAGGTCTCAATTAACGTCAATAAATTGTCTCATGATGCAATAATACGGCGGTGGCAGCTTGGCACTACATTCCAGCCCGGCGACGATATTATGCTGCCAAGTTCACCCGTCACACGTTTTTTGAAGCTCGCTCAGTTTGAAAATTTTTTCAGTATTCCTCTGGCTGTGTACAGCGAGTTAATTGGTGTGCTGGTTGTGGAGTTTCTCGCTGACTACCGGTTACAACCGAACGATCAGGAACTCCTGAATATGTTTGCGCTCAACAGTGGTGTGATTCTGCACAACAAGCGCCAGCATAACCGCACGGTGCGTAAGCTGGCCGATAATATGCTGGAACTGAACATGCTCCAGCAGATCGACAGTGAACTCAACGAGACGATTGATCTGTCGCGAGTGTTCAACATGATGCTGGACTGGGCGCTGCGTTTCTCCAATGCACATGGGGCCAGCGTGGCGCTGTACGATGATATTGTTGGCACCTTACGCACTCAGTTGAATTATGGTTACCAGATTCCCGATGACGAACTTGAGACCCTGCGGCAGCAGTCCGAGACGACCATCACCATGCGGGTCGCTCGCTCCGGTAAGGCGGAAATGGTATCCGACATCCGAGCTTATCGCCATCATAGCTGGATACCAGAGGGGATGCAGTCTCAGATGGCGGTTCCGATCATCCGTGAGGATCGGGTGGTGGCAGTGATTACGCTGGAAAGTTTCAAGCTGGACGCTTTCACTGACGACCATATAGCATTTGTCATGAAGCTGGCGCACCGTGCCGCCGTCGCCATCGACAACGCCCGTCTGCACGCGGAAACAGTGCGTGAACGTGAGAAACTGTCCTCCATTCTGGGCAGCATCGCGGACGTGGTGATCGTTGTCGGTCTTGATAACCGGATCATGATGATCAGCCAGTCGGCTATCTCCGCTCTGCGGTTATACGCCGATGTGGACTACGAAAATCAACTTTTTGCAGAAGCGATTGATGAACCAGATTTGCTGGAATTGTATAAGCAGGCCCGTATTCGCAGTGAGAGCTATGAGGACGATCTGTCACTGCCCAATGGGCGTGAGTATTATACCCGTGTCATGTACCAGCCTGGTGTTGGCTATATCGTCATCATGCAGGATATCACACCCTTTGTGGAGATGGACCGCCTGAAGACGGAACTGCTGGCAACGGTTTCGCACGACCTCAAACAGCCGCTCGGTGTGATGCGTGGGTATCTGGACCTGCTGGAAATGAAGAATCAGTTTGACCAGACATCCACCAAGTTTGTGCGCATGATCGACACCGCGATCAACAATATGCGCCAGTTGATCGACGATCTGCTCGACCTGGCCCGAATTGAGACCGGTACGGAGTTCAAAGAGTTCGTGCCGGTTCCGATCCAGCGTTTGCTGGTGGACTGTTTGGCGCAAAACCTGGGCAGTGCCGAGATCAAGCATATGGAATTGCGCACGGATTTCCCCGACCAGCAAATCCTGGTGATGGGCGACCGCAACCGCCTGGAACAGATTTTCAATAATCTGGTCAGCAATGCTATCAAATATACGCCTCCCGACGGCCAGATTGTAATCCGGGTGGAGGACCGTGAGGATCAGGTTCGCGTCCTGGTGCAGGACAACGGCATGGGCATTAGCCCGGAGGAACAACCGCATATCTTCGACCGCTTCTACCGGGTGCGGCGTCCCGAAACTGACGGAATCGAAGGCACTGGGCTTGGACTGGCGATTGTTAAGAAGCTGGTGGAAGCCCACGATGGGCGAATCGGCGTGCAGAGCCGCCTCGGAGACGGCTCCATATTCTACGTCACTCTTCCTGTTCACCAACAGGGGCTTCGGTAGTCCCGATCAGATGGCCGTTTTTATCGTGTAGCGGGATCAGACCGAGGTCCTGGAGCGTCCAGATCGTCGTGATTTTGTCACTCAGGTTGGGCCATTGGTCTTTTGCCCACTGGTAACGCTTGCGGGCGAACTGCCAGATTGGTTCTGGTTGGCGTGTCCAGTGGTAGTTCTGGTATTCCTCGAATACAGCCTCCGATGGCGTCATCGGGAACAATTTGTCGATCATGGCCCGCTGAACCGTCTCTGCATTCCGGCTTTCGCTGATCCAGTTCTGATAGTATTTGTCGATGAAGGTGAAAATGCCGTAATGTGAGTAATGCTCGATGACGAGCAGCACCTCTTCCCGGCGGCTGAAGGCGTCCTGGTAAGATTGTTCCAGGGCGATACTTGGCTCCGGGTAGAGTTCACCGTGTTCTTCCTCTGGTTCCCAGTAATGCGGTTGTACGCCATAGATGAATGAGACCAACTGCTGGATGCGATAGGGCTCCACGTTGAACTTAGCCATCGCATGCGAGTCGATGAGATGGTTGACCAGATCGGCAATACCCCGCTGGCGGGCTTCGTCGTGCGCACGTTCGATCCCGCTCGCCGGGACCGGGCGCTTGCCGGGTCGGATTGCCACGCAAGTACATTGGCTACAAAGCGGCTGAAGTGGGTATTGAGGTCAACGACAAGGTTTCTGAACGCTACA
>CAYQJO010000050.1:16838-22152 GCA_964417785.1 uncultured Anaerolineaceae bacterium | reverse complement strand
CGGAAGTCGGGCCGGACAACATCCCGTTTGTCATGCTGACTGTGACCAACAACTCTGGCGGCGGCCAGCCGGTAAGCATGGCGAATGTCAAAGCAGTGAGCGACATCGCACACGAGCATGGTCTGCCATTGATTATCGACGCCTGCCGCTTTGCTGAGAACGCCTGGTTCATCAAAATGCGCGAGGGCGGTTACGCGGATAAGACGCCCATCGAAATCGCCCGCGAGATGTTCAGCTATGCCGACGGCTGCACCATGAGCGCCAAAAAGGACGGCATGTCGAATATCGGCGGATTCCTGGCGCTGGATGACGATAATCTGGCGCTGCAATGCCGCAACCTGCTCATTCTCACCGAGGGCTTCCCCACCTACGGCGGGTTGGCCGGTTACGATCTGGAAGCGGTCGCCACCGGGCTGTATGAAGCGCTGGAAGAGGACTATCTGCGCTACCGTATTCGCTCGATCCAGTATCTCGCGGAGAAGATCACGGCGCAGGGTGTGCCGATTGTCCAACCACCCGGCGGACACGCCATCTACATCGATGGTCGGGGCATACTGTCGCATATCCCGGATGAAGACTACCCGGCGTGGTCGCTCAATAACGCGCTGTATCTGCTTGGCGGGGTGCGCGGCGTGGAGATCGGTTCGGTGATGTTCGGTCGGCAGCCAGACGGCAGCGAGAAACCGGCCCCGATGGACCTGGTACGGCTGGCGTTTCCGCGCCGGGTGTATACACAGAGCCATGTTGATTATTTAGCCGAGGTGATCCTGGCGATCAACTCAGAGAAAGAACGTATCACCGGGCATCGCATCGCGTGGCAGGCCCCGGTTTTGCGCCATTTTACCGTCCGAATGGAGGCACTCAATGAGTAATTTTCGCAATGTAATGCTGGTCATCTCCGATGATTGGAGTCCACTGGCAGCCTGTTATGGCAACGATGTGGTCCAGACACCCCGGATTGACGCTTTTGCACAGGAGGCGATGGTGTTCGATCACGCTTTCTGCTGTGCGCCGACCTGCTCCGCCAGCCGCGCCAACATCCTGACCGGCCAGTACGCCCACACCAACGGCCATTATGGTCACTGTCATGGTATACACGGCTTCAGCACCCACGAGTGGATGTCATCGCTGGTGCAGGACCTGAACGGGCAGAACTTCGCCACCGCATTGATCGGCAAGAGTCATGTCGCGCCACAGAGCGTGTATCCGTTTGAATTCGAACCGCAGGTGGACCCCCGCGATCCGCTGGTGATGGCCGAACACGCCCGTCAATTCCTGGATCAGAACACTGAACGCCCATTTTACCTGCATGTTGCGTCAGCCTTTCCGCATCGCGCCGGTCCCAAAGATTTTGGCAACGAGCGCCCGTGTCCCGGCCACAACGATGTCGTCTACGATCCCGAATCGGTGCCGGTCCCCAATTTTCTACCGGACCTGCCCGGTGTGCGTGACGATCTGGCTGATTATTATCAGGCGGTCTCGCGCTATGACTATTTCGTTGGCGTCATGCTGGATGTGCTGGCAGAAGCCGGACGGGCAGACGAAACGCTGGTGATCGTCATGTCCGATCATGGCATGCCCTTCCCCGGTGCCAAAGCGTCCATGTTTGAGGGCGGCCACCACTGCCCACTGCTGATCCGCACACCAGATAAGCAGACCGGCCACACCGCTGCCCTGGTCAACTGGGTGGATTTGCGCCCGACAATCCAGGCATGGTGCGGTGTTGAGCTATCCGAAGCGCTGCCGGGCCGCTCACTGCTGCCGCTGCTGGACCAACCCGATCAACCGGGATGGGAAACCACCTACTATTCGCACTGTTTCCACGAGGTCATCGACTACAATCCCTACCGGGTGATCCGTACACCACGCTACAAATATGTGCAAAATCTGGCCCCCGGTGTGCCGTGTCCGCTGCCGACCGACCTGTTCCGCTCGCGTACCTGGGACGCGGTGCGCGAGTCCGCGACGGAGATGATGGGAGAGCGGCCCACACACCATATGCGGGTCCGCGCCCCGGAAGAACTCTACGATCTGCAAGCAGACCCGGCGGAAGCGGTCAACCGGATTGATGACCCGGATTTGCAGGCGATTGCTGCCGATCTGCGCCAGCGGTTGTATGCCCTCCGTCAGGAGACTCGCGATTTCTGGCTGGAAGCCGATTACCAGTTCGGGCGTTTCCCGACCGACCCATTTGAGGCCGGGATTCTAGGTCATTGATCCGTTATGCGCCAGATATCGAGACCGGTGTCGCAGCCGATGACCAGTGTAGTGCCGTCGGCGCTCAAACGGACCATATCGGGGACCCGTGAGCATTCCCGGTACGGTCCGAGCAGGGTAAATGCACCGGTCTCGACATTCCAGGCGCTCACCGACTCATCATCGCCAGTCGCTACGGCCACAATGACGTCAGCCTGCTCGCTCAGCAGCAGCGCCTGGATATATTCGCCGCCGAGTTCGGCCACGAATTGATTTTCGCCGGTCTCAAAGTCCAATAGATAAAGCCCCTGGCTTTCGGGGTCGCGCCAGGCCAGATGCCGCCCGGTGGTCTCGTCCACGCGCCCGAAGACCGGCGGTGTCTCAAGCTGGACTTCGGCTGTGACCGCGCCAGTCTCCAGGTTCCAGCGTTTGACCAGACCGCCAGCGGTGGATGTGATCGCCAGCGGGGCCGGGATGCGCCCGATACGCACGAAGGCGTCCATGTCGTTTTCCGGGCCGGATAGCAGGGTGGTGATGTCGCCGCCGCCCAGCGGTATCTGCATCACATAGTGCGGATCATCCAGCGCCAGCACTTCCAGCCAGATCGATGTCCCATCCAGCCACAGGCGCACCGGCATATCCAGACCCACATCCAGCGGATAGCGCTCATCGCCGATGGCGACCAGATAGTTCATGCCATCGCTGTGCAGGCTGGCGACCATCTCACCGTCGAAATCGGCGTCGAGGACAGCCGTCGGTTCGCCGTCTATGCCGGAGATGGCGTAGGTCTCGGCAATCTCGCCGGTCATCGTGTCGAAGACCACCAGTCCCCCATCCTGCCGCACAACCGCCACCCGGCTGCCGTCTTCACTGAGAACGAACCAGCCGGAGTCCACAGCGCCGATGTCGTCGGATAAATCAGCAAAGTCGATGGTCAGATCGGATTGCAGGTCCGTCAGATTGTCGGCGTCCAGCGGAACGACGTCGACCTGAGCAACAATGGGCGAGAGAATGAGAACGCACAGCGCTAATGTGAAGATCGAATATATCCGCCCGGTAATCCCGGACGGCAAGATTGCAGTAGGGACGCGATTTTTCGCGTCCGCTGTGGTGTGTTGAATAATTTTTATCCCCATCAGTTTAATCCCTTTCTCGTCCATGCCATCTATGTTACCCTATCGACGTTGGTTGGATGGAGTGCAATTTCGATGATCGAACAGAAGCTGGATCGTGTGCTGCTCAAGGTCGATAAACCAGGGCGCTATGTCGGCGGTGAGTACAACAGTGTGGTGAAAAGCTGGGACGCAATCGACTTCAAAGTCGCGCTGGCCTTCCCCGATATTTATGATTTGGGCATGTCGAACCTGGGAGTCATGCTGCTGTATGAGCAGATCAACAACCAGCCGGATATGCTGGCTGAGCGTGTGTTCTCACCCTGGCGCGATATGGAGAGCATGATGCGCCAGCACGATATCCCGCTGTTCGGCCTGGAAAGCAAGACCCCCATCGTGGATTTTGACCTGCTCGGAATCAGCATCCCTTACGAGCAGCTTTATACCAATGTGCTGAATCTGCTGGACCTGGCCGGTATGCCGGTGCGCAGTGCCGACCGCGACGAGCGTTATCCATTCGTCATTGCCGGTGGACATTCCTGCTATAACCCGGAACCGATGGCACCCTTCATCGATGCCTTCGTCATCGGTGAAGGTGAGGAGATCACGGTCGAGGTCGCTCGGACGCTGCAAGCCATGCGCGGCGCATCCCGCGAGGAGCAGTTGAAAGCCGTTGCCGGTATCCAGGGCATATATGTGCCGCATTTCTACGATGTGGCCTATAACACCGATGGCACCGTGTGCGAGGTGGTGCCGAACACACCGGATGTGCCGGCGCGAGTCCTCAAGCGGATTGTGCCGGTGCTGCCGAAGCCGTTTACGCGCTTCCTGGTGCCAAATATCGACACGGTGCATAACCGCGCCCCCATCGAGATCATGCGCGGATGCACACGCGGATGTCGTTTTTGCCACGCTGGCATGGTCACGCGCCCGGTGCGCGAGCGGACGGTGCCGGAAGTCCTGGCCGCGATTGAGGAGATCGTCGCGAATACCGGCTTCGAGGAGATCAGTTTGCTGAGTTTGTCGTCGTCGGATTATATCTATGTCGATGAACTGACCGACACCATTCACGAGAAATATGCCGGCAGCGGCCTGAGCCTAAGCCTGCCCAGCCTGCGCATTGAATCCACCAGCGCCGATCTGCTGGATAAGATCGGTGATACACGCCGCAGCGGGTTCACCTTCGCGCCGGAAGCCGCCACCGAGCATATGCGCAACCGCATCAACAAGTACGTGCCGGACGAGCAGGTTTTGCAGACCGCCCGCGATGTCTATTCACGCGGCTGGCGGACCATCAAGTTCTACTTCATGATCGGCCATCCCGATGAGACGTTGGAAGACGTGCAGGCGATTGTCGATCTGTGCAAGGCGGTGCTGAAGGAAGGCCGCAAAATCCTGGGCAACAAGGCCAATGTCAATGTTGGCGTCAGCACGTTTATCCCCAAGCCGCACACCCCCTTCCAGTGGGTGCCGCAGGACACCCGCGAGCAGGTTCTCGCCAAGCAGCGTTTGCTCAAGGACCAGATTCGCGGGCAGGGATTGCATCTACGCTGGAACGACATCGAATCCAGCGACTTTGAGGGCTGGCTCAGCCGGGGCGACCGCCGCATCGCTGATGTGGTCGAACGAGCGTGGCAGTTGGGCTGTAGATTTGATGCCTGGCAGGACGGCCATTACCACCGGCTGTGGCTGCAAGCCTTCGATGAGATCGGCCTGGACCCGCACTTCTACAACCACCGTGAACGCGACATTGATGAGGTCTTCCCCTGGGACCACATCGACGCGGCGGTGCATAAGAAGTTCCTGGCCGAAGACTATCTCATGAGCATCAAAGGCGAGACCCGCGTGGACTGCCGCGATAAGTGCTTTGCCTGCGGTATTCTGCCCAAGTTCAAGGACATCCGCGCCGAAACTGAGAAAATGGCGTGGGAATGCCCGCCGGTCAAACCGATTGCGGCGCGTAAGCAGGAGCGCGTTCCCAATGTGACGCTGGTGTCGTAATTGGA
>CAYQJO010000050.1:0-16828 GCA_964417785.1 uncultured Anaerolineaceae bacterium | reverse complement strand
ACCCGCCGGTACGCCATCTGGCATAATCATGGCAAATTCAAAATCGTTTCTCTAACGAAGGACGGCACTGTGTCGGATGTTTTTGGCGGATTTGCCGCTGTTCTGGCGTCGCTTGGTTTCAGTATCACTTCAACATTGTTTACCCTGGCGGGCCGCAAGTTCACACCGATTATGGTGATGCGCTTCAGCGTGCCCGTGGCGATGGTGTTTATCGTCCTGCTGCACTGGCTGACCACCGGCGCACCCCTCCCACTGGATGCAGGGATCGACCGCTGGATTTACCTGGGGCTTTCCGGCGCGACCGGATTCTGGCTGGCATCGGTGTTGATCGTCAACGCTTTCGCCCGCATCGGCCCGCGCCTCTCGTTGTTAGTCGCCGCAGTCAACCCGATCATCAGCACGATATTGGCCTGGGTGTTCCTGGATCAACAGCTAGCAGCCACTACCTTGATCGGAATCGCACTGACGATGGCCGGGATCGCTTATGTCGTGACCGACGGCCAGCGCGATGACCGGCTGGCTCCACCGGATTCGCTGCGGGCGGGCATTTTGTTCGCCCTGGGGGGATCGTCTTTGCAGGCGGTGGGATTCGTGCTTTCCACCAAAGGGCTGGAAGGCGATTTTGACCCGCTCTCCGGCAGTCTGATGCGCGTGCTGGCGGGGTCGGTGGTTTTGTGGCTGATGGCGATGCTGCGCGGCGAGGCGCAATCGACGCTGCGGGCCTTCCGCACGGAGCCAGTCGCCGTGCGCTATTTGAGCGCTGCCGCCATCGCCGGACCGGTCGCCGGAGCATCACTGGCATTGGTGGCGCTGCAACGCGCACCGGTGGGCGTCGCTTCGACCTTGCTCAATCTCAACCCGCTGTTCCTGATCCCCATCAGCTATCTGGTTTTCCAGGAGCGAATCACGCAGCGGGCGGTGGTGGGTACGGTGATCGCTGTCATCGGCACATCAATTCTCTTCCTGTAGAAAGGTGGTTTCCCCATGCGGATTCGGGTCCAGGGCGGCCATGCCCTCAACGGGACGTACCAGCCATCGGGCAACACCAATGCCGCCATCGCGCTGATTGCCGCGTCGATGCTGGCGGAGGAGCGGGTCACGCTGCGCAATGTTCCCGGCACGCTGTCGGTGGAAACGATGATCTCGACCGCCGAAACATTGGGCAGCCACTATACGCGCACCGACGACCACACCCTGTACATCCAGACGGAACAGATCGCCAGACGCACGCTGACGCCCGACATCGCCGGTTCGACGGCGGCCATGCTCTTTCTCGCGCCGATCCTGGCGCGGCGGCAGTATGTGCGTGTCGAGGTCGATTACCCGCTCAACCGCATCCGCACCCACCTGGAAGCGCTGCGCAGCCTGGGCCTGGATGTGGTGACGGTCGATGGGGCGCTGGAAATCCGGGCGGCCACCTGGGATTACCAGGACATCATGCTGACTCAGGCCAGCGTGACGGCGACGGCGATGGTGCTGATGCTGGCGGTCTGCTTCGGCAAGGAAACCCTGATCCACAACGCCGCGTCGGAGCCGCATGTGCAGGAATTGGCCCGTATGCTGGAATTGATGGGAGCGCAGATTCAGGGGGTCGGCTCGAATGTGCTGCGGGTGTTCGGCGCGGATACACTCAAGGGCGTGGACGTAACCGTCGGCCCCGACCACATCGAAGTCGCCAGCGTGGCCGCCATCAGCGCCCTGTGCGGCGGGCGGGTGCAGATAAGCGGCACACGCCGCGACGATATGCGCATTATTGACCGCATTTACCGGCGGCTTGGCATCGACCTGGACTGCGACGACGACCTGGTCTTCGTGCCGAAACACGGCGCGTTGAGTGTCTCCAACCGCGAAGAAGATGTGGATTCGTCCATCGAGACTGCGCCCTGGCCCGGTTTCCCCTCGGACCTGGTGGCGGTGGCGACGGTGGTGGCGACCCAGGCACGCGGTACTTCGCTCATCCATGAGAAGCTGTTCCACAACCGGCTGATCTTTATCGATAAGCTCAAGGCGATGGGGGCGCAAATTGTGCTGTGCGATCCCCACCGGGCCATCGTGGTCGGACCGTCGCCGCTGTTTGCGATTTACATGGACTCGCCCGATGTGCGGGCCGGACTCGGTATGCTGGCGGCGGCGCTCGTAGCCCGGGGCGAGACCGTCATCGACAACGCCCAGGTCTTGCGGCGCAACTTCGACGGCGTGGTGAGCAAGCTCAAAGCGCTGGGAGCGCAGACCACTATCGAGGAGCAATCCGGCGCGTGACCTTGACCATCGACGGGCTGGCGATCAATCACAAGCAGGCCGGCGACGCCGACGCCGTGCCGGTGTTGATGCTGCATGGATGGGGGGCCAACCTCGATCTGGTGTGGCCGCTGGCGCAGCACTTACGCCGGTACCGGATATACGCGCTCGATTTGCCCGGATTCGGCGGCAGCAACCCACCGCCGCATGCCTGGGATGTCCACGATTACGCCCGTTTCGTGCTGGCCTACGCCGATGCACAGGGGCTGGATCGCTTCTGCCTGTTCGGGCATTCGTTCGGCGGGCGGCTGGGGCTGGTCCTCGGCGCGGACCATCCCGACCGGGTGATGGCGCTGGCTCTGGCCGACAGCGCCGGAATCCGGCCAAAGACGCCGCTGCTGCGCCAGTTGCGCCAGAGCGCATACAAGGGCGTGCGCGATTCGCTGCGGGCGGTCGGGTTGAAGGGTGTCTCCGAGCGTTTGCGCATCTGGTACGGGGAGCGCTACGGCTCGGCGGATTTCCAGAACACCAGCGGCTTGATGCGCCAGACCTTCGTGAACGTGGTCAATGAGGACCTGCGCGACACCGCTGCACGGGTGGCGGTGCCGACGCTGCTGCTGTGGGGCGACCAGGACGACGATACACCGCTGTGGCAGGGGCAACTGCTGGAAAAGCTGATCCCGGACGCCGGGTTGGTGGTGCTGCCCGGCGGCCATTACAGTTATCTCGATCATCCGGCCCAGGTGGCACGGGCGATGGACTCGCTTTTCGCCGCGACTCTTAACGCGCAGTGAGCGGCATCTGTGTATAATGTGGATGGTTTCAACCTCACCCCCAACCCCCTCTCCAATTTGGAGAGGGGGCCAGGGGGTGAGGTCCAGACGCACAAAAAAGGAGTCGTTGGATGGCAAAAGAAGTCAAAATGGTCGTGTTTATTCTGGAGCGTGGCCCCGGCTACGAAGGTGAAAGCGTGTTGAGCCGTTCCGAAGCGGAATGGGAGATGTCCAAGCTGTTGAGCGATGGCTGGTCGTTTATGGGTGCCGGTGGCGGCAGCGGCGGCGAGGACCTGCGTGAGATCGGTCTGGGCTTTGCGCTGTTTAGCCGGGACGCCACCGGAGTCGATGATGGACCGCTGAGCAAAGCGGAGTAACGATGCGGCGGACGGCAAGAATGCCGTCCCTACGACGCGATCTAGATGTAGGGACGCGCTTCTGCGCGTCCGCTTGCCATACAAGGGGCGCAGCGCTGTTGCGCCCTACCCCCGAAGTTTGAACAATTTCCTATCATTTATTGACATGTCCCTTCGTTTCTGCGTCCTACCCCTATGGTATGATTAACAAAGAGAAGGTAGAAGTACCGTTCTTAATTCTATGGGGTTGAGCCATGCGTAAATTAGTCCGAAAAATTGTGGAGATTCTCGACGGGACTCCCGCCAGCTACGGCAAAGACCGGTCACGCGGGCAGAGCGTCGTCGAGATGACCCTTGTCACCCCGCTTTTGATTATCCTGATTATCGGCATTGTCGAGATTGGCTGGTACGCCAGCAACTACCTGACCCTGCTGGAAGTCACCCGCCTGGGTGCGCGGCGCGGCGCGGTTCTCCAGGGCGATTACAGCCCGTTGAACTGGAACGAGACGCTGTCCTATCACCCGGATTTGCCCTTCACCGATCCGAACTGGCCCAATCCTGACAGAGGGGAGGGCTGGTGCGCCGAAGGTGAAGACGATGCTAACTGTGACTTCTGGAAGCAATCACAATGGGAAGGCGATGCTTACGTCACCGGCGTGGCCCGCCAGCGCTATGATGTGCGCCAGTGTCCGCCACCGACCAACACCTATGTCGGCTTTTACAACTTGATCCTGTGCCAGATGCTCCAATCGATGGACCCGTTGGAGATCAAGTACGGCGATGATATTCCCGACGAGGAGCGCATTGACGATGTGATTATCTCGGTGTTCTCGGTGCAGATGGTGGACAATCGCGAGACTGTTGCGGTCTTCGGTGAAGGCGGTGATATACCGCTGCTGGTGGATGGCAGTTCACCCCGGTATGTGCCTGTCTCGCAGCCAATCAACGACACCGGCGGTTTCTACGATGAATACTGGCGCGGCGGCAACCAGACCCACATCCCGGTGGTCGTCGGGCGCTTCCCCAACCGGGCCAATGAGTGCAATGTCTACCGCCGTGTGGATAACCCGGACACGGTTGTTGGGCCGATCACCGAACTGGAACGCGACCCCTTCGATTACATCAACAACGAAATCTCGCCCGATGTCGCCTGGGTGTACGATACCGGCGCTGTCATCATCGACAAAAACCAGAAAACCCACACCGCACCTGGCGACCTGATCGACACCTATCCGTTGGAACTGGCGATCCGGGAAGGGGGCGCATGGGTTTCGACCGGCTACGACACCGACCTGGAGATGCAGCGCGGTTTCAGCTACACCGGCTATCACCAGCTATCGTCTACGCCGGTGGTGTTGGATGACGGCAACCAGTACACGGTCTTCTGCTACGGCTCGGAATGGACCATCTACGACATCCAGGAACTCATGCGCAACCAGGGTTTCCAGATGTCGCCCGGTGAAATCCAGCAGATACGCAGCGAGGTCGATCCGGACTTCGGCAAGGACTGCGATGAAAGTGGCTTTTGCGTTGATGAAGATGTGAGCGAGTTCTATACCAACCAGGGCGTGATCCTGGTGGAAATTTACTGGCAGCACCATCTGCTGCTGGACTTCCCGGTGTTCTCGCCGGTTTATCAGGCCCTCGGTGACGACCAGAAGACGATTTATGTCTACTCGGCCTTCCCGGTGGCGGCAGCGGCACCCAACATCGACTACCAGCGCTGCCAGATTCTGTTGCAGGATACCGGCAAGACCGGCTGCACCTGGGACTACGATGTCGTAGAAGGCTACGAATAGAGGGAATGAGTATGAGACGTTTGTTGAGACGCGGGCAGATCGGCCAATCCATCGTCATCCTGGCGCTGGCGATGATCGCGCTGCTGCTGTTCGTCGGCATCACCACCGACATCTCGATTCTGTTCGTGCGCTACAGTACGCTGCGGCGGGCGGTGGACGCGGCGGCGATTGCAGCAGCCGGACAGATGCGCCAGGATCAATCGATTGCAACCGTCAGCCTGACGGCCCGCCAGTATATCGAATTTCACGGCCTGGACCCCCGCGATGTGTTCGTGGAGACCTGCCACAACCAGCCGCGTGCCGATCAGGTACCGATCGAATACGATGAGAACGGTCGCCCACTCGACCAGGATGGCAACCCTATCCCCGAAGACAGCGATGAACTGCCGGGCGGAATCGGCCTGGACCTGCTCAGCGACGCCGATAACAACGCCCTGCTGAACGCCAAAGACGAGATGGATAAATGGGCCGGTATCTGGGAGCAGCGAGTCGATGATGGTGCATCGCAGGCCGACATCGACCAAGCCCGCGAGAACTTCGAGAACTGGAAAGAGGAATACGAACGGCTGAACGAAGCCGCCACCAAAGGCGACTCGGAAATCTGCACCGGCGACCAGCGCAAGCTGGTGCGTGTGACGGCGCAGATCAACTCGCCGACGGTCTTCCTCAAGCTGATCGGCTTCCAGGATGTCACCTTGCAGGCTTCCGCCATCTCCGAGACAGCGGTCATGGATGTGGTGATCGTCATGGACGTGTCCGAATCCATGCTGCAAGACACCACCTACGAAGACTGGGCCATGGTCGATATGGGCATGGCCTATATCCCGCCGCGCCTGGAAACCCACATCTCGCAGCGCTACTGGAACACTGCCAACGAGAGCGAAAGCTCGGTCCTCAGCCGCCTGGGGAGTTGGGGACCGGACGCGGATAACGGCGGCACCCCACCGATGGACGTGGACACCTTCGGCAGTTATCCCGAACTCACCTTTGCCGGTGACGCTTACGGCGAACCCGCCAACAATTTCTACGGCAATGACTGGTTCCAGGACTGGTTCTGGCGCGACCAGATTCTCAGCCGCTCCCAGCAGGAGGTCAACAACCGGCTCCACTACCTGGACACCGACGGCTCGCCACTGGATACGGCCAACAATCCGGATGGCGATCCGGCAGGCAGCGGTTATGTCGATGACCCGGCGACGGTCGGCTTCTACGAGGATCAATCGAGCAAATACTACCCGGTGTATTCCTTCGTCCCCGATGACATCCAGAGCGAGTACGGCGACCAGAACCACCCGCGTGAAGCCTGCCGGGTGCGTTTCTTCCCCTACTCGCGCCGTCTGACGGTGGAGGACTTCGGCGGTGAATACCTGCTGGACCTGTACGAGAATGAATCGTTTTACGACGAAGACGGTATGGAACGGACGCTCGACTCCTACGATTGGGAGTTTCTCAACGACGGCGATCCAGATACCATTCCGATGTGGTCGGGGTTTGTGCCGACCTACAACTTTTACGGCTGCTGCAACGACCCCAGCAACGGGCGTGTGACTATCGATGGGGAAATCCAGACGGCGGTGGGTGACGATGAGTTCGCCCAGGGCAACGACCTCTACTTCGACGATCTGATATGCCAGCCCTTCAAGGACGCCCGCGACGCCACCCGGCTCTTCTTGCAGCGGATCGACTTCCTGCGCGGCGACCGTGTCGGTTTCGTCACCTTCGACAAGACGGCTTTCATCATCGACCCCGATGGCTCGGAGGGCAGTTTCGACGGCTCCAATTACTCGCACATGATCGAGGACCTGGACGAGGCCGTGCGCGTGCTGAACGAGTATGTCGGCGTGCGAGCCGACCCCAACTACTATGCCTGGAACGAATACGGCGGCGGCTGGATTACGGGTGTGGATGAGGATGGAGATAATTACATCGACCGAGATTTCGAGACCGCCTTCGCCTCCGGTATCACGCTGGAAGGCGAAAACCCCGGTTCGTCGGTGCTGATCGATTACTCCGATCCGGAAGCCAGTTTCCGCAATGGCAGTGCGCTCAACAACTACCCCAGCCGCTTCAACTGCGATATTTTGAACGCGGTCATGGTGCAGAACTACAGTATGTACGCCAATCGGAACATGCTGTTCCCCGAAGACGAGGGCCAGCCGGCCATCAGCAACTTCATGAACCCCAACCTGTTCGCCGGTGAATGGCAGACGGCCAACACCAATTACTTCTCAGATGAACTGACACGCTTCGACACCTACGAGCGGCAGGCCCCCTGTCGCGGCACCAACATCGGGGCCGGTTTGCGTGAGGGCAACAACGCCCTCACCGACGCCGCCACCAGCCGCCGCGAGGGGACGGTGTGGGTCATGATTATGTTGAGTGACGGTGCCGCCGGTGCCAGCGATCCGGTACGTGTGGGTGGTACCAAGGTCGAGCCAGCCCAGCCGTATGAATGTGCCGGAGGTGGTTGTAGCTACCCGAATGATCCGACATCCGAGAATCGATTTGGTGTCGGCAGCAACTACGACTACGGTGCTTATGGCCTGTGTCCCTACGGCATCGCGCCAGACGGGCCTTTCGGCGAACTGCTGCGCCAGACGGTCGAGGGCTTCCCCTACTGCTCGGATACCAGCCCGGTCACACGCCACTTCTGCCTGCCGACGCGGATGGCCCGCGATGGCGGCGACAGCAATGTGGGCGATCCGGAATTCGCGGTCGGCTTTGGACCAGGTGCAGAAGACCGTGATTACCTGGAAGGCGGGGAGATCGTCGATAACCCCACTGGTCTGAACGAGACCGAGTGGAACAAGGTGCGCGGCAACATCTACGACGTGGACATCGGCGTTTACGGCGATGCCAACAACCCCTGCGACCCGCTCTACGACGTGGACGACTACGCCCGTGACTGGGCCGACTTCATCGGGCAGGTCAATTTTGACACCGGCGACGACGCCGTGCTGCCGACTATCTTCACCATTGGCTTCGGCCTGACGTTCGACAACGGCAGCGGCAGTTGCGCCGATAATGTCGAGGACTGCCTGGGTGAGGAACTGCTGCGCTACATCGCCGATGTGGGCGATAACTTCACCATCGACAACGACGCCCAGCAGGACTGGCGAGAGTTCGACGACGACAATTACGCCGACAACAACTACCGGGGTTTCACCCTGGACGGCAATGTCGAGGATTGGGGTCCCAAAGACCCCTGTGAACCGGAGGCCCCCTACAGATATCGTGGTACGGGGGCAAACCTGGCGGAGAATCTGGCACAGGTCCAGACACGCACGCCTCAAGAAAGCTGCGGCAACTACTACAATGCACCCGGTCCGGAAGAACTCCAGACGGTGTTCGACGAGATCGCGTCACGTATGTTCACTCGTATTGCAGGCTAGGAGGGTCTTATGTACGAGACAAAGCATCGAAGAAAGGGGCAGACGCTGGCGGAGTTCGCGCTCACGCTGCCGATTCTGCTGTTATTGACTTTTGGTGTAGTCGAGTTCGGACGCCTGTTCCAGGCGTGGGTAACCATCCAGAACGCGGCCCGCGAGTCGGCGCGGTATGCCACCACCGGCCAGATCGACGACGGCAAATACAACCTGGACGAGATTATCCCGTGTTACATCCCCGACGAGGACGAAGTGGTGGATGAGCCGGGTGTGCTGTACGCCTACCAGCCGCCCAGCACAGCAGCCGAGACTCCCACTTATCATGTGGAGGTCTTCGGCAAGTACGATCCCGTCAGCGAGAGCTACATCATCACGCCGGAGAATCTGTTTGCGACCTGGTACGATGGCCTGGACTGCGATCCAGGCAGCCCCGAACACGGCGAGATGCGCCGCGACATCGCCCGGCTGGCGTCCATCATGGATGTGGCCCGTCAGGGTGCTGCCGGTCTGACGCTGGAAGAAAACCAGTTGAACGGCACCCGCAGCAGCATCCAACGGATGCTTTACGACCAGTGGGAAAACCCGATGCCGCGCAGCGACCAGCGCGGGTATTTCAATGTGTCGGTGTGTAGTTCGCGCGGCTTCCTGGATGCGGAATCGACCGGGTTTGACCCGCTCTCGCCGCGCCAGCGATTCGTCACCGTCTATGAGGAATCATCGATACCGACGGGTGTGGCCCTGGATTATCAACCGCCCTACTGCATGCTCAACGAGCAGAATCCGAATGTATGGGTGAACCCGGATACGCGCACCGATCTGCAGCCCATCGGCGCACGCAATGTGCCGGCCAACTTCGGGCGGCGTTGGCTCGATGCCGGTGGTCCCGGCGACCGTGTGACGGTGTTCATCACCTTCAACCACCCGCTGATCACACCGCTCGGTCTGGCGGAATACGTCAAGATGGAAGCCCGCCGCTCCGGTGTGAACGAATCCTTCCGTTCGGCGCGGGCGCTCAACGCGGTGCAGGGCAGCCCACCCGGCCAGGGCGACAAAGACACGCCGACACCGATCCCGACCGATACGCCGGTCGATACGCCTGTCCCGCCGACGGCCACTGATCGTCCGACCGACATCCCGCCACCAACGGCGACCGACGAACCGGCCAGCTTCGACTGCGACGCGCTGTCGATTGGCAATATGCGCTTCTACCAGCAGCGGGCGCTGGTTGAGATCAACAACACTGGCAATCCCGGCTGGACCACGCAGCTTCGTTACCTGAAAGTGCGCTGGATTGATCCCTACGACTACCAGAATACGCTGCTGACCTTCGCCGGTATGGGAGCCGACGTCTTCTGGGAGGGCCGCCTGGAAAGCGACCTCAACCCGACGGAACTGCTCGACATCTGGGATGGCGACCAGTTCAAGCTGGGCGCGGGCGACTGGATGCTCGACACCAGTGAGTTCACCGCTCCCGCAGACCTGGACCGCTGGGCCACAGCCGACAAACGTGTTTATGGCGGCGAGGTCAAGGACCTGCAACTGGTGTTCCAGAACGCCGGTCTGCTGCAAAACACGATGGAAGAGTGGATGTTCACCGGTACGGAAATCCGCTTCGTCCACCCGCAGTTTCCGACTGACCCGGGCCGCGACTGCATCAAACGCATCAACAACGACGTCGATGTAGTGCCGGACGACACGCCCGTGCCTGATCCCTTCGAGACCGAAGAACTGCCGCCGGACTGCATCAATGTGGCGATGGACGTGGAATGGGGCGGTTTCGACATCTACGGCGTGGTCAAGCTGACGCTGATTAACGACCGCAATGTGCCGTCACCGATGCTCGGCTTCAATATCACCTATCCGGACCCGGTGGATGCGGGCTTCACATCGAGTAAGTGGTATCTGAACAAGATCACCATCGGTGGTAACGACGCCGAAGACCCGGATGGCTGGCTGCTCTGGTCCAACCCTGACGCGCCCTGGGTGGACAATCCGAGGGGGCCAAAGACGCTCACCGAGGGTGGCGCAAGTGTGAACATGAATCCGGATGACGGTCACTACTACTCCGTTGGTGAAGAGTTTGAGATCGTCTCTGAAGACGGTGGTGATCCTGTCACGACCCAGTTTGAGAACGTGGCCTACATGATGCCGCCGTATACGTCGGCGACGATGTATCTCCAGTTCAACGGCACACCCTTACGGCCAGACAGTGCCTGGTCCTGGGGCCAGTGGTCGTTCTTCGGCACCTACTTCGACTTCGGCTGTGAGTATCGTGGTGGTGGCAATGGCCCGGGTTATGGTCGCCTGGATCGCGGTCGTATCGCGCTGGATGACGCACCGCGCCCGAATCCGACCGACATTCCGGCACCGACCGATCCGCCGCGCCCGACGGTCATCGAGACCGAGGAGACAGCCACTGAGGAGGTGACGCCGACCACACCCACCGATGAACCAACCGATCCCGATCTGGTGCTGTCGGCAACCTGCGAGGAAGGGTCTGCGGAGCCGTCCTTCACCATCAGGAACAACGGTGGTGATATGACCAGCAGCAAGACGGTCACGATCATACTGGATGGCAGCACCAATGTCACACCGGGGAGCAACAGCTTTGATCTGAACGAGAATCAGAGCAAGTCCTTCACCGTGACGGGTTTCGGCTTCGGCACCTATACGCTGACCGAGAGTCTCGGCAATGAGTCAGTCTCGGTGGTCTGCGCACCGGGTGCGGATGTCTGTATCGGTGACGACTGCGATGCTTCCGATACTGGAAGCGGCCAGTAGTCAAACGACTTTAGAGGGGGTAAAAGAGACAGGACCGCGTGGTCCTGTCTCTTTTTATACGTCGATACCGGCGTGCCAGAGTTTGTATTCGATCTCGCGGCGGGTATCGCGCACCGCCGACTCCAGGTAAGGAAACGCCAGCCACGCGTTCATGAAGCCGAAGATGGCCCCGGTCAGCACGCGGAAGACCGGCAGCGTCTCTCTTGGCGGCCAGAAGTTAAAGGGCGGATAGCCGAACATCTGGCTGAAGCCATCCAGGCCGATGGGGCCGAGTCCCAGGAAGACATACAACCACAACGGGACCGGACGCAGCCGCTGCCGTACCACCGGGATGCTGTAAATCAGCCCGCCGGTGAGCAGCGCCAGATAGATGGCGATGTCGCGCTCGCACAGGGCGATCTTATAACCCATCTGGTCGTTACCGGCGAAATCACGGGCGGCAAACATCAGGTCCACGTCAAATCCATCCAGGTCGACGCCGTCGAAGATGCTCAGGTCGTCGGCGTAAACCTCAAACGGCGTGAGGTCGGTGCCGGTGATGGTGCGGGGATAGGCCGCTTGTTCGCCGAAAAGGAAAAACGAGCGGAAGGCGAACTGGTGGCAGAAGGGGCTGTAGACTCGGTAGAGGGCGTTGGCCGCGCTATCCGCCCCGGCCTGCTTGAGGACCGGTGCCGCGAAGGGCAGCAGTGCATACAACGCCAGGATCGAAAGCGCCACGCGCAGCCAGTTGCGGGTCAGCCGCAGGGTCCAGATGTTTGCTTTCAGGGCGACCTGCCGCCGCCGGTTGTTTTCTGCCATCAGTTTCCTGTCTTCACTGCATCCAGTAATTGCTCCGCCGTGACCGGCCCGTAGAATACATGCGTGATTCGACCTTCCGGGTCGATCACAAATGTAGACGGTGGATCACGGAAGTAGTAATCCTGCGCGATAACGCGGTCGGTGTCAAGCAGGATATTGTAGGTCAGGTCGAGCCGGTCGCGCCACGCCGCAACCGTGCGCCGGTCTTCGCCCAGATTGACCGCCAGAACGTGCAGATCGGGTTGTTGGTTGTGGAGGTCTTGCAGGATGACCATCTCCTCACGGCACGGCGGACACCAGGTGGCCCAGAAGTTGACGATCACCGGATGGCCGCGCATCTGCCACAGATCGACCGGCTGTCCGTCCAGGTCCAGCGCCTGAATCAGTGGGGCCAGATAACCGCGCTCCGGCGCGACCTGTTCCGCCAGACCGGAAATCGTGTAGCCGGTGTAATCGGCGCGTTGGGGCAGTCCAGCGGCTGCAATCAGAAAAGCCGCCAGTCCCATCGACATGGCGGCTGTGAGAACCCGGAGCGAGCGCCTCACGACATCGCTTCGTCCAGCAGTTCGTTGAGGCGATCTGGCGTAATCAGACCGATGGGTTTGGACACAATCACGCCGTCAGTATCGAGAATAAAGGTCGATGGATAGCCGACAATGCCGTAAAGGTCCTGGATGGTGCTGTCTTCATCAAGCAGCATAGGGAAATTCAGGCCCAGTTCACCGGCGAAATCGCTGACCGTGCTGGCGCTTTCCTCGCGGTTGACGGCCACCACCACGAAGTCCTCGTGTTTCTCAAATGTCTCCTGGAAGTGTGGCATTTCGATGCGGCACGGTCCGCAGGCAGTGAACCAGAAGTTGAGCAGCACAGTCTGTCCGCGATAATCCGAGAGCGATACCGTCTCGCCATCCAGATTGGTTGTCTGGAAATCCGGGGCCAGTTCACCCACCGACAGGCCGACTTCCGGCAGGTCCGCTTCTGGCAGGCCGCCGCTGATGGACGGCAGGCTGGCGGTGTTGATTGTGTCTGTTGGCAGTTCGGCGGTCTCATTGGCGGTACGCAGCGTTTCGAAGTCCTCCTCGCCGGTCACGCAGTTGACATACTGCCCGACACGGATGTCGCCTTCCACCACCCCGACGGTACAGTGTTCCAGGCGCAGCGACACATCGCCAAATTCAGCGTTGAAGCGGGCGCTCAGGTCCTGCAAACCACCGCTGGCGACACTGAAGCCGATAACCACCAGGAAGGCTCCGCTGACAACCTTGATGGTATTCATATTGCTCTTGAGGCGGCGCAGCATACCGGATGCACTATCAAGCATGAGCGCAGTCAGCAAGAAGGGAATGCCCAGGCCAAGAGAATAGGCCGTCATCAGCGCCGCTGCGTTGGCGACATCGCCGCCGTTGGCGGCCATGGTCATCGCCAGTCCCAGGGTCGGGCCGATGCAGGGGGTCCAACCAGCGGCGAAGACCACTCCCATCAGCGCGGAACTGCTGAGTCCCTGGTTGCCCTGTGCGGTGATCTGGCGGCGTGTGTCAGCGTAAAAAGCGTAATCCAGGGTGTTGAGTGTCTTGTTCCAGAACTTCTCTGGCTGGACGAACGCGTCGCCCATGACCATCGTCAGCGCCAGAACTGCGGCGGCGATCAGGGCGATGAATCCGGCCCAGGCGGGGTACTGCGACGTCTCCCACACATTGAGGGTCCCGGTGAAACCCCAGGCGATCAGCGCCAGACCGATTACAATCACTGCGACAGAGGTCAACGACGATTTGAGGATGGAATCGTTCTTGCGCAGCCACTTGAAGAAGGCCGGTATCGCACCCATGAAGTGCAGGCCGAAGGCGATAATCAATACGCCGCCGACCCGTCCGATGAGGCCCTCGACCTCGCTAATGTTGCTGCCGCCGACTTCACGGACAAACGCCGTCCCCAGAATACCGAGTGTGACGAAGATAAAGGTGAATCCGGCCACGAATGCGATGCCGTGCATCAGGATGCCCAGTCGCATTGTCAGGGTCGGCCCGGTATCGACTTCACCAACGGCGGCCACCTGAGCCGAGACCTTATTGGTGATGCGCCCGCCCATATACCCAATGTAGGCCGGTACCAGAGGTAGAACACACGGCGAAATAAACGACACAAATCCGGCAACCGCCGCTATGACATAATCCAACATATTCGTGCTCCGATTTTCCGCTTTCTTTACATTCCTTAGACGGACCCGAAACGATATTCCTTCCCGATTTAACGAGATGTTTACATTTCCATACAAAAACGGGAGCTGCAAAGGCCCCCGCTCAAATTGGATAGGCAGTTGATTATCGTTTTCTGGCGCTGCGTGGTCTGTTGATGGCTGCCTCCACACAGCGTGCGCCGCTGGCGGAGACGATAACGCCGTGCCGGATGCCAGCGGGGAGATCAATCCGGTCGCCGCTGCGCAGGCGGACCTGCTGGTTGCTATCCGGCAGGGTGACGTCTACCGTGCCATCGATCACAAACAGGATTTTATCGTATCCGTGACTGCGCACAGGATAACGGTGATTTGCAGCGTTTTCCCACAGGTAAGGGCGCAGACCCTCTTTGCGCATCAGACGGGTGATTGCCGAAACAGTCGGATGTTGACCGCCTTGCCAGCGACGGACTTCCACTGCCGCTTGCTGAGTTACCATGAATTGTTGCCTCACTACTTTGTTGCCAAACCATTAACGTATCCATATTTACAACCTGTAATTTATGGAACGTTCATCCATTGCATAGATTATAGCGACTTTTCCAGCACCCAGCAAGGCTCGTCTACCTGCCTTACTTTACCCTTATGATCGACATAAGACCAGGTGCCAGGATCCTCGGCAAAAACCCCATATCCCAGTTGGTGATAAAGTCGTCGGGCGTTGTTGTTCGATTTGGCGACGGCGATGGTCGCATAGTGGTAGCCGCGCTCGCTCAGGATGGTCTCAGCCTGCTGTACCAACCGTGTACCGATTCCCTGTCGCTGAAACATCTGCATCACCCGCAGCGAAAATAGATAGCCACGTTCTTCACCGTCCGCGATGCGCGAGTTGTCACAGTTGAACTGGATGAATATCTGCCCGATGGGGAAGGCATTGCAGTCTGCCACCAGCATCAACCGCCGACCGTCTTGCTGGGCCTGGAAAGTGCGGCGGAACAGGCGGCGATAGTGTTTGTACTGCCCGTACCATTCCAACAGTGGCAGATCATCTGCGGTCGCCGGGCGGATCGCAATCGGCAGGCTGACGGTCAGCCCTACGGGTTCAATCACGGTCATGCTGTGCTTCCTCCACCAACCGGGTCAGCATAGCGTTTTCATCTTCATCGCTGACAATCTCACCATCCAACCGGGCATCGCGCAAACGACTCAAAATGGTTTTATATGCCGGTCCGGGTGGTAGTCCGCGTTCGCGCAGGGTGTGGCCGGTTGTGGCTGGTTGAATATGCCGCCATTCGTCCAGATACCGTCGAATCTGCTCCCGGTGCGGCGCATCGCTGAGAATCCACACCGCCAGCAGTGCGATTTCCGGAACGGTCTGGAGTCTGCGCACAAGCTGGCTGGCTGGCAGGTCGGTTGGTGGCGGTTCCTGGAAGAGTTGTGCGCTGGCCGTCAACGCGGCAATCCAATCCTGGCTGAATAACAGCCGCAGTCCCAGATCGTCAATGTGGTCATATGGGATATAGTCCATCCAGATATGCCAGTAGAGATAGCGCAGCCGCTCTGGTTCGACCGGCCAGTCCTTTTGTGTGCTGCGGGCTGTCAGGAATCCGTCGGCGGCTTCTGCCGGGAAATGCAGATAGGGGTGGATGGCGACCAGCAGCCCTCGCTGATCCATCGCCCGTAAGGCGCGTTCAGGGTTGGGTTCACGCAGCAGCAGCCGGAGTTCATTGCGCACCCGCTCGCCGGTGATGCGGCGCAGCATCTCATCCGAATGGGCGATGAGTTCAGCGGTGCGCTCCTCAATCTGGAAGCCCAGACGAAATTCAAAGCGGATGGCGCGGAGGATGCGTGTCGGATCATCGACAAAGCTCAAACTGTGCAGCACCCGGATCAGCTTGCCGCGCAGGTCATTGAGACCGCCGTAGAAATCCAGCACGCGGTAGATCTGCGGGCTGACCTGGATCGCCAGGGCGTTGATGGTGAAATCACGTCGGTGCAAATCCAGTTTGATCGAACTGCTGTAGACGGACGGCAGCGCCGTCGGATGGGTGTAAAACTCGTTGCGCGAGGTGGCGAAGTCGATGGTATCCGGCAGCAGGTCGATGTCGAGATCAAGTATTGCACCCACCGCTTCATCCAACCGCCACTTGGCGGTGCCGAATGGCCGGTAGCTGTTGATCGAACCCCCCAGTTCATCGCACAGGCTTTCGGCAAAGGCGATGGCGTCCGCTTCGATGACGAAATCAATATCCAGGTTGGGGCGCTGCAAAAACAGATCGCGGACCACCCCACCGACCAGATACATGTTCAACTGCCGCCGCTGCGCCCGGTCCGCAATAGCCTGGATCAATCGGGTGGCGGCGTCTCCGAGAACATCGCGAATCTGCTCAGCGGTGATGTGTTCGTCCTGGGTGCGCTCTGTCGGGTGAACCCGTCCCCAGTGTTTGATGAGGTCTGTGCGGGTGACAATGCCCGTCAGGCTGCCCTCTTCGTCAACGACCGGAATCTGGCCCCAGCCGCTTTCGAC
>CAYQJO010000049.1:0-22460 GCA_964417785.1 uncultured Anaerolineaceae bacterium | reverse complement strand
CTGAGGACGAACCTCTGGGCAAACCGGCTCCGGATGTGTATCTGACGGCGGCGCGTAAACTGGGTTTTGCACCGGAACGGTGTCTGGCGCTGGAAGACAGTCCTAACGGCGCACGAGCAGCCGTGGCCGCCGGTATGACGTGCCTGGCCGTACCAGACCTCAGCCACACCCGGCGGGAAGCCTTCGCCGGGATCACGCCGCATGTATTTGACGATCTGCACGCAGTCGTCGCGTATTTAAACCAGCCATGACGCATATTCTCATCGCCACGGCGCTGACTGAGGAGAGCCAGCAGCTTTTGCGGGACGTGGATGGTGTCACGTTCCAGATGGTCGCGCCATCACTGGCTGCGGTACGTGAGGGGGTTCAGAACGCCCACGCCCTGATCGCCCGTGAGGATGTGCGGGTGGACGCCGACCTGCTGGACCAAGCGCCCAATCTGCGGCTGATCGCCCGTCCGTCGCGCAGCCTGGACAGCATCGACATCGACAGCGCCACCCGGCGCGGCATTCTGGTGATGAACGTGCCGGGCATCAGCGCCATCGCCGACGGTGAGTTCGCCTTCGCACTGATGCTGGCGCTCAGCCGCCGGTTAATCGACGCGCATAATGGAATGCGGGCCGGGTACTGGCTGCTGGACCGGGCGCGGCAGGCAGGGACGCAGCTTGCGGGTAAGACGCTGGGCATCGTGGGCTTCGGCCAGGTCGGTCAGGTGGTGGCGCAGCGGGCGCTGGCCTTCGGTATGAATGTGCTGGCGAACGATCCGTATATCCGCGAGGATCAGGTCAGCGACTCGCGGGTGATCCTGGTCGGACTGCGGGAACTACTCCAGCGGAGTGACGTCGTGACGCTGCATGTGCCGCTGACGCCAGAAACACACGGTCTTTTGGACGCCGAGCTTATCCGGCAGATGAAAGCAGGCAGCCGGCTTATCAACACGGCACACGGCAAGCTTGTGGATGAGCAGGCGCTGGTTGATGCGCTCCAGGACGGTCATCTGGCAGGACTGGCGACCGATGTCTACATCGAAGAACCACCGTACAACAGTCCACTGGTGGGTCTGGAAAGCGTGATCCACACGCCGCATATCAGCGACAACACGGTTGAAGCGACACAGGATGCTTCGCTGCTGGTCGTCCGGCAGGTATTGGACGCACTGAACGACGTCGATTATCGCAATGTGGTGAACATGCCATCCATGCCCGGCGTGGTTTATGATGCGGTCCGGCCCTACCTGGAACTGGCAGAGCGCATCGGCACGCTGCAACATGTGCTGGCTCGCAGTCCTATCGAGCGAGTCGCGGTCGAATACCGGGGCGAAGATGTAAGTCTGCTGGTCAAACCATTGACAGCAGCGCTGCTTAAGGGACTGCTGTCCCCTGTCCTGGGCGAGTCGGTCAGCTATATCAACGCGCCGCTCATCGCCAGCGAGCGCGGTATTACCGTGTCACAGGCTAAAGGGCTGCACATCAGCGAATATACCAATCTGGTCTCATGCCGTGTGACCCTGAGTGACGACGAGACGATCACTATCTCCGGTACCATGCTGGACCGCCGCGAGCCGCACATCATCCAGATCAACGATTACCGCATGGATTTTGTGCCGCGTGGATGTCTGCTGCTTCTGGGCAGTTATGACCGTCCTGGCGTGATCGGACGTGTGGGTATGCTGATGGCCGAGAACGACGTCAATATCGCCAGTTGGCGCACCGGGCGAGCGGAACCGGGCGGGCAGACACTCACGGTACTGACGCTGGACGCGGCGCTGCCGAATGGGGTGTTGGGCGCATTGGGCAGGCTGGATTTCGTCCGGCATGCGCACGAAGTGCAATTGTAGCGAGACCTGAACAGAAAATCGCTTGCCATAATGACGGCGTTGGCCCTAAACTAAAATTAATGTTGGGACAATTCCGGAGTATTCCATGTCCGACCAGACACGCAACCGACTGTTACTGGGATTCATCGTCGTGCTGGCGATCATTCTGTTGATCGTACTGGCGCTGGTTCTGTTCTCCAATGATGATAACAACGGTGACAACCCGGACAGTACCGATGTGGCCGATGTGCCGACGCAGGTCATTCTGCCGACCGATGGGGTGATCGATCCAACGGTGACACCAGCACCGGTGCAAGATGGGGTGCCAACCAACACCCCACCCGACGGTCCAAACGACGGCGATCAGATCGCTGCGGCGCAAAACACCCCGCCGACGTCGATCCCCGAACCGACACTGCCCGAAGGGGTATCGCCCGATGTGGCTACATTTGAATCCGAATTGAACGAGGTGTTGGAACCCACCGAGACGCCGTTTGAACTGCCCACACAGACGCTTGTGGACGAAGACGCCCTGCCGGTGCCGGGGCCACGCACCCTGGTGGCCTCTGTGACCGAAGAACCGGAACCGGGGGCGATGTTCGATTATATTCGCTTCGAGTTGATGGACTCGGAGGAGAACATCCTGAGTACCACCGAGATTTTCGGTGATGGCCGGGCCGCACGCGACCAGCGCCAGGGGACCATCACTGCCGAGAAGCAGTTGGAGATCAACGAGGCCATCACGACGTTGAACTTCTTCGGGATGCAGGGCAATCTCATCAGTTCCACCCGTCAGGACGACGAATATCTGTACCGTCTGAGCATCCAGCGCGGGGGACAGGAACGGGCGGTGTTCGCCCAGGACGGCTATATCCCCGCCGAGTTGGTCCAGTTGATGTCGCTGGTGCGGGCAGTGGGCGATCAGGTGGCTATGGGGCGATAAGCGCATCCAGGCTGTGCATGGTGTGAGGTGCAACAGGTTGGCTCCCACCAGCATAGCGCGGGTCTGCGCGGTCAGTGTGTGGCCGACCACCCCCATAAGATATGGGTACAGCCTTCAATCATCAGCATTAACATTAACACGAGCCTGCACGGTGACAAACGAGTCCAGCGGATCGCCGCCCAGTTCCGGCACCCGTATCTGGAAGGTATCGCTATCTCCGGGAGCCATATCCGCCAGCGTGGTAAATCCGGCAGCGATGACACGGCGGTCGGCGTCGAACACAGTCACGGTAGCGATCACATCGGTCAGCGGTGCAGCACCAATATGGGTGACGGTGCCTTCGATGAGCAAATGGCCCTCCGGCAGCAAGATCGTCTCATTGGACCAGGTTAAGTCACGCCCATCAAGCATACCCCCTTCAACCACCGGGCCATTGTCCAGTGTGAGGGTGAAGCGGGACGCATCGGCGGGCTGCCCCTGACCGAAGCGCAGGCTGAAGGGCGCGTAGCCACCGGGCGGGACGCCATGCCCCATGGTGGTATCGAACGACTCCGCCAGAATCGCACCATCGGCGGATTCCAGACTGACGCGCACGGGTACCGGGCCAACCGGAGCCGCACCAAAGTTGCCGACCTCGCCGGTGATGAAGAAGACGCCCCGGTCGGTGCGCCAGCCAACAGCGCTCACGACTTCCAATGTGGCGGTCGTCATGGCGTGAAGTGTGTCCAGAGCGGTCGGCTGCAAACCGGCATCAGGATTGAGGCGAAAGGTGTTGGTAATGCGTTCCAGTTCGGTCAGGCGCGTGCGGTCGGTGGGGATGACCACCTCGATCACACCGATCTGATTGCCCTGGCGTTCGATAAAGGTGTTCACCTGCTGCGGCAGTCCACCGACGGTGACGCGCAAACCGGCCAACCGCCAGCTACCATCTCCCATCGCCTGCCGCTCCTGCTCACTGTACCGACGCCGCTCGTTCTGATAGCCATTGATGATCTCCACCAGCGGGCGTTCATCATCCAGATGGATGGCCCCTATCGTAACCGCCGGTACGGTCTCTCCTGGCGGTGTGAACGCAGCGGAAGCCAGTTGGTCGGTATTCTGGACGTGTACCGCCCACTGGCGCGGCACTTCAACGGTGAATGCACCGCCGGGATGCTGGTAGAGCGTGGGCGAGACATCTGGTGGTGACGGCGTTGGTGCGAAAACCACCGCATCGCCCGAACCACAGGCGGTAGTCCACAGCACGATCAGCAGCAGCAGTATCCATCTCATCGCAGCCCCCTTAGCCATTGATGCCCCCATTATAACGATAAAGCGGTTGACAGATTTTTCTTGCGCTCATATTCTTTAATGGATGATGAGTTATAGGCCGGACAGGGTATGTATACCGATAATGAGCTTCTATTTCCACACTATGTTATCGCCAGTTTGCGCAACCTGCGCGGGCCGGAATGGGCCGAACTGGTGGCACGCATCAGCAGCCTGGACGAAGTACACGAAGAGAAACTGGCTTTCATGCTGATGATGATCCGGCTGAACGGCTGTATGAACTGCGAAACAGACAGCTACCGGGCTATGCGTGGGTGTGCTGCCTGCGCCCAGCAAACACTGCGGCGTTACAAGGGCAGCGACGCCGATTTGATCCAATTATACTGGCTGGCATTGGATGAAGTGCAGGCTAATGGCGTGAAACCACAATTGACTCTATCCAAAGGCGTATGATACACTTTACACGCTTCACGCCAGAATATGACACCAATCGCATTGTATGTAGAGAGGAATGAGGCAATAGCTAATCCTGATTACCGTGTTAATCGTCAAATTCGCGCACGCGAGGTCCGTCTGATTATTGAGGAAGGCGAAGGCAAATCGCGCAATGTAGGCGTTGTGCCGACCAATGATGCTATCCGCATGGCAGAAGAGAGCAACCTCGATCTGGTTGAGGTCGCCCCGGAAGCCGAGCCGCCCGTTTGCAAGATCATGGACTTCGGCAAGTTTCAGTATGAGAAACAACGGCGCGAACGTAAGGCGAGAAAACAACAAAAGAACGTCGAGATTAAAGAAATTCAGCTTGGCCCTAAAACAGACGACCATCACCTCGGTTTTAAAGTGCGCAATGCGCGGCGCTGGATTGAAGAGGGGATGAAGGTTCGTGTCCGGGTCAAATTCAAGGGACGTGAGATCACCCATCCAGATATTGGGCGGGATCGTCTAGCCAAAATTGCCGAGCAACTTGAAGACGTTGCGGTAGTCGAACAGCGGCCTAACCTCGAAGGTAGAGCGATGTTGATGGTCCTGGCTCCGATTTCAGACAAGAAGTAACCAGGAGTTCTCAACGTGGGTAAAAAATACAAACTCAAGACGCATAAGGCCACTGCCAAGCGTTTTAGAACAACGGGAAGTGGCAAAGTCGTGCGGACCAAAGGCGGCAAAAGCCATTTGCGCCGTCGCAAGTCCATGCGCAGCAAGCGCCAGTTCGATAAGACCATCGAAGTGACGCATACGGGTGATGTCAAGAAGATCAGAAAGCTTGCCCCTTATATCGGCAAGTATAAGGCCAATCCCCCGGCATAAGCGTCCTTACAGCATGTAATTGAATCGACCATCAACCCGGCGTGATCCGGGTCTTTTTAACCGGGAGACAAAAACTATGCCCAGAGCAAAAACCGGCGTCGTCCGGCGTCGCAAACACAACAAAATTCGCAAGATGGTCAAAGGCCAGTGGGGAACACGCGGTCGCCTGTTCCGCCGTTCCAACGAAGCTATGCTGAAGAGCATGTGGTACGCTTACCGCGACCGCCGCGTGCGTGCGCGGGATATGCGCCGCCTGTGGATCACCCGCATCAATGCGGCTGCGCGGCTGAACGGTCTGAGCTACAGTCGCTTTATCTACGGTCTCAAACAGGCCGGTGTGGAGTTGGACCGCAAGGTACTGGCCGACATCGCGGTGCGCGATGCCGAGAGCTTTACCAAGCTGGCTGCCCTGAGCCAACAGCACCAGCAGAACTGAGCGGCTTCACAAAGCACATATCAACCGCCGGGTCGCCGGCGGTTTTGCATTTAACCCAATCATAACCGATGCTTAAAGCCGACAGGGCATAGTGTTCATCTAAACGAAGATGTGGAGGATGCCCTATGCCGCTTCTTGTAATCATGATCGATGGGGTCAGTGCCGACTATTTCGCCAAGTCACGCGGTCGCCTGCCCCATCTCTCGGCACTGGCAAACCGGGGTCTCGTTATCGAGAATTTGCACAGTGAGGTCCTCGGTACTTCGCTGCCGGGGCGCACGTCGATGATGACCGGATTTACCGCTGACCAGACCGGGATTTACGGCAACAAAATCTGGGACGGCAGCGACTTTCGTTATGCCAACCCGGATGACATTCGGGTGTCGACGCTGCCAGCACGGGCGAAGGCCGCCGGTCTGGATGTCGCCGTCATCGGATTTGGTATGATCCGACCGGAGGATACCGATTTGTTTGTGCCGCCCTGGTGGATCAGCGCGTTCATCCAACGGGCACGCGATCCGGAGCCAGAGGCCGCCGATGATGCATGGCTGCGAGTTTATGCCTACGCCAATCGCAGCCACCGGTTACAAGCGATGTGTGAGCGTGCCGAATTCCCCGGTATATTGCCGGAGCTTAATGGTGCCGACCGGTTCACCTACGGTACGACAGCGGATCATTATGTGCTGAACTGGGCCGGTATCGCCGCCGCAGACAGCGAAGACACCCCCGATTTGGTCGTGACCGAATATCTGATGACCGACTCCGTCCAGCATGCCACCGGCTACCAGACCGAGATGTCGCATCTCTCGGTCGCCCAGGCGGATATGGCCGTCGGCGGGGTCGTTGAGCGTTTGCGCTCTGCCGGTGTCCTGGCCCAATGGAATATCGCCGTAATGAGCGATCACGGCCACAGCCAGATCAAAGAGTCCATCCATCCGCAGGTCATCATCCCCGGCACGGTCATGCAGAGCGAGGGCAGTGTTATGATGGTCAAAGCGGAAGACGCCGATCACCTGAAGCGCATAGCAAAAGCGTTGGAACCCTATGGCGTCGAGCGGTTCCACACCAACTATATCCCAACGGATCACCGCGATCAGATTGCCGCCTTCATCGCACCGGATCACGTCACATTTGAACTGGATGACCTGGACGAAACCGAGCCGGTCGGCCCACCCAGGAACAAATCCAGTCACGGATTGCGCCCCGGTCTACCCGGCGATGACCGTTTCTGCATCCTGGCCGGACCGGATGTGCCTCAGGGCAACATCCCCTCGGCAAAAGCGGTCCAGGTCGCGCCCACACTGGCGAAGATTCTCGGTCTGCCGCTGGATGATTTCCCGGCCCAACCTGTATTTTAGGATATTCAGTGGATACGATTACCAGCCTGCAAAATGACCGCGTGAAACTGGCCTACAGCCTGCAAAATCGCCCGCGTGCCCGTCTGAAAGAGCGCAAGATCGCTCTGGAAGGCACGCGACTGGTGCGCGATGCAGTTGAACGCGGTCACAAGCCGGTGTTTATCCTCTACGAACCGACCTTCGCCGATTACGATCTGATTGCCACACTGCAAGACCGATCGGTGCAAATGCTGCCAGTCAACAGTGAGGTGATGCAGCATGTCAGCGACACCAAGCAGCCCCAGGGCGTTGTCGGTGTCTTTCCCATGCCCCATCCACAGCTTCCCCGTGAACCGGAGCGTGTGCTGATTCTGGATAACATTCGCGATCCCGGCAATCTGGGGACCATGCTGCGCACCGCTGCCGCTGCTGGCGTCCAGGTTGCGATTTTGCTCGAACCAGGCAGCGCGGACCCCTATAACCCTAAAGTCCTGCGCAGCGGCATGGGCGCACATTTTCGGCTGCCCATTGTCGGCGCGAGTCGCGGCGAGATTGAGCAATACTGTGCCAATCTGGCAGTCTATGTCACCGCCGCTGAAGCTGATATGTCCTACGACGCAGTGGATTGGACCCGTCCCTGGGCGATTGTGGTCAGCAATGAGGCGCACGGTGCCAGCAAAGCCATGCACCAGATTGCCAGCCAGTCCCTCTCAATCCCGATGGCGGCCCAAACCGAATCGCTCAATGCAGCGGTGGCCGCCGGTGTCGTCCTGTTTGAAGCCGCCCGCCAGTGTCGCCAGATGAGTGGCGGGTGAGCCTTGCTTGACTCCCCAGTTGGATATTCTATAATCGAATCAGCGTTAGATTAATTTTCATCGAAAGGGGCGCTGCCGATGGCACGCAAGCCCGCTGACCAGAGCGTCAACCGGGAAGATATTCTATTGGCCGCAGCCGACGTCATGCACCACCAGGGCTACGAGGCCACCACCATGAAAGACATCGCCGGTCGCGTCAATCTGACCGCGGCCAGCCTTTACCACCATTTCCCCAACAAAGACGCCCTGATCCTCGCCGTGCTGGAAGGCGGCCTGGAACATGTCATTGAACAACTGGAACCCATCGTAGAATCGGGGGCATCCTGCGCGGAAAAGTTGACCGAGATGGTCCGTCTGCACATCATCGGTCTGACGGAACACACCGGCGTGGGTGTCGCTATGATCTTCGAGATTCGCCCGCTCATGAACCTCAAACCGAGCAATGCCCTGTACAAAGAACTCATCACCCGCCGTGATGCATTTTTCGCCCGCCGCGCCTATTTTGAAGCGCTTTTCTTACAGGTCATCCATGAGGGGATCACCAACGGTGAGTTTCGCCCGGTGGACGAAACCATCTTCGCCAAAATCATGCTCGGTGCTCAGAACTGGGTGGCCGTGTGGTATCGCAAAGATGGACGCCTGGACGGCGAATCCATCGCCAATATGATTGCTGAAAATTTCTTAAATTCATTGCGGAGGAAATAGAGCGATGATCTCCTTTACCCCTACCGAGGACCAGCAACTGCTGGTTGAAACGATCCGGCGCTTTGCCACCCGCGATGTACGGACCATCGCACACGAAGCCGACGAGGCCAGCGAACCGGATATGGATGTTATCGAGATGGGCTGGCAGATGGGCATTATCCCCTCGTCCATCCCGGAGGAACTGGGCGGTTTCGGTGAACTGAGCGCCCTGACGGGTGCGCTGGCCGCCGAAGAACTGGCTTTCGGTGAACTGGCATCCGCCATGCACATCCTGACCCCGGCGTTGTTTGCCTATCCCGTGACGCTTTTCGGCACGGCGGAACAACGCGAAGAACTGCTGCCGATGTTCCTGGAAGAGGACTTCGCCCCGGCGACGGCGGCCCTGCTGGAACCAGCCATCACCTTCGACCCGCACAATTTGAAGACCACCGCTACACCCGGCGAGGACGGCTTCACACTGAACGGAGTCAAAGCCTATGTGCCGCTGGCCGAATCGGCCACCCATATGCTGGTGTACGCCCGTAACACCGAATCAGGGGCGACGGAGGCATTTATCATCGAAACTACCGCCGAGGGTTTCAGCATCGAAAAACGCGAAATGCTGATGGGTCTGCGTGCGCTGCCGACCTATCGTATCAACCTCAACGGGGTGAAAGCGACCGACCGCCTGGGCGGATCAGTCGGCATCAATTTCCAGACCATTCTGGACCGCAGCAATGTTGCACTGGCGGCGATGGCGGTGGGTGTGGCCCGTGCCGCTTCAGAATACGCCCGTGAATATGCCAAAGAGCGGGTGCAGTTCGGCAAGCCTATCGCTCAGAATCAAGCTATCGCCTTCATGCTGGCGGAAGTTGCCGTTGAGGTGGACGGTGCGCGTTTGATGGCATGGGAGGCAGCCTGGAAGCTCGATCAAGGCCAGGATGCAACACGAGAAGCCTATCTCGCCCGTCAGTACGCTGATAAAGCAGTTCTCTTCGCCACCGACAGCGGTGTGCAGACGTTGGGCGGCTATGGCTTCATCCGTGAGTATCCGGCGGAGCGCTGGCTGCGCAACGGGCGCGGCTTCCCCACCTTCGACGGACTGGCAATTGTTTAGCGAGGGATCAATGATGTTAAACAACAATACAAGTGAAAAAATTGCTGCTGGAATCAATTTTGAAATTCCCGAAAGCATCGAGCAGCTTACGCAGATGGTGAAGTTCATCGCGGATACCACCATGCGTCCGTTCTCACGGGAGATGGATGAGAACGAACACGAGCGCCCTACCGCCTTCTTCGAGCAGATGTGGCCTATTCTCAGCAGTATGCAAAAGAAGACGCTGGAAAAGCTGGATCAGGAGCAACCAACGGAGTCGAGCGAGCGCAAAGGTCCGAGCAGCTACTATCTGCGCATGATGAAGCTGGTCGAGATGCTCTCCTGGGGCGATGCCGGGATTTATCTGTGTCTGCCGAGTGCGGCGCTGGGTGGTTCTGCCATCGAAGCCGTCGGCACCAAAGACCAGAAAATCCGATTCCTCACCCGTTTCGCGGAAGGCGATCAACCGGTGTGGGGCGCGATGGCGATGACCGAACCGGGTGCCGGGTCGGATACATCCGCCATCCAGACGACCGCCGTCTTTGATGAAGCCACCAACGAGTGGATTTTGAACGGTGAAAAAATCTTCTGCACCAGCGGCGGCCTGGCATTGGCGGAGTCAAACGGTCTGGTGATCGTGTGGGCGACGGTTGATCGCAGCGCCGGACGTGCCGGGATGAAACCCTTCGTGGTCGAAGCCGGTACACCGGGCGTGACAGTCGTCAAAGAGGAGATCAAGCACGGTATCCGCGCCAGCAATACCGTCGCTATCTCGCTTCAGGACGCCCGTATCCCCGCCGACAATATTCTGGGCAGCCCGGAAGTCCAGCAGGGCTTCAAGGGTGCTATGGCGACCTTCGACGCCAGCCGTCCACTGGTGGCCGCCGGTGCGCTCGGCATCGGTCGCGCTGCCGTCGAGTTCGTCAAGGAAAAGCTGGCGGAAGAGGGAATCGAAATCCCCTACGACCAGCCCTATCACAAGCTGAGCGCCATCCAGCGCGATGTGCTGGACATGGAAGCTGAGATGAAAGCCGCTTACCTGCTCACTCTGCGGGCCATCGCTCAGTTGGACGCCAAAGAGCCGAACTCGCTGGAAGCGTCTATGGCGAAGGTGAAAGCGGGCAAGGCCGTCACCCAGGTGACACAAAAAGCAGTCGAGATTCTGGGGCCGATGGGCTACAGCCGTGAATGGCTGGTCGAGAAGTGGATGCGCGACGGCAAGATCAACGACATCTACGAAGGCACCGGCCAGATCAATACGCTAATCGTCGCCCGCCGGATTCTGGGGTATACCCGTAAAGAATTGGCGTAAATTGGCGGACGCCCCGTTGGGCGTCCCTACGAGCCAGCAACGCCGGCATGCGCGGCCACGTAATAAAACCAGACCGTCTGGTGAATACGTGGAGTGTGAACGATGAGTTTTGATGTTATCTGGGACGATCCGACCGTCCAATCGACAGTACGCTGTGATATTTCCGGCCAGTGGACCTGGGACGATTTTTATCAGGCTCGCCAGCAGATTTACCGTCTGATGGACGATTCGCAGCACGGGCGGGTGTTTTTGATCGCACATTTCGCCGATGCACGGATCAAAATCCCGCAGGGTGCGCTCAAACACCTGCACAGAGTGGTCACACACCAGCATCCCAAAGCGGGTCTGACGATTGTCGTGGGGGCGGACCGTCCCATGAAGACCGTCTTCGGTGGACTCAAACGTGCTGCCCTGCTGGCCGGTCGCAAGGTCAATTTTACCTATGTCGATAGTTTAAAAGAGGCTCGTAGGCTGACCCATAAGGAACACCAGCAACGTAATCTGGTGTGATCCGGCCACCGATGTGGGCAGCCCCGGTCATGTTTATGGAAAGGACAAAGAATGGGTTACCACATCAAGAAAGCAGCAGTTATCGGCTCCGGCACGATGGGCAGCGGCATTGCGACCCTGCTGGCCGGAGTCGGAATCCCCACCCTGCTGCTCGACATCCCGGCGAAGGACACCCAACCGGGCGACCGAAACCGGAACGCGATTGTCGAGGGCAATCTCAAGAACATCGGCAAATCGAAGCCACCCCAGTTGTTTACCGAGTCGGTTCTGCAAAACATCAGCACCGGCAATATTGATGACGATCTGGGCAAACTGGCCGATGCCGACTGGATCATCGAAGTTGTGGTCGAACGGTTGGACATCAAACAAAATCTGATGGCGAAACTGGCGGAGATCGTCAAGCCAAGTGCGATCATCAGCACCAATACATCCGGCCTGCCCATCCATGACATCGCCCAACACCTGGATGATGATTTCACGGGGCGCTTCCTGGGGACCCATTTCTTCAACCCGCCGCGTTATCTGCGCCTGCTGGAAGTGATTCCGCACAGCAACACCGATCCGCAAGTGGTCAAAACCATCACGGACTTCGCCACCCACGCGCTTGGTAAGGGTGTGGTCGTCTGCAAGGACACGCCCAACTTCATTGGCAACCGCTTCATGTCGATGGTCGGCATGCAGGCCATGAATTATGCCCTGGAAAATGGCTACACGATTGAAGAGGTCGATAACATCACCGGCCCGCTGATCGGTCGACCCAAAACGGCCACCTTCAATTTGAACGATCTGATCGGCTTCGACATCGCCGTGCATGTGGCCCGCAATCTCTACGACGCCATCCCCGATGACCCCGACCGTGAGGTATTGAACCATCCCAGGTCTAATCAGGTCGCGGGGACTATGCTGGATAACAACTGGTTGGGGCGCAAGACAGACAAGGGCTTCTACTGGATGCGACGCGAAGGCGGCGATAAACAGCTATGGGCGCTCAATCTGGAATCGATGGAGCATGAGCCGCCGTCCAAAGTTCGCTTTGAGAGCGTGGGCAAGCACCGCAAGGTCGAACCGACAGGCGAACGGATTCGCCTGATGATAAACGAGGACGACCGCGCCGGTGAATACCTTTGGCATCACAACGCTTTCTACCTGAGCTACGCTTCCAAACGGGTGCCGGAGATCACCGACTCGATTGTCAACATCGACAACGCCCAGAAATGGGGCTTCGGCCACGAACTCGGCCCGTTTGAAATCTGGGACGCGATTGGTGTGGAAGAAACCATCCCGCGCTTCGAGGCCGATGGTTACACTGTCGCCGGTTGGGTCAAGCAGATGGTGGCCGACGGCAACAAGACTTTCTATCAGACGGACGACCGGGGCAAGGTCATCGGCTATTACAGCCCGCAGGCAGGCCGATATGTGCCGCTGGAGAAGCACCCGCTGGAAATCACCATCGCGGATTTGCAGGCATCCGAGCGCGAACTTGCCAGCAACGGTCACGGCACGGTTTACGATATTGGCGACGGTGTGCTGTTGTGGGAGTTCACTACCAAGCAAAACACCATCACCGGCGGCTTCATCGAGATCGGTCATGAAGCACTCAAGCTCCTGAACCGTGATGAATACGTGGCGCTGGTGATCGGCAACGACGCCGAACGCTTCTCCATCGGTGCGAACCTGATGGACGCGATGGGGTCCGGTCCCGAAGGCATTGAGAAACTGCTGGTCGATTTACAAAACCTGACGCAGGCGCTGCGCTACGCCCCCAAACCTGTCATCACGGCACCCTTCAACATGGCGTTGGGCGGTGGCAGTGAGATGATGATGGCGGGGGCCGCTACCGTCGCTCATGTCGAACTGTATGCGGGTCTGGTCGAGGTCGGTGTCGGTCTGATCCCGGCGGGCGGTGGCTGTAAGGAACTGGTGCGGCGCGTGGTCAACCCGGTCGCCAGCGCTGGTGCTTACGTTCTCCCGGCCATGCAAAAAATCTTCGAGAACATCGCCACCGGAAAGGTCAGCGCGAGTGCAATGGAAGCCCGCGAGATGGGGTTGTTGGCACCGGCTGACAAAATCGTCATGAACCGTTCACATCTGCTGGGTGAAGCCAGGAACTTCGCCATCGGGTTTGCCCGCACCTACCAACCGCGTGAGCCGGAGAAGGTCTGGGCGGCAGGTCGCGAGATTTATTCGGCGCTGCTGCTGGGTCTGGAACAGTTCCGCGAGGCCGGTTATGCCACCGAGTACGATGTGTTTATCGGCAAGAAACTGGCGACGATCCTCACCGGCGGCGCACTGACCGAACCGCAATGGGTGGACCAACAGTTGATCCTGGACCTGGAACGCAAAGCATTTATGGAACTGGTGCAGGACCCCAGGACGCAAGAACGTGTGATGTATATGCTTCAGAACAACAAGCCGCTGCGGAATTAAGAGAGGATAAAGATAATGCGTGAAGCAGTGATTGTCGCCGGGTCACGCACCGCCGTCGGGAAGGCGGTGCGCGGCTCGACCAGGAATGTGCGCTCCGAGGATATGGCGGCGACCGTCATCCAGGATTTGCTCAAAAAGACCGACGGCAAACTCGATCCTAAAGAGATTGATGATGTGATTATCGGCTGTGCCATGACCGAAGGCTCCCAGGGGATGAACTTCGGGCGGATCGTCTCGATTCGCGCCGGTCTGCCGGTGGAGGTCCCGGCGCAGACCGTGAATCGCTTCTGTTCCAGCGGGCTTCAGACCATCGCCATCGCCGCCGAGCGAATCATCGCTAACGGTGCGGACATTATCATTGCCGGTGGTGCGGAAACCATGTCACTGGTGCCGATGACGGGCCATCACCTCAGCCCCAATCCCCATCTGGCGGAAAACAACCCCAATGTCTACATGGGCATGGGTCATACCGCCGAACGGGTCGCGGATCAATACGCCATCTCCCGCGAAGACATGGATGAGTTCGCCTACCGCAGCCACATGAAAGCGGCGGCAGCAGTGGACGCAGGCCGTTTCGATGAGGAAATCGTTCCCTTTGAATGGGAGGAAACGGTGTTGGGCGAGGACGGCCTGCCGACCACGAAGACGATGGTCCTCAAGCAGGACGAGCATTTACGCCGCGAAACAACCATTGAGGGGCTGGCGAGGCTGCGTCCGGCCTTCAACCAGAAAGGGCGTGTGACCGCCGGTAATTCCAGTCCGCTCAGCGATGGAGCCGCCGGGGTGATCGTGATGGAAGCCAGCAAAGCCGCCGAACTGGGCTTGAAGCCGCTGATGCGCTTTGTCGGTTTCAATGTCGGTGGTGTGCCGCCGGAGGTGATGGGCATTGGCCCGGTTGCTGCCGTGCCGCGTGTTCTCAAACGCGCCGGGATGACGCTGGACGACATCGACCTGATTGAACTTAACGAGGCGTTTGCTTCGCAGTCGCTGGCCGTTATCCGTGACCTGGATTTCGACCCGGAGATCGTCAACGTCAACGGTGGCGCGATTGCGCTCGGCCATCCGTTAGGCTGCACGGGGGCCAAACTCAGCGTCCAGTTGATGCACGAGATGCAGCGCCAGAACAGTAAGTACGGCCTGGTGACGATGTGCATCGGTGGTGGCATGGGAGCCGCCGGTATCTTCGAGAATTTGAGTTAGCACAACGCATACGGGAACCGCGTTGATTGTGGTTCCCGTGCGATAAAACATCCCAACTTCTCAATTTTTCCTCCATCATATATAATCTCTCTTGCAATACTTTTACCAATAGAGCAGTTACTATGGTGGAACAAGACAGGCTGGAACAGCGGGTTGCCGAACTGGAAGCAGAAATCGAACTGCTGCGTGCGGTCATCAATCATCTACCGAATACCATTTACGCCAAAGATAAACATAGCAAGATGGTATTGGTCAACCGGGCGCAGGCTGATCTTCTGGATACCGACGCAGCGATAGGCAAAACCGACTTCGACTTCTATCCTTCGGAGTTGGCGCAAAAATACTACGAAGATGAGCAGCGCATCTTTGAATCCGGCGACCCATTGATTGATATTGAAGAACAGGTCTTGGACGCTCAGGGGCGTGTGCGCTGGTATCTGACGACCAAGATTCCCTTATATGATGCCTCCGGCGACATCACCCACATCGCCGGTATTGGGCGCGACATCACCGACCGGCGGCGGCTTCAAGAAGGGCTAAAAGCCCTGAACGAAGTCAGCATTACGCTTTCCAACACGGTCTCATTTGATGATCTGTGCCGTTTGGCGGTTGAACTGGGACAAAAGCGCCTGGGATTTGACCGTATTGGCTGCTGGTTTATCGACGAAGCGGACCCTACTGTTGTACGGGGTGGTTTTGGTATCGGTGAAGACGGCAACATCCGTGATGAACGTCACATTGTCCACCCTATCGAGTCCTTCTGTGTCGATTTTGACTCAGACCAGAATGTCACTGTCACAGACAATATTCCACTGCGGGATGAACGCCAGACTCATGTCGGGCTAGGATGGCGGGCGCGAACTTTTTTGCGCAATGGTGATCAGCGCATTGGCTGGATTGTGACGGACAATCTGCTGCGGCATGAACCGCTCAGGTCGTATCATGTCGAAATTCTGGCGCTCTATGGTGCATTGGTCGGTCATTTGTGTGTGCGCAAACGCACCGATGATGCCCTGCGCGAAAGCGAAGAACGATTTCGCCAGATTGCCGAGAACATCCATGCGGTCATTTTTGTTCGTGATGTGGTTCACGGATCGCTGCTGTATGTCAGTCCGACCTTCGAGACTGTATGGCAGCAGCCCGTCGCATCACTGTACACGCAGCCGGACCTGTTGGATAAACTGCTCGTGGACGAGTCCGAATTTCAGGTTACCCGCCCTGACGGAGAAACCCGCTGGATCGCCAGGCAGACTTTTCCGATCCACGACGACCAGGGCAATGTTTACCGTGAAGTCTGTATTGCAGAAGACATCACCGAGCGCAAAATGGCGGAACAGCAGCGTATTGAACTGGCTGCCGAACGCAAGCGGATGCATGTCCTGCGTGAGTTTATCAGAGATGCCTATCACGAGTTCCGCACGCCACTCTCACTGATTAACACCAAGATTTATCTGGCGCAGCGCAGCGGCGACCCGCAACGGTGTTTTCAGAACATGGAAGCCATCAAGACCGAGTCAAACCGGATTCTGACGCTGGTGGATGCGCTGGTCACCATGACCCGCCTGGATACCGATTATGTTGATGAGATCGAACGGATCAATTTAAATCTCATGCTGCATGACCTGTTCACGGCACTGCACGAGCGGTCTCAGGAAAAGAATCTGGATTTTCAGCTTCATCTGCCCAAACATATGCTTCAGGTTATGGGCAACCGTTTTGAATTGTGGCAGGCGCTGCATCATGTCGCTGAAAACGCGATCCGTTACACTCCGGCTGATGGCTGTGTGACCATCTCCGCTGACAACGAGGGCGATGCAATTGTGATCCATGTTCAGGATACCGGCGATGGCATCCCGCAAGCCGACCTGGATCGGATATTCGAGCGCTTCTATCGCCGGGACGAATCGCATACCACTCCCGGATTCGGTCTGGGACTGCCGATTGCACGTAAGAGTGTGGAAAAAGCCGGTGGGACCATCACGGTAGAAAGCGAATCTGGCGTGGGCAGTACCTTTATCATTCGCCTGCCGTTACAATAAGCACAGCGGCGGTTGAACGGGATACCATATGATGCGGCTGGCACAGAATCAATACCGGGGCATCAACGCTCACTTGATGAGCTATTTTCAGGCACATTCCGGGTGGACGGGATTCCACAATAACCACATTGCCCGCATCGGGCAGGCGATCAGCGAATCTCTGCCACCTGGCTATGTGGTCGATACCGAGCAATCCCTGCAAATCCAGGAATTTCACCCGGATACGGTCGAACTTGACGACGAAATGTACTATCAGGCGTTGGTGATATACCAACTGGGTGATGCTGTCACACCACTGGGTCGGCCCATCACCCGCATTGAACTGCTTTCACCCTCTAATAAGGTCGGGGACGGCTACCTTCAATATCGGGAAAAGCGGATTGCTACCTTGCGCAGTGGCTTGCGCTTGATCGAGATCGACTATCTGCACCAATCCCCTTCACCGGTGAAAGGTCTGCCGCGCTATCCGCAAGAGACGGGGTCTTATCCCTACAATGTCACCATCAGCGACCCGGTACCATCGTTCGACGATGGTACAGCGCGAACCTTCGCTTTTTCGGTGGATACGCCGATCCCGGTGATAGACATCCCGCTGGCAGGCGACGATGTTCTACCGCTCGACCTCAACCAGGTGTATCAGGATACCTTCACCAGTATCAACGCTTATGCGTATCGCGTCGATTACGCCCAACAACCCGACCGATTCGATACATATTCACCCACCGATCAGGATCGCATCCAGACCGTTATGCAGCGTGCAAAAAAAGACGAGAGCTTATGACCATTCATCGCTTTACCCCAACACATTATCATGGCACATTCGGATCACATGAGCCGGTGCTAACCATCGCGGACGGTGACAGCGTGATGACCACCACCGTTGATGCCTGGGGCTATGACGCACACGGCCAGCGTCAGGTAGCTGTGACCAATCCCCAGACAGGACCCTTTTACATTGAAGGCGCTGAACCCGGCGACACCCTGGCGGTGCATTTCGACCGGGTTGATCCGCACCGGGAGCGCGAGACCGCTCTCGGCGGCACCACCTTGCAGCCGATGACCGTTGATCCAGGCTATGTGCCGGAACTCCCGCTGCAAAGTCCGCGACTGGAATGGCGCTTGAACCACGCCGACCGCACTGTAACGATGGTACGCATCGACACCAGCCTGGGCGAAGTCACATTCCCAATGGAGCCGATGGTGGGGTCATTCGGCGTCGCCCCGGAAGACGATCAGGCCATCACAACTTTTACCTCCGGCACACACGGCGGCAACATGGATTATCGCGGCTTCCGCCAGGGTGTGACGGCTTATCTACCGGTATTTGTTCCCGGCGCACTCTTTCACCTGGGCGACGGTCACGCGCTGCAAGGCGATGGCGAGATCGCCGGTATGGGCATCGAGACGCCGCTGGAAGTCCAGTTCACCGTGCGCCTGCTCAAGGGCAAGACGATCTACTGGCCGCGTGGAGAGGACGATGAGTTCATCTTCACCGCTGGCAACGCCCGCCCGCTGGATCAGGCATTGCAACATGCCACCACCGAGATGTCGCGCTGGCTCCAGGAAGATTACAATCTGGACCCGGTTGGTGTCGGTGCGTTGATGGGCCTGTGGGTGCGCTATGAAGTCGGCAACGTCTACGATCCGGCATATACGATGATCTGCAAGATGCCGAAACACGTCCTTTAATCCCCCGGCGTTCTCCGTTAACATCGTCGGGCGAATTTATTGCGAAGGGATTTTGATATGACCTTGTTTCCGCGCTCCAGCGGGATTTTGCTGCACCCCACCTCTTTACCCGGACGATATGGAATCGGTGATCTGGGTGAATATGCTTACCGCTTTGTCGATTGGCTCCACGAAACCGGCCAAACCATCTGGCAGGTTTTGCCTCTGGGACCCACCAGCTACGGCGATTCGCCCTACCAATGCCTTTCAGCATTCGCCGGCAACAGCAATTTGATCAGTCTGGATAAGCTGATCAGTGAAGGTTGGCTCACACCACAGGACCTGAACGACGTACCCGATTTCCCGGCGGATTATGTCGATTATGGCTGGGTGATCCAATACCACACCGAAAAGCTCCAACTGGCCTACCAGCGGTATCTGACCCAGGCGACCGATGCACAAAAACAGTCCTACGCACACTGGACCGAGATCAATAACTACTGGTTGGATGACTACAGTTTATATGTCGCCATCAAAGGCGAGTTTAAGGGCAAGCCCTGGGTGGAATGGCGTGAAGACCTGGCCCTGCGCAAACCGGATGCGCTGGATAAGGCGCGTAAGCGGCTTGAGGACGAGATCGGTTTACACCGCTTTCTACAATGGGTGTTCCATATGCAGTGGTACGAGATCAAAGGCTATGCCAACGAGCGCGGAATCCGATTGGTGGGCGACATTCCCATTTTCGTCGCCCACGACAGCAGCGATGTATGGGCCAGCCGGGAAAACTTCTACCTCGATGAAAGAGGCAATCCAGAAGTAGTCGCCGGGGTGCCACCCGATTACTTCAGTGAGACCGGCCAGCGCTGGGGGAACCCCTTATACCACTGGGACAAGATGAAAGTCGATGGCTATCCCTGGTGGATCAGCCGGTTCCAGGCCACACTCGGTCAGGTTGATCTGGTGCGCATCGATCATTTTCGCGGCTTTGAAGCCTACTGGGAGATTCCGGCAGCGGAGGAAACCGCCATCAACGGTCAATGGGTCAAAGGGCCAGGAATCGCGTTTTTCCAGGCACTCCGCGACGCGCTCGGTGAACTACCGATTATCGCGGAAGACCTGGGCGACATCTCCAAAGAAGTCCACGAACTGCGCGATCAACTGGGTTTGCCCGGTATGAAAGTGCTGCAATTCGCCTGGGCCAACGATCCCAAGAATCCATTCCTGCCCCACAACCACGTTGAAAACGCCGTCGTCTACAGCGGCACTCACGACAACAACACCACCCTGGGCTGGTGGAATGACGAAGTTGACAATGAGACGAAGGCATTTATCGCCGATTATCTGCAATTTGAAGTTGATGCGCCGGTGTGGACGTTTACCCGCCTGGGTATGCAATCAGTCGGACATACCTTCGTGATGCCGATGCAGGATGTGCTGGGATTGGGAAAAGAAGCCCGGATGAACACACCCGGAGTCGGCAAAGGCAACTGGACCTGGCGCTTCACCGCCGAACAACTGGAAAACGCCCCAACCGAAACGCTCTCCCACATTACCTGGTTGTACCAGCGCAAGCCCGATCAGCGCGAGGAGGTTTACGGGGACGTGGCAGTTAAGTAAGTTTGGAATGTTTATCAAAGTATTTGCTCCCGACCTACAAGATGGCTACCATTACATGATAGCCAATTTTGTTGCGGCAAGTCGAAATTTTCCGTAAATTTTCTCAGGAGCCAACATGCCGAATATCAGTTCCGAGATGGCCCGCCGTCTGCGGCCCAATCGACCTTTCCACCAACCGCCACCGGCCCAACCGCTAAACAGCACGGTCACCCTCACAGTGGACGGAATCACCAGCCAGCCACGAGTCCTGCTGACCGACACTCGCCGCGACTATACATGGCAGGTGTATATGTCTGCCGCCGCTGAGGGGGTCTGGCAGGCGGAGATCAGACTGCCGATGGCGATGACCATCGTCGAATATGTCTTTGAAGCAGACGACCAGACCATCACCGACCTGCGGCAGAATGACGCCCACCAGCACAGCCCCAATGGCAACCGACCGATCTTCGACGAGTGGCTGGAATTGCCCTACAAAATCGCGGTCTACGATCCCGACCGCATGCCCGCTGATTGGATAAAAGGCATGGTCGTCTACCAGATTTTCCCCGACCGTTTCGCCCGCGCCCAGTCCGAAGCGGAAGCCCGCGCTGCCATGAAAGGGGTATATGGACACGAGCCTCAGTTCCAGCGATGGGGTGATCCGCCGGAACTGCCGCCACTGGGACGCGATTTCTTCGGCGGCGATCTGCGCGGCATCGTGGAGAAACTCGACTATCTGGATGAACTGGGTGTGGAGTGCATCTACCTCAACCCGGTTTTCGAGGCGGCCTCCAATCACCGTTACGAAGCCATCGACTTCATGAAAATCGACCGTATGCTCGGATCGGATTTTGACCGGCTGATCGAAGAAGCCCACCGGCGCGACATCAAAATCGTTCTCGACGCGGTGTTCAACCACTGCTCATCCGATAGTGTGTACTTCGACATCACCGGCCAGTTCGGCGGCGGAGCCAGCCAGTCGAAAGAATCGTCTTATTACCGCTGGTTCAATTTCCAGCACTGGCCCGAACAATATGATGGTTGGCATGGCCTGGGTTTCATGCCCGAATTTGTTGAATGCCCGGAAATGGAGGAATACTTCCTCGGTCCTGATGGTGTGACGGCATACTGGTTGGAGAAGGGCATTGATGGCTGGCGTGCCGATGTCCCCTTCGACAACACCGAGGTGTTCTGGCAGCGTTTCCGCCAGCGTGTGGATGCGGTCAAGCCGGAAGCCTGGACAATCGCTGAAGAATGGGACGACGCCACCTACTATCTGCTCGGCGATATGTTCAACGCTACCATGAACTATCGCTTCACCTGGGCGGTGCGTGGTTTCTTTGCCCAGGATCGACTGACTGCCTCTGAGTTTGACGACCGGCTGCAAGTCTGGCTGCGCGATACCCCTGCACCCGCAATTCCGGCTCAGATGAACCTTCTCGACTCGCACGACACCGACCGGCTGCTGACCGTTTGCGGCGGCGACCGTGACCGCTACAAGCAGTGTGTGGCATTTCAGTTCGCCTATCCTGGTGCACCGACCGTCTTCTATGGCGGTGAAACGGGTCTGGAAGGGACCAACCCCGAAGATGGACGGCGCTGTATTCCCTGGGATAATCTCGACCCGGACCTGGGGGCCTTCTTCAAACAGGTGATGACCTGCCGCAAGACAACGCCGGTGCTGCGTACAGGCGACACCGTGACCCTGCTGATCGATGATGAACGCCGTCTGTATGCGTTTGCCCGTAGACTCGATGACGACATTCTGTATGCGCTGTTCAACGCCGGGACCGAACCGGCAACCATGACCGTACCGCTGCTGGTCGATGCGGATGGCATCTGGCGCGATGTTTTGGGCAACCAGCCAGACGCTACCACTGCCGGTGGGGTACTTACCGCCATTCTCCCCGCTTGCGGCTTTGCCTACTACGCGAAATAGTCCTATGGATGCAGTAAAAGACACCACCGGACGCCAGGTACTCGTCGCCACCATCTCGGCATCGGGCA
>CAYQJO010000048.1:17531-22539 GCA_964417785.1 uncultured Anaerolineaceae bacterium | reverse complement strand
GGCTTGTCCCATGTTAGAATATGATATAATTTTGTTATATCTCCAGGGACAAAGGTGGCACATTTGTCTGACACATCCGTCGATCTGTTGAATCTCTTTGTCCGCTCGCCGGGTGAAGAACTCTATTTCTTCACGGTAGTTGCGATTTCAATAGCCAGTCTGTTAATGGCGCTGGGGCAGCGCTTGCGCCGCCCAGATGATCAGACCGTTCGGCGTTACAGCTTCGCTCTGGTCGGGGTTGTTGGGGCATGGTTGGTGCTGCTGGGTGGAGCGCTGCTGGTGCTGTATCTGGATATTGACGCCGCTCGCATTCTGCCGCCGTTGGAACACTATGCATGGCTGATGGCCCTGCTGTTTCTCACCTGGGGGTTTGTACGCCAGCATCCGGGAAGTAGCCGCCTCTCGGATTTCATGCTGCTGCTATGTGTGGTATTCGGGACCGCTGGCTACATCTGGACGGCTGTGCGCTGGGACGAACTGGCCGGGTCTATTGACTTCAACACGCACAATTATGGCGCGGTCTGGACCTTTCTGGCGTCTATGGTGAGTACCGGTGGGATCATCCTCATGGTGGTCAATTACCGCTCGGTGGTTGATGCACCGCTCAAGTTTGTGTTTTTCGGCATTTTGCTCGTCGGCTTTGGCGGTACACTCGTACAGATTTCGGAAGGCAACATCATCGGGGATTATGCAGGACCAATCCGGTTGGCTTTTGTCGCAGCACTGGTGTTGGTCCCCGCGATTGTGTACCGGGCGATTGTCGCCGGATTCGATGATGAACTATTCTTGTTAAAAGCGGCGCAACCGCCAGCACAGGCGGCGACGATAGCCGTCCGGCAGCCAACGGAAGCAGCGCCGCTGTCGCCGGTGGAGCGAGAGTCAGTACAGCTTCTTCGAGCGCTCGGGATTATGCTCGACGACGCGACAGTCGAAAGCGTGCCTGACCGGATTGTGCGGTCAGCGATTGATGTTCTCAAAGCGGATGTTGCGGTCATACTCAACTTAAAAGACGCCAATTATGCCGATGTGACCGCAGCCTTCAATCAGGTTATTGGTTCCAGCATAAGCGGTATTGCGGTCAATCTGGATCACCAACCGACGTTGGTGAACTGTGTTGACCGTCTCATCCAACGGCCCTTGTTTCCGGATCGCAATCAAGAGGAGTTGATGGACCTGTACACACGGCTGGATGTGGAACAGGTCGGGCCAGCTTACTTCCAACCATTGATGCGCGAAGACGAATTGGTCGCCGTGCTGATGGTGGCGCTGCCGTATAGCAACCGGGAACTGCTCACGACAGAGGAGGAACTGCTTAAGGGCCTGGGGGTGATCGCTGGACGGTTGCTGGCGCTGGCCTATGCAGCCGACGAGGCGCGACTCGTGGCCGAAGAGCGTGCGATTGAGTCGATGGTGGGGCAGGCGCGGATGGTGAGTGATTCATCTGAGCGGGAGGCACTTCAGGCGGAACTGCGGCAGGCACGGGAGCAGATCACCCAGTTGAGCCGGCAGGTGATTGATCTGCGTTCGGCGCTCGATCAGGAACGCAACCGGATGGCCGAAGACCTGGACGATCTGTCGATTTCACAGCAGATGCGAGCGCTTTCCGATGACCAGCTAAACCTCTCCAAAGAACGCGAGGACCTCTCGAACCGCATTCAGGAGGCGGAAGCCGCCCTCAATGGTGCGCTGGGAGTCGATGATGAGACGGCCATGCGCGAGTTGATCTCGGTATTGCAGCAAGAACGTCATAACTTGCAGGTGGAGCGCGACCGTCTTCAGACACAGTTGGTGGGTATGCGCGAGCGGACGCCGGACGATATGCAGTCTGTATTGGATCGCATGACGCAGGAAAAAGCGCAGTTGGAACGTGACAAGGGCCACCTTCAGGAAAAACTGGCGGCTATTCGAGATCAGTTGAACGCAGCCGGTATTGAAGAAGGTCCGGTGGGTTTGCTCCAACTGGTCAACCAGCTTATTGAACAGCGGGCGCGGTTGCAAATGGAGATACAGGAACGTGATCGTTTGCTGGTAGAGCGTGAGCGCTATGCCGGTGCCATCCAGCAGGAAGACGAGCGTGATGCCCGTATTGTCCGTCTGGAAGCCGATATCCAGAACCTCGCCGGTGACCGTGAGGCGGCATTGAAAGTGCGCGACCGTATGCGGGCCGAGAACGATACGCTGGTTCACAAGCTGGATATGGTCAAGGAACACCGAACACGGTTGTTGGCCCAGGCGACGACATACCAGGAACAGCTTCAGGAGGCGCACGAGATTCAGGCCAAGCTCCGTGATGAAATCTGGCGCTTTGCTAACGAGCGCAGTGATTTGCTCAACGAGCGAGATCGGATGCTGGCAGAAAAAGAGGCCCTGGAAAACGAACGGGAACAGTTGTTGGCGCGTATTGAAGGCGACCGGGGGCGGTTGGAAGAACTTGGCACTAACGGTGTTGGCTCGCTGACCGGCATGATTGAAGCGTTGACGACACAGCGAAATCAGCTAGAGCGCGAGTTAAACGAAGTAAAAGCCTATCTGGCACAGGTCGAAAACGAATTTGATGCCCTGCGCCTGTTGTCTCAGGGTGAGGTGCAGTACGAGCCGGAGAACCCGGAGATGCTGCTGGCGATGGTGCAGGAACTGCGCACACCGATGACGTCAATCAGCGGTTATATTGATCTGCTCCTGGGCGAGTCGGCGGGCATCCTGGGCGAGATGCAGCGCAAGTTCTTGCAGCGTGTGGCAACCAATATCCAGCGCCTGAACGATCTACTGGAAAATCTGGTTCAAATCACGCAGTTGGATACCGGCCGGTACGTATTTGAGCCGGTGCCGGTGGATGTGGTCGGTTTGATCGAGGATGCTATCACCAGTGCCTCGATTCAATTTCGCGAGAAGAGTCTGACGGTTAACCTCAATTTGCAGGATGATCTGCCCCATATCCATATCGATCAGGATGCGATGCAGCAGGTTATCAACCAGCTTCTCGCCAACGCCTACCTGGTTTCGCCGCCCCATGCGCAACTCCGAGTCAGTGCGGAACGGCGTGATATGCCGGATGACAGCCTGTATGTCACTGTGACGGATCGCGGCGGTGGGATCAGTGAGGAGGATCGTTCCAGAGTGTTTGCCCGCAAGTACCGGGCAGACAACCCCTTGATCGAGGGTCTGGGCGATACTGGCGTAGGTTTGTCGATTGCACGAGCACTCGTCGTTGCACTGGGTGGAAAGATGTGGCTCGAGTCAGAAGACAATGTCGGCACGACATTTGCGTTTACGGTGCCGATTGCCAGGGAGTATGAACGAGATGAATCGTGATTACACGAATGAGATTATCGCGGCGATAGCTGCGGTGGCGTTACTGGCTTTTGCCGTGACGTTTAGCATTTTGCTCGCGGTGGTTGATAACGAGTCGCGTGCAGAGTCTGGCACGATTGTGGCAGTGGTTCCCAGTGAACCCGGTACGGGAGTGGACACCAATGTGGATGCCGTCGTAGAACCGACGGCGACGCGCACGCCACGACCGACGAATACGGAAGAACCGACCGGGACGGACGAGCCGACGGCGACGCGCACGCCGCGACCGACGAATACGGAAGAACCGACCGGGACGGACGAGCCGACGGCGACGCGCACGCTGCGACCGACGAATACGGAAGAACCGACGACGACGCACACGCCGCGACCGACGAATACGGAAGAACCGACCGGGACGGACGAACCGACGGCGACGCGCACGCCGCGACCGACGAATACGGAAGAACCGACAGAGACGGACGAACCGACGGCGACGCGCACGCCGCGACCGACGAATACACCGGAGCCAACCACAACGAACGCCCTGATTCTGGAAGAGAACCAGACTCTCGGTATCATCGTTACGCCGACGCCCTGTGTGGGGCGCACGGATTGGGTAGTTTACAGGGTACATCCGATTGATACTCTCGAAGGCATCGCTGAGTCGGTTGGGACGACAGTGGATGTGCTGCTTGATGGCAATTGTTTGCTGGACGCCGAATCATTTGAAGCTGGTCTGGAACTGCATGTGCCGCGCCTACCTGAATGGATACCGATTGGCTGTCTGTCGTCATCAGTGATAATCGAGAGTCCGGTTCCCGGCGAACAAATCACAGTGAATTTTGCGGTGGTGGGAACCGTAAATGTTGCGGATCAATCCTTCTATCGTCTGGAGATTCGTCCCGATGATGCCATAGTCTACCAGACGCTCGTTCGCTCACGGGAAGTGGTGGTTGGTGGTGTCCTCGGTGAGGTGGTCCGTGATGACTACGACAATGGCCTGTACTGGTTGCGGGTCGTCGCTGTTGACAAGCAGGCAAGCATTCCGTCGGATGGAGTCTGTACGATTCCTGTACGTTTTGAGTAAGGGCATATTCAAGCGCCGGTCAATGCGTTAAACTTGGCCCCAGTTTTGTGTGGAAACTGGAGGCATTATGCCTGCACGAAGAAAATCGCTGATTGGCCGGATTGTAAGCCTGTTCACGCTGCGTCTGATCCCAACACTCATCTTGGGCATCATATTACTGCTCGGTCGTGATGTGGTGGATGCGTTCTTCCGCCAGATGGACGAGCGGAACAATGCAGTTGGTCAGAGCGAGCAATTTGCGGAGGTGGCGACCCAGATCGGTGAGTTGCCAACGGCGACGTCAACACCACTGCCCACCAGCACGCCCACACGAACTCCCATTCCAACTGATATGCCTGATCCAACAGCGACACCCACATCTGTTCCGACAGATACGGCGACCGCTACCGATCAGCCCAGCGACACACCTGAACCAACGCTAACGCGAACCCCGGACCCAACGGCTACAGTTGAACCGACAGCGACCAACACGCTGCCGCCGACGGTTACGGTCGAGCCACCAGCGTCCGAAACACCGGAGCGGTCAAGCAATGTATCTGGTGCTGCCCAGTTTGGTGCCACCAACACACCGCGACCGTTCGCGTTTGCGACCAACACACCAGCGGCGCTCATTACAGCAACGCAGTTGCC
>CAYQJO010000048.1:0-17431 GCA_964417785.1 uncultured Anaerolineaceae bacterium | reverse complement strand
GCCAGCAACGCAGTTGCCGCCAGCAACGCAGTTGCCGCCAGCAACGCAGTTGCCGCCAGCAACGCAGTTGCCGACATCCACACCTGAACCAACCGTACAACCACTTCCTCCGACCGTGATCCCAACTGAGACCGCTGAACCGCTTGCCGAGGGGCCAACCAGCACGCCACGCCCGCTGCCAACTGTCTTGATGCCGCGCGAACCAGGAGAAGGTCAGGTCATTGATGGCACAGCGGTGCCGACCCGTGTGCCGTTTGTGCCGCGTGAATATGATCTGCTTAATGTGCTGTTGTTGGGTGGTGACGAAGAGCTTTCTAACGACGGTTTCCCACGCACGGACACCATGATTGTCGTGTCGATTAACCGCGATACCGGCACCGTATCCATGCTCAGTCTACCGCGAGACTTGTTTGTCTATATCCCGACCGTCAATGGTCAGATGAACCGTTTGAATGTGGTTTACGCCATCGGTGAGAACATCGGTTGGGAGCCAGCCGGCGGGTTTGGGTTGCTGCGCCAGACGATCCTGTATAACTTCGGCATCAATGTGCATTATTACGCACGGGTGAATTTCAGCGGATTCCAGCAGGTGATTGATGCGCTTGGGGGCATCGACATCGCGGTGGACTGTGCATACCAGGATTACAGTCTGATTGGTGCCGAGGTGCCGGAAGGGGCCGAGGTTACGGATGAAGACGGTTTGCGCACACTGGATGTTGGCTATTATCGCATGAATGGTGCGGAAGCCCTATGGTATTCGCGTACCCGGCGCAACAGCTCAGATTTTGACCGGGGACGACGGCAGCAGCAGGTCTTGCGGGCGATCTGGCGCGAGGCACTGGATACGACGTCCATCACCGATGTGCCGGACTTGTGGAATCAGTTCACGCAGGTGGTCGATACTGACCTGGGATTCGATGATGTGCTAGGGCAGATACCGCTGGCGTTCAATCTGGATGTGAGCCGCCTGGAGAGCTATACGCTCATCCGCACCTATCACACCACACCCTGGCAGACACCGAATGGCGATTTTGTGCAACTGCCAGTGTATGACACGATGCGCCCATTGCTGGAAGAGTTCTACCGGCCACCAAGCGAGAGCCAACTGCTGGTGCAGGGAGCCACGATAGCAGTTTACAACGGGAGTGCCAACGAGGATTGGGATCGGGTGGCTGCTGAACGTTTGGCCTGGGAGGGATTCCGGGCGGTGCCGATGGGGTACTCGGATGAGCAGTACGCACAAACGATGCTGATCGATTATACCGGCCAGCAAAAAGGCAGCAGCCTCAATGAAATCGCCCGCTTGCTAAATGTGAATCCGGAAAACATGCAGGTTTCCCCGGATGCCGCAAGGACGACCGATTTTGCGGTCTTCCTGGGCAGTGATTATAACTCATGCGATGCCAGTGTTCTGCCAGTGAACTGAGCTACGGTTCCTCACTCAGTCTGATGTAACGTGGGGTAAGGCTGTCGTTGTCCTCGATGAGGCCCCGCTCTTTTAAGGCATTAATCGTCTTGTGAGCGTCATTCAGCGTTAACCCCAGCACGTCTTGCAGCGGTCCTGTGCCGATCCAACCGAGATAGGCGGCCAGGGCTTCGGCGTGATCCAGTGGTAGATCGATTTCCTGCCAGGCAAGTTTACTACTGCCGCTGGTGTCCAGTTCTTTCGGTGTTAGTTGAACGGTCTCAATCTGTGTCGTTCGCAGTTCAGGCGCTCCGGGCAGCAGTGATGTGACCCCGGTTTTGCCACTGATTTGTGTGATGTCGTGTTCGGTACTGCGTTGTCGGGCGGCATGTCGCCAGTAGGTCATGGTGCGCTTGATCTCATCCGCCGATATAGCGCAGATTTCCACTGGTGTGATTTGGTCGCGCTCTATCACGAATGCATCGACAAAGCGTGTCAGCGAGCGGTGGAAATCGGGGACGTTCAGGGTCTCACCGGATACCCGCATGACCACTTTCACCGGCAGCGCATCGTTGAGACTTTCAGGTACATGTGGGGCGTCGAGTTCATTGGCGGTCAGAATCAGGTGGATTCCGCAGCGCCCGCGATCCCGCAGTATAGACCGGATCAAGGGGACCCATTTATCGACCTGGACCATCCACTGGCTGTCGGAGAGCGAGTCCAGCAGCAGGATAATACGCGGCAGGGTGGGGCCAACCTGATCGCTGTAACGCTGGTTGTATTCAGCAATCGTATCCGCACCGTGTTCGCGCAGCCACGATTGACGGCGTTTGAGTTCTTTGACGAGACCCTCCAACAATCGTAGGGTCTGGTCTGGTTGGACCAGCAGGCGACCGAGAGCATGGGGGGTGTTGACGAGCGACTTGAGACTGGTACTGCTCTCGCCAGCAATGGCGATGCGCATCTCACCCGGTGTGTTGAGCAGGAGCAGAGTCAGCAGCAGGCTGCCAGTGAAGTGCTGTGTGCTGTTGTTGTTGCCAACCAGAAGGATGCTGCTAATCTCAGCCAGATCGTGGATAATGAGACGTTGTTCCAGGGTGTTGCCAATGACCAGTGCCATCGTCGACGGATGCTCACGGTAGATGTTGCGCACCATCAACCGGCGCAGGCTGAGAGGCTGATGATCCTCGGTGCGCAGAAAGATACCGACCGTATCCGGAGTGTCGTGCAGACTCGCCATGTAACCGAGTTTCCAGTGAGGATGCTCCTCAGCGATGTGGCCCAGGCTGCGTCGGATATCGTCGGGCGTGGTTGTGCGGCGACTGCCGCGCCGGCCTACGGTATCTGGCCGAGCGATGAACAGGGTGTAAGATGGTGTGGGGCGGACGTTGACAATCCGAGTCGGTGTACCGAGTTCGCCCATCATTTTCTGTATGGTGAGCATCTGCTCACGGATAGAACCATCACCACCGGGTGGTGTCGCACCTTGATCGAGAATGTCGGCGATGGCCGGTGTCAGCCAGTTCAGTGCATCCATGCGGCTAAGAAGTTGTGGCATGGTTCGGCTCCCAGGTTGCTCAATATATTCTATTTTAGTCCAATTTCGATTCCAATGAAAACAGCCTATAATGATTTTATGCGTATATTGCTTCTTTTTTCACTTGTTCTGGTTCTGACTGCTTGTGGTGGAGTCGGTGTGGAACCAACGGCGCTGCCGCCATTGACGTTGAATCCACCACCGACACTTGTTCTGCGGGGTGACTGCGATGTCACCGATGAGTTGGAAAACTGGCTGCGTCTGGCGGCCTACAGCCGCCGCGACTTTCTGGTACTGGTGGAGGAGGCTGGCTCAAAAAACCGTCATACCCTTTTCGCGGATACGGTCGAGATGGATACGCTTTTGCAGTCTTTGAGCAGTCGTCCGGCTCCTGACTGCGCTCAGGAATTTCAGGAGTCGCTGCTGGGTATCATGAGACAGACGACACTGTTGTTTCAGGAGTATGTCAACGGCGACCGCGATGATTTGAGTGTGATTGTGGAGAATACCACACGCGAGCTTCAGATGACCGGGCAGGCACTATCTGAACTTGAACACCGCCTGCAATTACAGCGTGGCGAGTAGAATCAAAACAGCCACCGTGTGGTGGCTGTGTATATGTCGGGGTGCAGGGATTCGAACCCTGGACCTCTTACACCCCATGCAAGCGCGCTACCGGGCTGCGCCACACCCCGAATATTGGTGTAATGGGAGTGAGTATAGCCGACACCCCCATTTGTGGCAAGTGCCAGATCATTGTCGAGCCGTTTTTGCCAAACCAACTCTGGCGGGTAGTTTTCTTCGCTGGTAACATGACGAGCCGTCAAGAAAGTTGGAAAGTTGTATGGATAAGCAGGAAAAGAAAATCCGGCTGACAGCCCTGGCAACCTGTGCTGGGTGAGCGTCTAAATTAGGTCCGGAGGACCTGGCGCAAGTTTTGCAGCCGTTAAACGGGATTTTCCCTCCCGACAATTTCCCATCGCTGCTGGTGGGAATAGATAAGCCAGATGATGCCGCCGTGTACCGGATTAGTGCGGAGCAGGCGATCATCTCGACCATGGATTTCTTCCCGCCAGTCGTCGATGAACCATACGACTTCGGTGCGATTGCGGCTGCCAATGCCCTGAGCGATATTTACGCGATGGGCGGTGATCCTGTGATGGCGATCAATCTGGTGGCCTACCCCGATGGCTATGGTTTGCCGTTGTTGACCGAGATTCTGCGTGGCGGGGCTGAGAAGGTGCTGGAAGCCGGGATTGTGATTGCTGGTGGGCATACCGTCACCGATAAAGAGCCGAAGTACGGATTGGCTGTGACGGGTGTCGTGCATCCGGATGCGCTCATTACGAAGGGCGGGGCGCGAGCCGGCGACCAACTGATTTTGACCAAGCCGCTTGGTTCGGGTGTGATCACAACTGCGCTGAAGAACCAGCAAGCAGACGAAGTGCATGTGGCTGCGGCTGTCGCTGTAATGGCGCGGCTTAACCGCGAGAGTGCGCGTCTGGCCCGTGAGATCAACGTACATGCCATGACCGATATCACGGGCTACGGCCTGACCGGCCATGCCTATGAGATGGCGGCGGCCAGTGGGGTGACTTTGCGTATCGCCTATTCCAGCTTGCGCTGGCTTCCGGGAGCCGAAGTTTATGCCCTACAGGACTTGTTTCCCGGTGGTAAGGGCAATAACCGGCGCTACTTCGAGCAGTGGGTGCGCTTTGACGATGATTTTGAAGACTATCAGGAAGACCTGTTGTTTGACCCACAGACATCAGGTGGCCTGCTGATAGCTGTCAGCCCCGATCGGGCGCAAGCATTGGTAGAAGATGTGATCGCGGCGGGGGATGAAGCCGCAATTATTGGTGAAGTCCGCGATGGCTTGCCCGGTCTGATTATCACGCGCTAGCCAACGCAGAAGTGGAGCTAACTATGACAACGCCGGTCCCTAAACCACCGAATGCCGGTGCAGGGCAAACAGCTATTGCCAACACTCGCGCTGGATATGCCAATGTGCGTACCGGCCCTGGGACGCAGTACACCGACATTGGCGACATTGTGAACGGGACTCAGGTCACATACTATCCGCAGAGCAACAGCAGCGATTGGGTGTGGGTGGAGCAAAGCAACGTAGCTGGCTGGGTGTTCAGTGGCGTTGTGTCCTTCGAACCAGTACAACCCTACGAACCGCCAGATTTTCCGCGCACACCCTATGATACGGCGGTGGCGGTATGGCATTGGAAGGGACAGGCCGTTCCCGAAACGACGATAGAGCAATTGGCGCAAAACCTCCGGCGTAACGCTCCGAATGTCACCCAGGTGTGGGTTAAAGTGACTGATGGCAATAGCTGGCAGGGTCGCTATGACAGCGGTGATATGGCGATTAACGGCCCGAACGATATCGACCGTTGGGTGAGTACACTGCAACGGTACGACCTGGAGTTTCACGCATGGTCGGTGGTTAAAGGTGTGGATGTAGACGGCGAAGCCAGCGTGATCATTCAGGCTGTGCAGCGTCCTGGCGTTCAATCGCTGATTCTGGATGTGGAGCCGTTTGAGGGGTACTGGCAGGTGGGTCCTGAACCCGTGCGCCCGCTGATGACGACTTTGCGTCGCTCACTGGACAGCCGTTTCCATATCGGTATGGCGGTCGATTCGCGCAGCACACACTACGACCGGATTCATCCTGAAGAGTGGCAGCCTTTCATCAACAGCGTGCATCCCATGTGTTACTGGAAGACGTTCCGGCGCGATGTGGGGGATGTCCTGGATGAGGCGTACCAGGCGTGGGGTGATTATGGCCGGCCCATCATCCCGATTTTGCAGGGCGATGCGACGGTCGAAGAGCAGCGCGAAGCCCATTCGGTTGCGACCCGGCGTTTCTGGGCGACGGGGGTAAGCTGGTGGCGTTATGGCATTATTGCTCAGTGGGAGTCGGTCAACCTGCCCATTGATACGGAGATCGAGCGACCGACTGATCCAACCGAAAAGCCACCACCAGGGACTCAGTATGGCCGGACGGTGATTATCTTCGCCGGGCAGGACGGTTATCGCAGCGGAACGTATACCGGTCGTGAGGAACTGGTGCGATTCCGGGGGGCGTTCGATTGGGATGCTTTCTATACGACGACCGAGCCGCGCACGAGCAAGGTCTGGGCGGAATGGCGGACTGACATCACCGAGTCGGGCATTTACCAGATTTCTGTCTTCATTCCAGCCCGGCATTCAACCACACGACGCGCACGCTACAAGATTCACGGTATTCGGGGGACCAATACTGAGGTCATCGTCGATCTGAATCAGGCGATTCATCGCAATGAATGGGTGCCGCTGGGGATTTTCGATCTGGTTCAGGGGCAGACGAATGCTGGAAAGGTGTTTTTGAACGATGTAACCGGCGAGACCGGCAAAGAAATTGCTTTTGATGCGGTGCGGGTGCGCCAGATCATTGTGCTGCCGACTGATCCCACGCCCGACCCGGATCAACCGGATATTATTGATGGTGTGCCGGTTTCCGATGGCTTTGACTCGCCCGTTGGTACTGACGATGAACGGCGCGGTCCGATTGTGTGGCCGGCAGGTTGGCGTGATGCAAGCCCCTACGGTGAGTTGTATTTTGAGGGGACTTCGCGTGAGGCGTATCATACCGGAGCCGATCTGAACTGGGGTGCTGCCGGTAACACTGATCTGGGCATGCCGGTGTACTCACCGGCCAACGGTGAAGTTGTGTTCGCTGCCCGGCTTAACATCTGGGGCAATGTGATGGTGATCCGGCATGACCCATTGAAGCAGCCCGATGGACCGGTGTTTTACACGCGCTACGGGCATGTGCAGAATATGCTGGTAGAAGCCGGTGACCGCGTGAAGCGTGGCGACCAGATTGCCGAAATTGGCAACGGCTTCGGTCGCTTTATCGCCCACCTGCACTTTGACATCAGCCCGACGACGCGCCTTGAAATCAACCCGGCGGATTGGCCCGGTAAGGATCGCACCCGTATTTTGCGGGATTACATCGACCCGTTAGTGTTCATTCGCAATAACAGGCCCTGAGTGTGCCGGGGGATTGATCCCCCGGCATGCCATTTTTTAGAACAGTCCCCAGTCATTGGCAGCGCCCTCTTCCATCATGCTTGGGTCCCACATCTCAAGGCCCATTTCGATGGTAGTTGGTACGCCCAGATAGTCCTGAGCCGTGCGGCGTGACTGCTCCAACAATTGGGGGGCGTAGGGGCAGAAGGGTGTAGTCATAATCATGTTGATGTGTGCGCGGTCGTCGCCAATATCGACGTTGCGTATCAGACCGAGTTCAACAACATTCATCCCGATTTCGGGATCGATGACTGTACGAAGCGCTTCCATCAGCCCTTCTTGTTTGCTTTGAACTTGCATGTAACTGTACCTCTCGTGTTTTCGATCTCGCTCATTATAAATCAGATTAGATGAGAGGGTGGTGAAATATGCAACCAATTTTTACAATAAATATCATAAATATTGACACCAGTACATCCGCCTGATATACTCAAAATGTGAAATACCTTCGGGTACACAATAAAGTTAACATACATTAAACAACCGTGAGAAGATGGTAGGAGGAAGCACCCCTCATGGGCGCAACACTTGAAATCCGCAACCTGCACTGTGTGGTCGAAGGTGAAGAAGAAGAGATTCTTCGCGGCGTTAACCTGACGATCAAACAGGGCGAAATTCACGCATTGATGGGGCCAAACGGCTCCGGTAAAAGCACCCTGGCGAATGTGTTGATGGGTAACCCAGCATATGAAGTCACCGGTGGGGAAATTCTGCTTGATGGCGAGGATGTTCTGGAAATGGAGCCAGATGAGCGCAGCCGTGCTGGCCTGTTCCTGGCGTTTCAGTATCCGGTCGCTATTCCTGGTGTGACGCTGGCGAAGTTCTTGCGCAGTGCGATTAACGCCCGGATGAAAGCTGAAGACCCGGAGAGCAAGGGTATTCCGGTCCCGCAGTTTACACGCCTGCTGCGTTCAAAAATGGACCAGTTACATGTTGATCACAGCTTTGCTGGTCGCTATCTGAACGAGGGCTTCAGCGGCGGTGAGAAAAAGCGTGCGGAAGTGTTGCAGATGGCGACGTTGGAACCGAGCATTGCTGTTTTGGATGAAACCGACTCTGGCCTGGATATTGACGCACTGCGCATCGTGTCTGAAGGTGTCAATACCTTGATGGGACCTGGACTCGGTGTGCTGGTTATTACCCACTACCAGCGTATTCTCAACTACATCAAGCCCGAATTTGTCCATATCATGTATGAAGGGCGGATCGCTGAGAGCGGCGGCGCGGAACTGGCGCTGAAGCTGGAAGAGTCGGGATATGACTGGATCCGTGAAAAGTACGCGCTCCCTCAGTAATTTTGTATGGTTTAATGTAAAGGACTGACTGACGATGGTCGATATTGTTCAGAGTGAAAAGCAGCTTACCAATGAAGAACAGTCATTACGCGGTGTGCGTACTGATTATGACGAAACCTACGGTTTCCACGACGACGACGTTAAATACGCTTATGCCAGTGAGAAGGGCCTGGATGTTCAGACCGTTCGTGCCATTAGCGAACTGAAGAACGAGCCGGAATGGATGACTGAAATCCGGCTGCAAGCGTATGAGCATTTTGCCTCACGCACCATGCCACAGTGGGGTGGTGGTGGTCTGCTTGATGAAATTAACTTTGACGACATCTACTACTTCATGCGAGCGACGGATCATGCCGGTCGAACCTGGGATGAGGTGCCGGAAGAGATCAAGCGGACATTTGACCGCCTGGGTATCCCCGAGGCTGAGCAGAAATACCTTCAGGGTGTGAGTGCGCAGTACGACTCGGAGTCGGTTTACCATAACGTCCAAGAAAGCCTGGAATCCCAGGGTGTGATCTTTATGGACATGGACTCTGGCCTGCGTGAACATCCCGAACTGGTGCGCGAATACTTCGGCAAGACGATCCCCTATAACGACAATAAGTTCGCCGCACTGAATACGGCGGTGTGGTCGGGAGGCTCGTTCATTTACGTGCCACCGGGTGTGCATGTCCAGATGCCGCTTCAGGCGTATTTCCGCATCAACACCCGCAACATGGGCCAGTTTGAGCGCACCCTGATTATCGTCGATGAGGGTGCTTATGTTCACTATGTAGAGGGCTGCACCGCCCCGACCTATAGCTCCGACAGCCTACATAGCGCTGTGGTGGAGATTATCGTCAAGGAAGGTGGCCGCTGCCGCTACACGACGATCCAGAACTGGTCCAACAACGTCTATAACCTGGTGACCAAGCGGGCTGAAGCGTATAAGAATGCGACCATGGAATGGGTGGACGCCAATCTCGGTAGTAAGCTTACCATGAAGTACCCGGCGGTTATCCTCAAGGAAGAGGGTGCACACGGCGAGGTTCTCTCAATTGCCTTTGCGGGCCAGGGCCAGCACCAGGATGCTGGTGCCAAGATCACACATCTGGCCCCCAACACCACCAGCCAGATTATCAGCAAGTCGATCAGTAAGGACGGCGGGCGTGCCAGCTATCGCGGCTTGCTGAAGGTGGCGGAAGATGCCGAGAACGTCAAGAGCAATGTGGTGTGTGATGCGCTGCTGCTGGACGATGCCAGTCGGTCCGACACTTACCCGTATATCGAGATTGAGAACGAGCGCGTCACGATGGGTCACGAAGCGTCGGTCAGCAAGGTGGGTGAAGATCAACTCTTCTACCTGATGAGCCGGGGCCTGAGCGAGGACGAGGCGAATGCGATGGTGGTGAACGGTTTCCTGGAACCGCTGGTGAAAGAACTCCCGATGGAATATGCGTTGGAGATGAACCGCCTGATCCAGATTCAGCTTGAAGGCTCGATTGGTTAAGGAGGACAATGTGGTCGTAGCAAGACGTCGTTCCAACGCTGCCCCCAGCTATAAGCGGGCAGATGTTGAAGCAATCAGCAAAGCCAATAACGAGCCGCAGTGGCTGCTAGAAGCGCGGCTGGCTGCCTGGGAGCAGTACGAAGCCATGCCCATGCCGACCCTCCGAGATGAAGAGTGGCGGAGGACGGATTACCGCAGCATCCGCTGGGACGAGGCCGATAAGCTGGCCTCGTCCAACGGTGCCACTGTCGAGACGGTGCCATTGGCGAACCGGGAACCGCTGTTGGGCGACGGCGAAGGCGGTACACTAATGTTCGTGGATGGCAAGATTGTGTCTTATGAGTTTGCCGGGGAACTCGCCAGCAAAGGCGTGATTTTTACCGATTTGCAGACGGCGGTGCGCGAACACCCCGATCTGGTCAGGGCCAATCTGATGACCCGCGCTGTTCAGCCAACCGACGGCAAGTTCGCGGCGCTGCATGGGGCAATGTGGACACATGGCGTATTCCTGTATGTGCCGCGCAATGTGGTGGCGGAACTGCCGCTGCATGTGGTGATGTATAACCTTCACAGTGGTGCAACATTGGGTCACGTTCTGGTGGTCGTGGAGGAGAATGCCCAGGCGACCATGCAGGTCGAGTATGCTTCTGCCGATGGCGAGGCCCAGTCCACCTATATCGGTGCGACCGAGCTTCTGGTGGGTGACAACGGTAATCTGACCTACGTCGCGCTCCAGGACTGGAATCGTAACACCTACGAATTCAGTCACCAGCGCGGACGGGTGGGCCGTGACGGCCAACTTGATTGGATCGCCGGTGTGATGGGCAGCAAGCTGACCAAAGCCTATATGGAACTGGAAATCGACGGGCCTGGCGCTAACGGTCGGATGTCTGGTTTCTTCTTTGCGGATAAGAACCAGCATTTTGACCTGGATACACAGCAGAACCACAATGCGCCGCTGACGACTTCTGACCTGCTGTTCAAGGGTGCTGGCAAAGATCAGGCCCGCACGGTATGGCAGGGGATGATTAAGTCGCTGCCGAAGATGCAAAAGATCGACGGTTTCCAGGTATGCCGCAATCTGCTGTTGAGTGACGATACGCGCATGGACAGCATTCCCGGTCTGGAAATCGAAGCAGACGATGTCGCCTGTTCACATGCGGCGACCTTCGGGACGCTTGAAGAAGAGCCGATCTATTATCTGATGAGCCGGGGTATTTCACGCAATGAGGCGCAGTTGATGGTGATCGACGGCTTCTTCGATGAACTGCTACAACGTATCCCGTTTGAGCGAGTACGTGAACGGCTGCAGAGCGCGATTGAGGCCAAGATACTCGGCTGATTGATCCGACTGGCCGGGTGTTAAATACAAAATCATGCAGAGGCGCGTCTTGTTACACAGACGTGCCTCTGTTTAAAATTACATAAAGCTAACCTAGAGGACCCGTACTGATGTATGATGTTGACGCTATCCGTGCTGATTTTCCCATACTCCACCAGGAACACAGCCCTGGAAAACCGCTGATCTACCTGGACAATGCCGCTTCCAGCCAGCGCCCGAATCAGGTGATCGACGCCATGAGCGATTATTACCGGCGCTATCATGCCAATGTGCATCGCGGCATTCATAAATTGAGTGAGGAGGCGACAGCGGCATATGAAGGAGCACGGAAAAAGGTTCGGGACTTCATCAATGCCCGTAGCTGGCGCGAGGTGGTTTTTACACGCGGGACGACGGAAGGCATCAATCTGGTTGCGTATACCTGGGGACGTGCCAATTTGCAACCAGGTGATGTGGTACTCTCGACTGAAATGGAACACCATTCCAATATCGTACCCTGGCAGCTTTTGGCGGCGGAACGAGGGTTTGACCTGAAGTTCGTGCCAATCACCGCCGACGGTTTGCTCGACATGGATGAGTATGCCCGTATGGTGAGCGAGAACCAGGTGAAGCTGGTGACGGTCATGCATGGATCGAATGTGCTGGGGACGATCAACCCGGTACAGGAGATTGTGCGGTTGGCGCACGACGCCGGTGCGTTGGCGCTGGTTGACGGTGCGCAGGCGGTACCACATCTGCCGGTCGATGTCCGTGCGGTTGACGCCGATTTCTATGTCTTCAGCGGCCACAAGATGATCGGTCCCACTGGAATCGGTATTCTCTATGGCAAGCGCGAGTTGTTGGACGCGATGCCGCCCTGGATGGGCGGTGGCGACATGATCTCGACGGTGACGCTGGATGGCAGCCAGTGGAACGATCTGCCGTATAAGTTTGAGGCCGGAACACCCAGTGTCGCGGAAGCGATAGGGTTGGGTGCAGCCGTCGATTATCTGAGCGCTATCGGTATGGAGGCCATTCATGCCCACGAGCAGGCGATTATCCAGTATGCGATGGAGCGACTGGAAGAGGTTCCCGGTGTGACGATCTTTGGCCCGGTGGCAGATCAACGCGGCGCAGTGGCGGCCTTTACCCTCGATAACATCCATCCGCATGATCTGGCACAGGTCCTCGATGCGGAAGGCGTGGCGGTACGTGCCGGCCATCATTGTGCGCAGCCACTGCATGCGTGTTTGTCGGTGAATGCATCGACACGAGCGAGTTTCTATCTCTATAATACGAATACAGAAGTCGATCAGTTTATCGACGCGCTGTATCGTGCCAAGCAGTTGTTTTCAGGGAGTAATCATGGATAGCATGTATCGCGAGAACATCCTGGATCACGGGATGAATCCGCGAAACACTGGCGTACTGGACCCGGCGACGGTCGATTATGAGGTTAATAATCCGATGTGTGGGGATCGTCTGCGGCTGACCCTGCAAATTGATGAGAACAATGTCATCACGGCGGTCGGTTGGGATGGCGAAGGATGTGCCATCAGTCAGGCGGCGGCCTCGATGCTGGGTGAGGAAATCATCGGCAAGACGGTGGGCGACGTCAAAGAGATCAGCAAGGAGCATGTATATGAACTGCTCGGTATCCCCATCTCGCAGAATCGGGTGAAGTGTGCGCTGTTGGGATTGAAAGCGCTGCAAGTCAGCCTGCATGGTCTGGATTACTGGCGCAAGCTTGAGGATGAGGATGACGAATGAGTGAATTTGTCACAGTCGGTACAACTGATGAGTTTGAACCGGGCGGTGAGCCAATTGTTGTGGATATTAACGATCACTGGGTGGCGGTCTATAACGTCGATGGTGAATACTATGCCATTGAGGATGTGTGTACCCATGATGGCGGCCCATTGGCGGAAGGTCCGCTGAAAGGCCATATCGTGGAATGCCCGCGTCATGGAGCGCAGTTTGATGTGAAAACGGGCAAAGTTCTGTCTCCACCGGCTTATACCGATGTCGCCAGTTATGCGGTGCGAGTTGTAGGCAATGAAGTCCAGGTCGGAGAGCGCAAATGACGGCCATTTACGGTCATCGTGGGGCAGCGGCGGATTCGCCGCCCAATACACTGCCAGCTTTTGAGCTTGCGGTTGACCAGGGTGCCGATGGCACGGAGTTGGATGTTCACATCACAAAAGACGGTGCGGTGGTGGTCATCCATGATTTCACTGTCGATTCCACTACCGGTGGCACGGGTACGGTCAGTGAAATGACGCTGGCGGAGCTAAAAGCACTGGATGCTGGAAATTGGTTTGCGCCGGAGTTCGCTGGTGTGCGTATTCCGACGCTGGATGAAGTATTTGAGGTGGTTGGGCAGCAACTCCACATCAATGTCGAGATCAAGTCGATGTCAATAGCCGGGGATGGGGTCGAGCAGGCTGTTGCCCGTATCGTGCAGCAGTACGGCATATCTGACCGGGTGATTGTGTCGTCTTTTAACCCGCTGGTGCTGAAGCGTTTCCGCGAGATCATGCCCCAGGTTCGGTTGGGTTACCTTTTCAGCGATGAAGTGCCGGACGAGGTAATCCAGATGGCAAAGGACCTGACTTACGAGGCGGAACACCCGCATTATTCGCTGGTTGATGCCGAATTTGTGGCAGCGGCCCATGCAGCCGGTCGGGCGGTCAATGTGTGGACGGTCAACGACGCCGATGAGGCGCGGCGGCTGCATGATCTGGGTGTGGATGCCATTATCACCGATCAACCGAAAGCCATCCGGGATGCGCTCAGCCAGTAAGCTCTGGTGGTCGGCGGTGCGTTTTGGCTTCCGCTTGCTCTACAATGAGATGGCGTTTACGTACGATACTGTCAGTAAGGTCGTCTCGCTGGGGGCGTGGCACTGCTGGCAGCGTGCTGCCCTGAAATATCTGCATACTGATGGTTGTGTGTTGGAACTGGCACACGGCACTGGCGACTTGCAAATCGATCTTAAGCGAGCCGGTTATGAGACGGTTGGCTACGATCTCTCGACTAGCATGGGACGGATTGCGCGGCGCAAGCTCCGCCGGTCTGGTCTGATATCGACACTGGTTCAGGGACGCGCACAACAGCTTCCATTTGCCGCTCAGCGCTTCTCTGTGGTCGTTTCCACGTTTCCTACGCCATTTATCATCCAATCGGACACATTGAGCGAAATTCGTCGTGTACTGGTTGATGATGGGATGCTGGTGATTGTCCCCAGTGGGACATTTGTGAGACGGGGGGCAGCCGAGAATACGCTGGAACTGCTGTATCGCATTACCGGCCAGCGTGAAGGGGCGATGGAGACGCTACTCAAGCCGTTCCACGATCACGGATTTGAGACCGAGCTGGTCCATGAGGATTGTTCGCGCAGTGTAGCATTGGTGTTGATTGCACGAAAAAGGGTCTAGGCAATTCATGTGGGACCATGCTATAATTCCGTTATTGAGATGGTGGGTATAGCTCAATTGGTCAGAGCGTCTGTTTGTGGCACAGAAGGCTGTGGGTTCAAGTCCCATTACCCACCCAGAGAAACGCCGTGAATGAACTTTCACGGCGTTTTTTATTGTGGACGACGCAGCTTCACCAAAGTGCTGCGGTAGCGCAAGCGCCAACCTATCCGGCCTTCGGCGGGTGGCAGCGTTGGTGCAGGTGCTGGGTCCGTTGGGGGCGCTGTGATAGGGTCGGCTTCCAGTGTGACTGCCTCGATCTCCTGGGTTTCACTCGGTTTCGGCAAACCGAACAATTCAAATACGCTGATAGTCGAAGTATCCTCATCCGAGAGGTCGCGGGCAGGTGGTTCGTCGCGGGGTTCCGGGATAGGCGCTGGCCCGTATTGCTGGGACCGCTGTTCGGCAGCCGGTGGTTTCTCATCGATGGGTGACGGTGCAGATTGTACCGGTGAATCAGCGGTGGTCTCTATGGGTGGTGGCGGTGTCGCTTCGATGGGTGGTTGTTCAGGTTTGTCCGCCTCAATGGGTGCCAGCGTCTCGACTGGTCTGGGTGGGGCGAAGGGCGAATCGACCGATGTCAGGAAATCTGGCTCGTCGTTGATCGTCGATGGGACAACTTCATCTGGACGCGGACGGGTGTCACCCTCAGCGGTTGGTGGTTCTTCAATGAGCGGTGGTGGTTCGTCGGTATAGCTCGATATGCTATGACGGGGTCTGTATTTTGAGCGCTCTTCGACATCGGGTGCATCACGCATCAACGACTTGGCGGTGAAGTTTTGCTCACCGTCCTGCCGCTGTTTGTCTGTGATGATGCGCCAGAGCGCCCACAGACTCTCGATGATCGACTGCTCGACGCTGCGCCGAGTCATCAACGAATTGCGCATGTTGCCGAGCAGCCCTTTTGGCTCGTAGATGAAGGTCCACTGGACGATGGTGCCTTCAGCGATCTCTTGCAGGCGGATACGACCGCGATTTTGCTTGTAGGTAACGCCATCGACGATGGTGTATTCATAGCCTGCACCATCGTACCAGGCCGTGACTTCAATGACAAAATCACGGCGGCTGCCGACGCTATAGCGCCAGCGGATGCCCTGACCTTTCTGGGATTGAGTCAGGAAGCGGACATCCTGGCAACTGGTCTGCCATTGTGAGTTGTTAGTGATTTCGCTGACATAATCCCAGACGAAATCGCGTGAACTTGGAATGAGTATTCTCTGGTCTATGGTATGCATGAATTTGTGCGCGTGCTGAAACAGGTAGTTTATGCTACACTATCATCCGAATTGTACCACATCAGGCTCTTGAGGTAGAGGTGCCAGGACCAACCCTGACTTTTGGTTTTGTTTTTGCAACGCTTTTGGGTGCAGGGTTTCATCTGCTGCTGGGTGGTGATGTACGACGACTGGCGATCTTCTTGCTCTGCGGTTGGTGTGGTTTCGCGGCAGGACATTTCACTGGCGTTTTATTGGATGTCAGCCTGATGAATGTTGGAGCCTTGCATTTTCTGTCGGCGACATTCATGGCGGTGATCTTGCTCATCTTTGCCCAGGCACTTACATCCAGACGCAGGACTTCGCGCTAAGGACAAATATGGCAGTCAACGAAAACGAAACAGAGAAAGACAGCAACAACTTTAAGCGCTATCTCATGATGGCTGCCGCCGGTCTGGTCGCTGTCATCGTGCTTCCGTTTGCGATTGGATTGGTGATCGCCCTGGTCTCGACCAATCCGGAAAGCACAGCCGAGACCATTGGGGTCATCCGGGATGTTGTGATTATCATCATGGCGTTAGAAGCGATCCTCATCATTCTGGCACTCACCGTGTTAATCTTACAGGTCACGCGGCTGATCGTGATGATTCAGAACGAGATTGCGCCTATTGTCACCGATACCAAAGAGACACTCAATACCGCCAAAGGGACGGCGCAGTTCGTGGGCAAGAATGTGTCCGCGCCGTTGATACGCTTCCAGGCGTTTTTCGCTGGATTTGTGGTGTTTGTCCGTGAACTCGCCGGAATCCGTCGTGCCATTCGCAGAAATCCCAGAGAGGAAATCACCAGTGGCGAATAAGAAACGCATAGACGACGGTAAGGTGTTTTCCGGATTTTTCTATGGTCTTCTGGTGGGCGGTGTTGTTGCCTTATTCAAAGGCCCGCGTGTGAATCTGAAGCGGACCCGCGAGCAACTTGCGGATGCCGGAGGCACTATTCGCGGCAAACTGGAGGCGGTAACCCCTTCCGATCCGGTCAGCGAGAGTATCGCGGAAGGTAAAGAAGCCGCTCGACGCCGCCGGTCGGAACTGGGTATGGATGGCTAAAGCCGTTTCCAGGCATCGGGTATGGTATTCAGCACATCGCTGGCAATGACGCTGCGGTTGTGGCCTGCTTCTCCCGCCAGTTGACCGGCCAGACCATGCAGATATGCACCTGTGACGGCTGCGGAAAACGGTTCAGCTTTCTGCGCCAGCAGTCCGGTGATCAGCCCTGCCAGCACATCGCCGGTACCGGCTGTTGCCAGCGCATCTGTGTTGAAGGGCATAACCATCATCTGTCCATCGGGCGCGGCGACGACCGTGTGCGCTCCTTTCAAGACCACAATCACATGCCATTTAGCGGCCTTCTCGACGGCCAGTTGCCAGCGGTTTGCCTGAATGTCCCCGGTCTCCATCTGTGCCAGTCGCGCCATTTCGGCGGGATGGGGTGTGATGATGGTGTTTTCGGGTAACAAATTCCACCACTCATCTATTTTTTTCAGTAGATTCAGCCCTTTAGCGTCAATGACCAGCGTTGGCAGTGTCGTGTTGGTTTTGGGTACGTTCTGGT
>CAYQJO010000047.1:0-22788 GCA_964417785.1 uncultured Anaerolineaceae bacterium | reverse complement strand
GAACCTGCCGCTGACGCCGTTTGGCACTTTCAGCGATACGCTCAACCTGGACCCCGACGCGCCGCTCGGTTTCTACCGCATTGAGGTCTCGCTGCCGTCGCAACATGAATACCGTCGCGAAGGTGGGTCGGTGTTCTTCAACGTCGCCGAATACCGCCTGCCGGAGTTCCAGGTGGAAGCAGAAGCGGTCGCCGATGAGGTGGTGCAGGGCGAGACCGTCCAGGTCGCCTTCGACAGCACCTATTTCTTTGGCGGCAATGTCTCCGACGCGACGGTCGAATACAATGTCATCGCCGACCCGTACTACTTCGAGTACGACGGCCCTGGCGGTCGCTTCGACTTCACCGACTCCAGTCCCGATGGCGGGCCGGGTGAGTTCTTCGGCAGCAGCGGCGGCCTGATCGCCAGCGGTGAAGGGATCACCGATGGGGACGGTCGCTTTGTGGTGGAAGTTCCCGCCGACCTGGAAGACGCCACCCAGAGCCAGCGCTTCACTATCGAAGCTGTTGTACGTGACGAGAGCGACCAGTCGGTGGCCGGACGCAGCAGCGTCATCGTTCATCAGGGATTGGTCTATATCGGTGCGCGTCCGCGCAGCTACGTCAGCAATGCCGGCCAGGATACGACGCTGGAATTCATCGCCGTCGATTGGGAGGGTGACCCGGTCGCCGGCCAGGAGATTGATGTTGAGATTGTCGAGCGTCGCTGGTCCAGTGTACAGGAACAGGACCCCTCCGGGCGTACCGTCTGGACCTGGGAGGTGGAGGAGATTCCGGTCACGACGGCGCAGATCACATCCGGTGACGGTGGTCGTGTCGATTATGTCTTCATCCCGCCTAACGGCGGTATCTTCAAGGTCAAAATCAGCAGTGTGGATGAGGCGGGTAACACCGTCCGGGCTTCGACAACACTATGGGTGAGCAGCCGCGAATATGTCTCCTGGCGGCAGCAGAACAGCAACCGGATTGATCTTATCACCGATGGCGACACCTACCAGGTGGGCGACACGGCGGAGATTCTGATTACATCACCGTTCCAGGGAGCGACCGAAGCACTCGTCACCGTTGAACGCGGCGATGTGCTGCTCTCGGAGCGGTTTACAATGGAGAGCAACTCCTATGTCTACCGACTGCCCATTACGCCGGATATGGCCCCTAACGTGTTTGTCAGCGTCTTCCTGGTGAAAGGCGTGGACGAGACGAACCCGGTGGCCGCTTTCCGCATGGGTTTGATCGGCCTGACGGTCGATAACTCACGCAAGGCCATCACCATCGACGTGCAGACCGACGCTGAGCAGGCCGGACCCGGCGATACCGTCACCTATACCGTGACGACTACTGACTATACCGGCGAACCGGTCGCCGCTGAGGTCGGTGTTGGCCTGACCGATCTGGCCTCGCTCTCGATTGGGGACGCCAACAGCGAGCCGATTCTGGACTTCTTCTATGGACGCCAGCGCCTCTCCGTGCGGACTTCGACACCGCTGACGATCAACACCGACCAGATTACGCAGACCGTGCTGGATACGATCAAAGGCGGTGGCGGTGGTTTTGGTGAGGGCGGTATCTTCGACATCCGCGAGGAGTTTGTCGATACCGCTTACTGGCAGGCTGATCTCGTCACTGATGCTGATGGTAATGCCACCTTCGAGGTGACGCTGCCCGACAACCTGACAACATGGCGTCTGGATGCACGGGCCGTGACCAACGACAATAATGGCGAGATGCTGGTGGGGCAGGATACGTTCGATCTTCTCAGCACCAAACCGCTGCTGGTGCGTCCGGTGACGCCGCGTTTCTTCGTCGTCGGTGATGAGGTGCAACTGCTGGCGGTCGTCAACAACAATACCGGGTCGGCACAGACGGTCGAGATTGGTATTGAGGCCACCGGTGTCACCTTCCAGGATGCGGCGGCACAGACGGTTGTCATCCCCGCAGGTGGACGCGAGCGCGTTGTCTGGCTGGTGACAGTGGACGATGTTGCCAGCGTGGACCTGACCTTCTTCGCCCGCAGTGACGACTACGCCGACGCCAGCAAGCCGCCGCTGGGCCAGGGCGAGGACCGACTGCTGCCAGTCTATCGTTATGAGGTGCCGGAGATCGTCGGCACGGGCGGTCTGCTGCGCGAGGCCGGTACCGTGACCGAGAGTATCGTGCTGCCGGAACGCTACGCCAACGCCCAGGGTGAACTCACCGTCCAGGTGGATACCTCGCTGGCGGCGACGGCGCTGGAAGCCCTGGATTACTTGCGGCTGTATTCCGGCGAGAGCATCGAGGCGACGGTCAGCCGTTTCCTGCCCAATGTTATGACCTACCGGGCGCTGACGCAGACGGGTATGGGTGATCCTGCCCTGGAAGCGACACTCGACAATCTGGTCCAGGTCGCCATTCAGCGGCTTTATGCGCAGCAAAAAGTCGATGGTGGTTGGGGCTGGTTCGTCCAGGATGAGAGCAACCCGCTGGTGACGGCTTACGCGGTCATCGGCCTGAGCGAAGCCCTCGAATCCGGTTTTGCCGTCGATCCGGCAGTGATCGACCGCGCTCAAAACTTCCTGCGCGAGCAGTTTATCACGCCGCGATTGAACATCGAAGCGTGGCGGCTGGACCGGCAGGTGTTCATCCTGTATGCGCTGGCGCGGTCGGGTGCGCCCGATATTCCACGCATGACCACGTTCTTTGAAAGTCGCGAACGCCTGAGCATCTACGCCAAGGCGCTGCTGGCAATCGGTCTGGATATGGGCGGCGACACCGGGCGTATCGACACGCTGGTCTCCGATCTGCTCAACGACGCCATCGTCAGTGCCAACGGCGTCCACTGGGAGGAAGCCGACCGTGACTTCTGGAACTGGAACACCGATACACGCACGACGGCGATGGCTCTGCAGGCGTTGATCCAGTTACAGCCGGACAGCGATCTGATCCCCAATGTAGTCCGCTGGCTGATGGTGGCCCGCGATGCCGATGCCTGGGAGACCAACCAGGAGACAGCCTGGGCGGTCATGGCACTGACCGACTGGATGACACTCAGCGGCGAACTGCAACCCGGCTACGAGTATGCTGTCAGCTTCAACGGTGAGCAGCGCTTCGCTGCGCAGGCTGTACCCGGCACGGTAACGGAATCTGAGCGGCTGGTGTTTGACGTGGCCGATATGTTCGGCGACCGGGCCAACGATCTGATGATCGGACGCAGTGCCGGTGATGGCAACCTGTACTACACCGCGTATCTGCGCAACTTCCTGCCGGTGCCGGAGATAGAGCCGGTCAATCGCGGCATCATCATCGAGCGGCGCTACACGCTGCTGGATGACCCGGACAACCGCAGTATCGACTCGGCCCGGATCGGTGAAGTGGTTCAGGTGCGCCTGACCATCATCGCGCCCAATGACCTGCACTATGTCGTCATTGAGGACCCGATCCCGGCAGGTGCCGACCCGGTCGATCCCGGTTTAACGACCAGCCAGCAAATCGGCACGCGGCCCGGCCTGGACTCGGACGATCCGTTGAGTCGGGGCTGGGGCTGGTGGTGGTTCAGCAATATCGACTTCCGCGACGAAAAGGTCGTTCTGAACAGCACCTATCTGCCCGCCGGAACTTACGAATATGTCTATACCATCCGGCCCGGCCTGGAGGGTACGTTTAACGTCATTCCGCCGACCGGACGCGAGTTCTACTTCCCGGATGTCTATGGGCGGGGTAAGGGCAGCACCTTCACGGTTCTGCCAGCGGAATAAACAGAACAGGGGGGAATGGATTGTGGAAGACCGTCTCCAGCGTGCTGCCGAGGCCATCAAGGCGGGTGATCGTACCCGCGCCCGTCAACTGCTCAAGCCGGTGCTGACCAGCGACCAGCAGTCCGCCGATGCCTGGTTCCTGGCGGCACACGCGGTCGAACGCGAGGACCAGAAGATCGCCTGCCTGAAAAAGGCGCTGGCATTGGATGAGTGGCACCCTGGGGCCAACCGGATGCTCTCCAAGATGCAGCAGGTGGAGTCTGTCATCACCCGTGAACCGCTTGTCCGGGAGGAGGACGAGCGATCACGCCAGCAGTTGGAGCAGTACCGGCTGGAAAAGGCCGGTACGCATGTGCGCTCCCAGGCCGAGAAGCGCCGTGACCGCCAGCGTGGTTGGCGGCGCTTCGGTTGTGCGATGGTTGTGGTTCTTAATCTATCGTGCGCTCTGTTCACCTTCAGCCTGATCGGTCTATTTCCCGGCTTTATCGGCACGCTGGCGGAGTTGACCGGCGGGACCGCTCCTGTGCGCCAGATCGATGGTGTGCCAATTGAGGACATCGCCAACGCAGCCGCGACCATCCAACCGTCACAGAGCAAGGACGCACCATCGCAAGGTGTGGATGTCCTCGATCATGGCTATAACCATGAATATACGTTTGAGGCGATTGCCGGAGATGAGATACTCGGTTATGTCCAGTTTATGTCGGTGAGTGCCGCCGATGTGACACGCAACGTCATCATCCTGGACCCCACCGATCAGATCGTCCAGCCAGATGAGTGCCGTTTCCTGGGTGAGGAGGGACTGCTCGGTGGGCAGGGCAACACCACCTTTGAATGCCTCATCCAGCAGACCGGCATCTACCGGGTGCGCATTCTCGGCATCACCGGCCAGAGTGTGGGCGCTTACTTCATTGGCACCGAGACGCTAAACCGATAGCCACTCGATCAGCAGCCGGTTAACGGTATCGGCTTCATCGTGCTGGACCCAGTGCGTGGCGTCCTTGATGATTTCCAACCGTCCATCATCACACAGATCGATGCTCGGTTGGGCCATCTTGCTGTGCAGAAAGCGATCCTGTGACCCCCAGATCAGCATGGTCGGCACTTTGACGCGCCAATCTGCCGGCGCTTCCGCCGGATACTTCACAGCGGCACGGTACCAGTTCAGCATGGACTGCGCCGCATCGGGTTCGGTCCATGCTTTCTGGTAGGCGGCGGCATCGTCTCTGGAGAAGGTGTCATTTTTGCCACTCAGTCGCATGCCCATCATCGCCAGCCGCGAACCGGCAGCGCGGAACAGCGCCTCCGGAACGGTCGGCATCTGGAAGAAGCCGATATAGGCGCTCATGAGCTTTTGCATCCCGTCTTTGCGCAGCGTGCGCAGAAAGACATAGGGGTGGGGCATGTTGAGAATCGCCATCCGGTGAATGAGGTCGGGGTGTTTGAGGGCCGTCCACCAGGCGACATAGCCGCCCCAATCGTGACCGACCAGCCGCACATCCTGGCGATGGCTGCTCTTAATGAACCCAACCACATCCTCGACCAGATTATCGATGCGGTAATCGCGTATTTCGGTGGGCTTATCGGACAGATTGTATCCGCGTTGATCGGGCAGCCATACACGGAATCCGCTGCCGACCAGCGTGTCAATCTGGTGTCGCCAACCATACCAGAATTCGGGAAATCCGTGCAGCAGGATCACCAGCGGACCGTCTTCGGGACCGGCCTGGACCATATGAAAGGAAATACCGTTGCTGCGGACAATTTTGTGTTCGAGTGGTGTCTTAATCACGACGTTTCTTTTTCAACCTCTCGCGCCGCCGTTCCTCGAATGGGGAAGCGACGATATGCTCTTGATTTAGATGTTTGATCTCGCGTTGCAGGCCGGTGTCGGTGTCCCGGTTGAGCCAGATGGCATAGGCGCTGGACGGAATGACAATCAAGGCGGTGAGGGTGACCGCCAGAATCCCGGCGGGGGTATCTGCCATCTGCTGTTGCAGCAGGTAGGTTAATCCGACGAAAAGGATATTGAACACCAGCAGCGACAGCATCAGAATGAGGACGAATACCGGTCCTCGCCGGATGCCTTTCCACATGATACTTCCCATCAACGGTGAGATGATCCAGAACAGCACCAGAAAGGCCTGAACCGCGACGGCAACCGCAACGGCGAGTTCGTTGGTGTCAATGAATTGGTTCATGCTTATCCTCCGCGCATCCATTGAAGGATTCGAGGCCACAGCCGGGTATAGGCTGTGTAGAGCGGCGGCAGCGGGGCGTAATCCCACGCGCCTACGTAACGGGTGACGGTCCCGCGAAAGCCGCGCTTGAAGCCGTAGACACCCCACATGGGGTCGCTTTCGTCAAACACGGACGGTGCGCCCCACATATCATACACCGAATAGCCCTGTTTTTTCGCCCAACGCATCGCTTCCCATTGTAGCGCGTAATTGGGCATCCGGTTGCGCTCCTCGTTGGACGACGCACCGTAGAAGTACCAGCATTTCTGTCCGAAGTGCATCAGAATGACATGGGCGATGGCCTGACCGTCCAGTTCAGCTATGAGGACATGGGCCAGTCCTGCCTCGATGAAATCCTGCCATGCTCGCCGGTAGTAGTCGGGTGGCCGGATGAGAAAATCGTCGCGCTCGCCGGTCACGCGATAAAGCCGGTACAGCGTATCCAGGTCAGCGGTGCTGCCCTCACGGATGGTGACGTCTTTCTTGGCGGCAGTGCGCACCTTGCGCCGTGTGTTCTGGCTCATGGCGGCCAGAATTTGGTCCTCGCTGCGGGTCAGGTCAATGGTGATGGTGTTGCGAAACTGCACCTGATCGGCGGAAGAGCGCCAGCCGCGCTGCTTCAGTAGTTCGATGAACGCGGTGCCGTCGGGATCAGGTTGGTTGTCGTCTTCGCCGGTGGCCGCCACGATGTCCGGGTCGATTTTCAGCCAGACTGCGGCGCGTGCCTGCCGCTCTAAATGGCTTAGGACATCGGCTGTTGGTGCATTAGATTGAAAAACCGGTCCCTTCGGCACATAGATCACGCGCAGCGGACCGATACGCCGTTCCAGCAAGGACGCCATCGCCAGCACGGTCTCATCCTGGCGGAACATCAGTCGAGTCGGTGTCCAGCCGGTGGTGGCCTGCTTGAAGTCTCCCCATTCCCAGGTTTGCAGGATATGGGCGTGGGGCAGGATTCGCAGGTTGTTGTTCCAGGTGTCGCGGTCGGTGATTGTCTCAACGATCATAGCGAGGAAGCATAGCGCAAAGCGTCCGTGCCGCATAGAATAGGTTTATGGTTATTCAAAGCATGCGCAACCAGTATCGGGGGATCAACGCCCATCTGCACAGTCGATTCCAGGCGGAAGGGGGTTGGAGCAGTTTTCATACGACACACATCACCGACATTTACAAGCTGCTCAAAGCGAGTCTGTTGCCGCTCGGTTACACAACCGCATTGGAAGCGTCATTGCAGATTCGGCGGTTGGATGAACCCATGCGTCGTCCCGAATCCGACGTGACTATCTTCGACCTGGACCCAATGCGATCAAATCTTGCGCCGGTCCCCACTGGTGGCGGGACCCTTGTTATGCCTATCCCTGATGCGTTGGCGCTGAGTCCGCGTTCTGAGAAGGATTATGTCGCCGTTGCCGTTTACCAGTCTGATGAGCGGGGTGAGCCGGTCGCCTGGATCGAATTGCTGTCACCGTCGAATAAACCTGGTGGACAGGACGACGACATCTATCGGACCAAGCGGCTGATGGTTGTCGAATCGGGGATTGTTTTCGTTGAGTTGGATTATCTCAACGAGTCCGCGCCGACCATCAATGGCGCTGGCGACCATGCCTACCGCGTTCTGGTTCTTGATCCGCGTCCATCCACTGAATCTGGCTCGGCTCATATCTACGAGTTTGATGCCGATGACCCCATCCCGGTCATTACGATCCCACTTAATGCTGGAGAATCATTGGACTTCAATCTGAACGAACCCTATCGCAAGACATTCGAAGAGGCGCTCTATGGTCTGGAATGGGTTGATTATGGTGAACTGCCGCTGCATTTCGACCGCTATAACCGGCTAAGCCAGGAGCGAATTGCCAACCGGATGCTGGCCGTACAAAGGCAGGGCGATCTTGAGACCGGCGATCTGCCGGAGACACCGCAACTCCCGCTGGATGAAGCACTGGCGGCTCTCATGATCCAGTAATTACATTCTACATGTTAATTTAGTGACATCCATCACAGGTGAGGCGGCCATGTGCCGTTAGACTTGTCTTTGCCATTGATTGCAAGGAGAGATGTTATGCGTTTGATCTGGGCGTTGCTCTTACTTCTGGCCGGTGGTGATATTCTGGAAAGCGAATTTGTCACCACACACTCCGTCGAGACCATCCAGCGCATTGTCGAAAACTTCTACCCGCCGGAGCATCTGTTGGATGCACAGTACACCGTCGATGAATATACCGTGCGTCTGGAGAGTACCGGCAAGGACGGCGAACCCATCGAGATTCTGGCCCAACTCTATATCCCGCAGACGGAGGGACCGCTGCCCGTCTATGTGTTTGGTGCCGGTTCGAGTGGGTTGGTGGATAAATGTGCGCCCTCGCAAGAGGACCCGGCGGTGCAGAACTGGGGCAGCTATCGAGCCTTTATGCTTTCAATTGCCACGCAGGGTTATATCGCCATCCTGCCCGATTACGCTGGCTTCAACGACCCCGACAGCATCCAACCGTATTACGTGGCCGAGATGGCCGGACGGGTGCTGCTGGACGCCGGTAAGGCCGTGTATGAATTGTACGACTCCGGCCAGATCGAAGCCGGTGCCACACCCGACGATAGGGTGTTCATCGCCGGTTATTCGCAGGGCGGCCAGTCGATTTTCGCCGCCAAAGACCTCTGGGAAGACTATGCGCCTGATCTGCCGGTAGCCGGTGTCATTGGTTACGCGCCTGTGACCAACCAGCAAAGCCATATGCAAACCCTGCCACAGCTTGCCACCTATCGCATGTACGCCTGGGCTGACTACTACGGCGAGGATAAAGTGAATCTGGATGAAATCTTTGCCGATTACTGGCTGCCGACGCTGGAAGACGACGTGCTGAGCATGTGTGTGTTTGAAGCGGTCGGTCACTTCAGCGCCAGAGCCGACGAGATGTACCGGCCTGGCTTCCTGGCGGCGCTGCAAAACAACACAATGGCCGAAGACTATCCGGCCCTGCACGAACTTTTCGAGATCAACAATCCCGGCACCGTCTATAACGAGATTCCGGCATTGATCGTCCAGGGTGCCGATGACTGGTCGCTGCCGATGGACGCGCACAATCTGTTCAAGAGCCGCTACTGCGAGGCGGGCAACAGCCTGACCGAGTTGATTAACACGGAAATCTCACATCTGGTCGCCCGGCAGATGAGTTACCGCGATGTGTTTGAGTGGATGGAGGGCATCATCAACGGAGAGACGCTGCGCAACGACTGCTCAGAGTAGCGCACGCGCTTTCAGCGCCAGTCGGTAGGCATGGTAGATCACCGGATTGTATACCCGGTCCCATGCGCCAGCAGAGCGGACGACATCACCGCCCCAACCGCGCTTAAAACCATAGACTCCCCACAGACCCTCGGTGCGTTCTTGAAAGTGCGCTTCGAGGGTTTCTGCGTCTTCATCGGGGACGCCCCACATATCGTAGCAGGTGCAGCCTCGCGCTCTGGCCCACTGAATCGCCTGCCACTGCACACCATAGGACGCCATCAGATTGCGCTTGACATGCGATGAGGCCCCGGCGATATACCATGCAGTGTTGCCGACAGCGAAGACCATCACCCCGGCCAGCACATCGTCTTCATGCTCCGCCAGGATCAAAGCGGCATGGTCGGGTACGAACAAGTCATAGGCCATCGCGTAGTATTCCGGTGCGTGAACGCCGAACGCCTTGCGGTCGCCCGTGACCTGCATGATGCTGTTGAACTTCGCCACATCCTCACGGCTGGCTTCGGAGTAGGTGATCCCTTTTTTCAAGCTCTGGCGGATTTTGCGCCGGGTACCCTGGTTCATGCGTCCCATGATGGTGTCGTCATCGCCGCTGATGTCGATCAGGATAGTGCGCGGTGGCTGGATCGTCTGCGGGCTGGGACGAAAACCAGTCGGGTCGAAGTCCGTGACAATACCCGGCTCCCATTTGAGAAAAGCTGCACCATTTTTGCGGGCCGTCCGGTCGATCTGTCGCCACAGGTCAGGGGATGCGTTGTAGGGTCCCATCGCCACATAAGCCATTTTGCTTAGTGGCAGACGACGGAACAAAATCTGTGCGCCAGCAACAACATGCCCGCCATCTTCCATGACGACCCGGTCCACTTCCCAACCGAACGCCGCTTTGAGGTCGCCCCAGGCCGAAAGCTGGAGCAGGTGGGCATTGGTTTGCTGTGCGACAAATGCATCCCACATAAAAAGAAAATCTCCGTGCGGACGACTGCACGTTACCTTACGAGAGCAGGGGATTAAATGCAAGATGAGAAAGCTTACGGGCAACTAAGGCCGCTTTCGTATTGCTCTCATTTGTGCTAAAATCTCGTCGTTCCACTGGAAATCTTAGGAAATATGCCCAATCAGGGCATACGCCGGCCAGCCGGTGTGAATTTTTACAGTCAGTTTTCAGGAGTTACATCTCCATGAATGTTCTAAACGAATGGCTCTTTCTCGGAGTTTTCTTCGTTGTCGCCCCACTGCTGCCAGCACTGCCGATTGTGTTAGGTGTTGTTCTGAGTCCGAACAAGCCCAACGCGATCAAGCAGGCGACCTACGAATGTGGTGTGGAAACGGTCGGTGATACCTGGGTTCAGTTCAAGGTCCAGTATTACATCTACGGCCTGATCTTCTTGATCTTCGATGTCGAGATGGTGTTCTTGTTCCCCTGGGCGCTGGCTTATGGTCAACTGGATTTCTTCGCGTTTGGTGCGGGATTGTTGTTCATCTTTTTGCTGACCGACGCCTTGCTCTATGCCTTGCGTAAGAACACTCTGAAGTGGGTCTGACACACAGGAGAGGGACCGTATGGGTCGCAATTTAGTCATTCTAGTCATTGTAGTCGTACTCGGTGTCCTGATTCTGGGGGCAATGGACGGCGTTTTCCGCGAGACAAAATGCATCAACGATTTGAGCGGTTGTCTGGTGGACGCCGGTATGAACACCGATCTGGCGGATTTCCTGGTGATTCTGCTTGGTGTGGTACTGGTCGCGACATTCCCGCTGCTCACGACAATCTTGCTCATCTGGGTTGAGCGCAAGGTTGCCGCACGTTTTGCCGACCGCGTAGGTCCGAATCGGGTTGGACCGCAGGGCTTGCTGCAACCGATAGCGGATGTGGTCAAACTTCTGGGTAAGGAGAACATCACGCCTTACGGTGTGGACCGGCCCGTCTACAATATGGCACCCGTTCTCATGGTCGGTTCAGTCCTGTTGATCTGGGCAGTCATCCCGCTCACACCCTACCATGTGGGCGTTGACCTCGAAATCGGGGCGTTGTACTTCGTGGCCGTTGCCAGCATCAGCACACTGTCCATCATCATGGCCGGGTGGGCCAGCAACAACAAATACGCCCTGTTGGGCGCTTTTCGTGTCGTTGCCCAGTTAATCAGCTATGAAGTGCCGCTGGCGCTGTCACTGCTGGTGCCGGTGATGCTGGCTGGCAGCATGAGCATGGTCGGCATTGTGGAAGCACAGGCCGGCATGTGGTTCGTCTTCATGGTACCGCTATCTGCCTTCCTGTTCTTCATTTCGTCCCAGGCCGAGACAGGACGTGCGCCCTTCGACCTGATCGAGGCTGAGTCCGAACTGGTCGCAGGTTACAACATTGAATACTCCGGTATGAAGTTCGCCATGTTCTTCGCCGGGGAATTTATGCATGTGTTCACCAATGGTGTCTTAATAGCCGTCCTGTTCATGGGCGGGTGGCAGGGACCGTTCGCACACGAAGCCCCCCTGCTGGCACTGGCCTACTTGATAGCTAAATCTTCTGTCTGGTATTTTGTCTCGCTCTGGCTGCGTAACTCTCTGCCGCGTGTGCGCATCGACCAGTTAATGATGTTCAACTGGAAGTTCCTGGTACCGCTTTCCATCGTCAACCTGTTGATGGTGGCGCTGCTGCTCAAGATTGTGCAGGAAGTGGGGATTGCGCCCGATGTCGATGAGGCCAATGACTTCATCGCCAACATCCCGCAGACCGTGATCCTGCTGTTGGGCAATGTCGCGGTGTTCGCCGGGGCGATGAGTCTGGTTCGCAACCAGTTCCGTGCCGAGCGACTGGCCGATGAGATCGACGACATGGACGAGATGGTACATGCCCCGGCAGGCGACTAAGGAGAGATGGAATGTATCTGGGTGAAGGTTTGACACCACAAGCATTCGCTTTTGGCTTTTTTACTATTCTAACTCTGGGTGGCGGGTTTGGTGTGGTCAGCAACCGCAATCTGGTGCGTGGCGCGATCTGGTTGATGGTCAGTCTGTTCGGTGTCGCCGGGTTGTTTGTGCTGCTCAGTGCGCCGTTTCTGGCTGCGGTTCAGGTGCTGGTATATATCGGTGCAATCGGTATTTTGTTCACGTTCGCGGTAATGCTCACACGCGGCATGACGAATCTGACAGAGCGGTTCAACAAGCAGTGGTGGTTGGCAGCGCTGGCCGGTGTGACGCTGTTCCTGATGCTGGTGGTACTGGTCATCGCGCCCATGTTTGGTGAGGTCGAAGAACCCACCTCGGAGATGGTCGCGACGACACGCGATCTGGGCGTGGCCCTGGTCAGCGGCAACCAGTACGTACTGCCGTTTGAAGTGGCGTCGCTTTTGCTGACAGCAGCGATGATCGGGGCTATCGTCATCGCCCGCGAGGACGATTAAGAAAAGGAAGAGGTCATGGTTCCACTCTGGATGTTTCTGGCGGTTGCGGCGGCGCTCTTCTCGATTGGCGCATATGGGGTACTCGCTCGCCGTAACGCTGTGGTGATCTTGATGGGGATTGAGTTGATGCTCAATGCTGTCAATATCAATCTGGTCGCGTTCTGGCGGTTCGAGACGCCGCTGGTCATGAGCGGTCAGGCGTTCGCCGCCTTCGTGTTTGTCGTCGCTGCCGCAGAGGCCGCCGTCGGACTGGCGATCATCATCGCTGTGTACCGGACCAAACGGATGGTGCAGGTGGACGACGTGGACCTGCTCAGATGGTAAAGGGTTAACATGAACGGAGTCGATTTCAGCAATCTGGACTATCTGCCGTGGCTCATCCCCGTCGGCCCGCTGCTGGCGTTTTTCATCATCAGTCTGGTGACGAGCCGCAGTAAGCTGGTCCCGGCGACTGATGAACACGAGTATGGTGGTCATCACCCGGACTACGATGGGATGCAAGTCCCGGTCAACACATCCGCCAGTCGCGTTATCAGCATCATCATCGGTATGTCGGGGGTTGTGGCGGCCTTTTTGATGAGTATGGTCGTTTTCTTCGATGGCATTAGCATCGATAAACTCGGCCTGGATGACAAAATCTACACTTCACAGGTTGATTGGATGGACCTGGGGCCGGAAGTCTTCCGTATGGGAGTGCTGGTTGATCCGCTGACGGTGGTGATGCTGTTCATGGTATCCATCGCCGTGCTGTGTATCTTCATTTATTCGATTGGCTATATGGCGCATGACCCGCGCCAATCGCGTTTCTTCGCGTTGATCTCCCTGTTCGGCGGGGCCATGCTCACGCTGGTGGTGGCCGACAATCTGCTGCTGCTGTTTATTGGTTGGGAGGTCATGGGCCTGTGTTCTTATATGCTTATTGGCTTCTGGTACGAGAAGAAAAGTGCCTACAACGCGGCCATCAAGGCGTTTACAACCACCCGCGTCGCCGATGTGATTATGCTCCTGGGCATTGCTTATCTCTACGCCCTGAGCTTTGAATTTTACGGCTACGGCACGCTGAACTTCCGTGATGTGTTGTATAACCCCGAATTCCTGGAATTCGCCGCTGCGGAAGCAGCGATTATCCTGGGAAGCTGGGGGCTGAGCGCCGCCGGGATGATCGGTGTTTTCTTGATTATCGGTACCATCGGTAAATCGGCGCAGTTCCCACTGCATGTGTGGCTGCCGGATGCGATGGAAGGTCCCACACCAGTCAGCGCCATGATTCACGCGGCAGCCATGGTCTCCGCCGGTGTCTATGCGGTCATCCGCATGTATCCGCTGTTTGAAGCTGGCGGACATCCCCATCATGGGGATTTGACCACGCCGCTGATGTTGATGACGATTGTTGGTGCCGTGACCGCGCTCTTCTCTGCGACAATCGCCGTTGCTCAGAACGATGTCAAGCGCGTGCTGGCATATTCGACTATCTCGCAGCTTGGCTTTATGATCGCCGCGCTCGGCATCGGGGCCTTTGTGGCGGCGTTTTTCCATCTGATTACCCACGCCTTCTTCAAGGCGTTGTTGTTTATGGCTTCCGGGTCGGTGATCCATGCGATGGAACATGGCGAACACCATGTTCACGCACACCACCATCATGACCATGCGGCGGTCGGCGATGAGGCCGGCGAACATCCGCCAGCAGAAGCCCATGCTGAGACGGAAAGCGAGGCGGAGCATCCGTCTGAGCCGCCGCCGCATTTTGATCCGCAGGACATGCGCAATATGGGCGGTCTCATCAGCAAGATTCCGGTGACGGCCTACACTTTCATCATCGGTGGCCTGTCTCTGGCGGGCTTCCCGCTGATTACGGCGGGCTTCTGGTCCAAAGACGAAATCTTTGCCGACGCATGGTATGTCTTCAGCGAGGAGACCTCAGCGGCCCATATCTTCGTCTTCGTGATGCTCGGTCTGGCGGCCTTCCTGACCGCCTTCTACACCGCCCGCCAGCTTTCGCTGACCTTCCTGGGCGAACCGCGCACAGAAGAGGCCGAACATGCCAGCCTGGGTGGTCCGACCAATATTGTCAGCATTACCATGCAGCTTCCGCTGATTATCCTGGCGTTCCTGGCTCTGGTGGCGGGATTTGTCGGTGTGCCACCGAACTTCCCGATCCTGGGCGCGATCTTCTCGCCCGATACCAACCCTTTCTTCGAGTTCACCAAATATGCGCTGCTGCCGGAAATCCAACCGGAGAAGCCGGAGTTCAGCTATGTCCCGGTGCTGGCGTCGTTCACGGTCGCGCTGGGTGGCCTGTACATCGGCTGGCTGATGTACGGGCGCAAACCGCTCAAGGCGGGTGAACCCGATCCAATGACCAGCATCCTCTCGCCGACGATCTATCGGGCGCTGGAAAACAAGTGGTATATCGACGAAATCTATGCGGCGGTGTTCATCAAGCCGGCGCAGTGGTTCGCCCACAACGTCGTGAGCGAGTTCCTGGATCGTGGTATCATCGACGGCTTTATCCATCTGGTGGGGCGTGTATCTACCTTCATCGGTGATCTGGCGAAGGTGTTCAACCTCTGGGTGATCGACGGTGTTGGTGATGGCATACCGGACGGTGTGAAGCATTTTGGTATGTGGTTCCGGCGTGTTCAGAGTGGGCGTGTGCAGCAGTACATGCTCTGGCTCGCACTGGGTGCGCTGCTTATCGGGCTGATCTTCGCCGTCTCAACTGGCGTAATCGTGGCAGGGTAATCCATGAATGAATTGAGTATTTTCGGTTTAAATCCGCTTTCTGTCCTGATCTTCGCCCCGGCACTGGCAGCAGCGCTGGTGGCGTCACTGCCGCAGAATAAGCTGCTGGCCCGCTGGACCTCACTGATCTTCTCACTGTTGATCGGTACGCTGGCGGTGGTGGTGTTCTTCGCTTATGATCGCAACGATCCCGCTTTGCAGTTTGTCACACAGACCGGATGGTTCGATCTGCTCGGCGCGTCCTGGTATCTGGGCATAGATGGTATCAGCGCGGCGATGGTGCTGCTCACCGGTATTCTGGTCCCGCTGGCGATCCTGATAAGCTGGGAGATCGAAGAGCGGGTGAATATGCATCTGGCCTTAATCCTGTTCTTCGAGACCGGGCTTATGGGCGTGTTCGTGGCACAGGACCTGATGGTCTTCTTTCTCTTCTACGAACTCAGTCTGGTGCCAATCTACTTCCTGATCGATCAATGGGGTGGGGCCAACCGTAAGTATGCGGCTACCAAGTTCATGATCTACTCCGTCGGTGGCACGCTCGGCATGCTGCTGGCCTCGCAGTTGGTCGGCTGGACGGCGGGAACGTTCAACATTCAGGAACTGAGCGTCATCTGGCCGGCGTTTGAGGGTGCCGGTGGTACCTTCCTCGGTATCGACGTGATGACGGTCAAGACATTGGCGTTCATCGGCTTTTTTGTCGCTTTCTGTATCAAAGTGCCGGTGTGGCCCTTCCACACCTGGCTTCCGGACGCGCACGGTGAAGCACCGACCGCCGGTTCCATGCTGCTGGCCGGTGTCATGCTCAAGCTTGGCGCTTACGGCTTCATCCGACTGGTCGTACCGCTGTTCCCCGATGTGTGGGTGTCGCAGGCCGACATTCTCGGCTTTGAAGTAACGGTCGCCGGGATTTTCGCGGCCATGGCGATGCTCGGCATTGTCCTGGGGGCGTTCGCAGCCTGGGCGCAGAACGACATCAAGCGGCTGGTGGCCTACAGTTCCGTTAACCATATGGGTTTTGTGGCGCTGGGGACCGCCGTCATGGCGCTGACCTATGGACGGGCTTATGTAGAAGGCGGCGTCAGCGAGGAATCGGTGCAGACAGCCATCATTGCCGCCAACGGTGCGGTCATGCAGATGTTCAATCACGGTCTCAGTTCCGCCGGGATGTTCCTCCTCGCCGGAGCGATTTACCACAAAACGCACACCCGCGACCTGCGCGAATATGGCGGTTTCTGGGTAAAAGCCCCTATCTATGGCGGCGTTTTCATCTTCACCAGTATGGCAAGCCTGGGACTGCCCGGCCTCAACGGCTTTATCGGTGAGTTCCTGGTGGTGCGCGGAAGCTGGCCGGTGTTCACATGGCTGACGGCGATTTCCATGATCGGTCTGCTGGTGACCGGTTTGTATATCCTCAAGGGGATTCGGGCGACGCTGCACGGGCCGTTTAATCTCAAATGGCGCGATTATCATCTGGAAATTGAGGTACGCGAATTCCTGGCGCTGTCGCCGTTGATGGTGCTGATGCTGGTCACAGGTGTGTTTCCCAATTGGATTTTGCCCATCATCAACGAAAGTGTGACGCGCATGATGAATGGAATAGGATAGACGATGGTTGATATCGCATTTACGTTTCCCGTACTCAGCGCCATCATCTTCATCCCGATAGTTGCGGCGGTCGTGATCCTGTTTATGAATCCGAAGCAGCGCGACTTGATCCGAGGGGTGGCAATCTCGACGGCTGCCGTCATCCTGACTCTGTCGGCCTTCGTCTATTTCACCTATAACGATCATGTCAGCGGTGACGATGGCTTCCTGGCGGATCAGGACGCTTTGGTGGAGGCTGGTGAGACGTTCACGGCCACGCGGATGTTTGAGCGCGGGCTGGCCTTTGAAGAAGAATACACCTGGGTGGAAAGCCTGGGTATCAGCTATCACGTTGGTATCGACGGTCTGAACGCGCCGATGGTGCTGCTGACGGGTATGGTGGCGGTGGCTGGTGTGTTGATCTCCTGGCGTATCGAAGACCGTATCCGCGAGTTTATGGCCTTCTTCCTGCTGCTGGTGGCCGGTGTCTATGGTGTGTTCATCTCCATCGACATGTTCTTGCTGTTCTTCTTCTACGAATTATCCATCTTCCCCATGTACCTGCTTATCGCTGGATGGGGTTGGATCAAGCTGCGCGAATACGCTGCCATGAAGCTGACGCTTTACATCCTGATCGGCTCGGTGGTGGCGCTGGTTGGCGTTATCGCACTGGTGCTGACGGCGAGCAACTTTTTCATGTCGCCGGAAGGTGCGGCGGTGCTGGAGCAGGCTGTCGAATTGGAAATTCTCGAAGACCCTCAGCCGTTTAGCTTCAATATGGTGCAGTTGACGCTGGCGGCGGAAGCCGGGGCCTTCGATGTCGGCGGCTACTTCGGCGTCGATGCCCTGACCTTCGCCAAGTTCTGGTTCCCGCTGGTATTCATCGGCTTCGGCGTGCTGGCCGGTGTCTTCCCCTTCCACAACTGGTCGCCGGACGGTCATGTGGCTGCACCGACGGCGGTTTCCATGATCCATGCCGGTGTGCTGATGAAGCTCGGCGCTTACGCGGCGCTGCGGGCCGGTGTGCAGATGATGCCGGAAGGGGCGACCACCCATCTTCCCTGGATTGTGTTCCTGACGCTAATCAACGTGGTGTTAGGGGCGTTCATCGCCTTTCGCCAGCGCGATTTCAAGTACGTCATCGGCTTCTCGTCAGTCAGTCATATGGGCCTTGTGAGCATGGGCTGGGCGACGATGAACACCATCGGCATGACCGGTGCTGGCTTGCAGATGTTCAGTCATGGCGCGATGACGGCGCTCTTCTTCGGTTGTGTTGGCATGGTCTACGACCGCGCCCATACCCGTGACATCCCCAGCCTGGGCGGTTTCGTGAAGCGGATGCCCTGGGTAGCTGTTGCGTTTATCATTGGCGGTCTCACCAGCATGGGTATGCCCGGCCTCAGCGGCTTCATTGCCGAGTTCCCGATCTTTACGGGTATGTGGAACGCCTCGGAGAACATCGTCCTGCAATTTGGTGATTTTGAAATGGGCAACTACTACTCGGTGGTCGTCATCATTGCGGCACTTGGTATTGTCATCACGGCGGCTTATGTGCTGCGGGTGGTGAGTCAGGTGTTCTTCGGTGACTTCGATGAAAAGCGTTACAGTGACGTGGGCGACATCACCATCACTGACCGGGTTATCCTGATCCTGCTGGGCGCTCCGTTGATTATCCTGGGCCTGTACCCGCCGATCATGGCACCCATGATCCAGGCCGGGGTGCAACCGGTCGTAGCACTACTGGGAGGCATGTAAACGTGGTTGAATTTGATTTCCTGGACAGTCTGCCTTCGGTCATGCCGGTTATCGGCCTGACCGTGCTGGCGGTGATCGTCCTGGCGATGGACCTCTATCTGCCAGAAAGCCGCCGGGGCTATACCGGCTATGCGGCGGCTCTGGGTATGGGGCTGGTCGCGCTGCTGCCGCTGGTGTTCGCACCGGATGAGGCACAGTTGACTTACTGGGGCGATATGATTCGCCACGACACGCTGTCGCAGTTTTTCACGGTGACGGTGGCGCTGGCAGGGGCGATTGTGTCCTTGTTGGCGTTGGATACGCGCAACCTCGAACGCAATGGTGAGTTTTATCTCATCATCATCGTCGCCACACTGGGTGCGGCGTTGATGGCAGCGGCATCCGACCTGATTATGGTCTTCGTTGCCATCGAGACAACCACCATCCCGCTGTATATCCTGGCAGGATTCCGGCGCAACGACGAGAAATCCATCGAAGCCAGCATGAAATACTTCCTGTTTGGCTCGTTCGCCTCGGCCATCATGCTCTACGGTTTCAGCTTGCTTTACGGCTTCACCGGCCAGACGAATCTCTACGCTATTGCCAGTTTCCTCGGTGGTGGTGAGTTTGCCAGTGAACCGGTCCCGGTGCTGATCGCGATGGTGTTTGTGGCCGTCGGCTTCGGCTTCAAGATCAGTGCGGTGCCGTTCCATTTCTGGACACCGGATGTATACGAAGGTGCGCCGACCCCGGTGACGGCTTTCTTGAGTGTCGCCAGCAAAGCCGCCAGTTTCGCACTGTTGATCCGCTTCTTTGTGGCAGTGTTCCCGAACACAGTGGTGATTGACGGTCAGGCCATGCAGGACTTCTGGGTGACGCTGGTTGCGGCCCTCTCGGTCCTGAGCATGACGGTCGGCAATGTGGTGGCGTTGGCACAGCGTAATTTCAAGCGTCTGCTGGCCTATTCGTCCATCGCGCAGGCCGGATACACCCTCATCGGTGTGGCCGCCATCCAGGCGCAGCCGGTCACTGAGACCAGCGGCCTGCTGGGACCGGCCAACGGAGTCGCGGCAGTGGCCTTCTATATGTTCATGTACACCTTCACCAATCTGCTGGCCTTCGGCGTGTTGATCCTGTTTAGCGAGCGCACCGGCAGCGAGGAAATTTCCGATCTGGCCGGGTTAAACCGGCGTAATCCCTGGATGGCGCTGGCGATGACCATCGGCTTGCTGTCGCTGGCAGGTATCCCGCCAGCAGCCGGTTTCTTCGGCAAGTTTTTTCTTTTCAACGCAGCCGTCGAGGCCGGACTGGAATGGCTGGCGATTGTCGGCGTACTGAACGCGATTGTGGCGCTCTACTACTATCTGGTGGTGATTAAGATACTCTATGTCGATCATCACCCGGACGAGGACCAGCCGATTACGGTCTCGACCACCGGTGGCTGGACGATGGCATTGATCTCAGTGATTGTCATTATCCTGGGGGTGATCCCGACCACGATCTTCAACTGGGCGGTGGACGCTGCCGAGGCGTTGTTTGTAATTTAGCATTTGATGAGATATGAAATGCGATTGTCTGGGTTATGGCAATCGTGTTTTGTTTGTGATAGAATGCGCAACGCTGATTTGCGCAACAATCAGTAATGAAAAAGTCTGAAATGCGCCAGCGTGCGCGGAACCTGAGTCTGGCGGCTGTAGCCGGTCAGGCTGGATGTGCAACACTCATAATTGTGTTCGGCGCACTCTTTCTCGGCCTGTGGTTGGACTCTCAGTTTGACCAGCGCGGCCCCTGCACATTTGGGGTGTTGATTTTGAGTGTACCGGTGAGCCTCTACGTGATGCTGCGGATTGCATTGGGGGCCATCAGGCTGATTGAACAGGGTGATGAAACGAAGGAGGGTTAGTCCTTGCCAGGAATGCTTTTTTATTTTGTACGTAGAAAGGAGCCAGCGGCATGACCCCCAGAACTCGCGGTCTCGTCGTTTTTGCGGTTATGGTGGCTGTGGCTGTCGTTTTCTGCGGTCTTTTCCCCTTTGTCATTATGCCCGGTGCAGGACTGGCCCCATCACTCCCGGTGATCGAGGTGCCAGGCGAGGTAGTGGTCGAGGAGTTTCTGCCCGACTTCAACCTGACGAATACCATCATTGGTACGGTGCTGACCGACATCATTCTGGTGTTATTTATCCTGCTGGCATGGCGAGCTTCCAATGGTTGGCGCAAAGAGATTCCCGGACGGTTCCAGGGCTTTGTTGAGTCCTTCGTCCAGGCCTTTTACAACTTCTCGCAGGGAATTGCCGGAGACCGACTGCGCACGACCCCCGGTTTGTGGCCGCTTGTAGCGACCATCTTTTTCTTCCTGCTGGCAGCCAACTGGATGAAGCTGCTGCCCGGTGTGGAGACGGTCGGCAAGATGCACTGTGCGCATGTGGGACAATCCGGGTATCCCATGATCGAAGGGTGGACCGACAACTCGTACCGTCTGTATAACGCCGAGATCCTCAATGCCGGTGAAAGCCAGACGGAAGAAGCTGAACATCTGTGTGAGCATTATTTCTACGGTGAGTTTGAGCGCTATCCGGTCGAGTCGGCTGAGGAAATCGAAGCGCAACTTCTGGTTGCCGAAGAGGCTCTGCCCGAATATGAGGCAGAACTGGCGGCTGCCCAGACTGCACTGGCGGAAGCCGGTGATGGCCTGTCTGAAGATGAACTTGAAGAACTGCAACGCGCCGAAACGGAAGCGTTGGAAGCTTATGAAAAGGCCGAGCGCGAGGTCGAGCGCCAGCTAATCCGGCTGGAAGCGGCTGAAGGGCTGGAAAGAGTCGAAGCTGCTCTTGAGTCGCTGGAAGAGGTGGAGAGCGGCGACGCGATCACCTTTACCGTTTCTGAAGTCACCCATGAGGGCCTGACTTTCGAGACGCTGGCCGGGCTGCGGGCCGATGTCGCTGCGGCTGTCGCCAATGCACAGGCGGCTGAGACGGAGGAAGACCTGGAGACGGAAGTATCTGATCTGAAAGCGGAACTGGGGTCTCTGGAAGACTTCTACAAGACACAGCTTGAGTGGCCGACCGCGACTCTCACCTTCGATGAAGACCTGCTGGATAGCGACGCGGCCCCCTGGATTTTCCATATCACGCCCTTCGTTCGCGGCCCCGCAACCGACCTCAGCCTGACATTCGCGCTGGCGATCATGTCGATTGTGCTGGTGCAGGTGTACGGTGTGATGGCCCTGGGTCCGGCTTACTTCGACAAATTCCTGAACATCCCGGCGCTGGGCAATCTCGGCAAGAAGCCGCTCGGACTGATCGACTTTGTGGTCGGTCTTATCGAGATCATCTCGGAGATCGGCAAGATCGTCAGTCTTGCTTTCCGTTTGTTCGGTAACCTGTTTGCTGGTGGCGTGGCGTTGATGGCGGTCACATTCCTGGTCGCACTGCTGGTCCCTGGCATTATCTATGGCCTGGAAATCATCATTGGTACGGTGCAGGCCCTTGTTTTCGCAGTCCTCACGTTGGTGTTCTCCGTCCAGGCGATGGAATCGCACCATGGTGATGAACACGGCGAAGAACATCATTAGTCTAATCTGAGGAGAGAAAATCACAATGGATGCAGATACCTTATCGACTGGTTTGAAAGCTGTAGGCGCGGGGCTGGCGATGATAGGTGCGCTCGGCCCTGGTATTGGTATTGGTTTGCTGGCGCAGGGCGCGATGCAGGCCATCGGGCGCAATCCTGATGCTGCGGGTACGATCCAGACCAACATGATTCTGGCGATTGTGTTCACCGAGGCTATCGCGATTTATGCGCTGGTGGTGTCGCTGCTGATCGTCTTCGTACTCTAAGGGGGACCACGCGATGCGTAGACAAACCGTTATCCTGCTGGTTGTCCTGGTGATGCTGTTCGCGGTATCGCCGGTGATGGCCGCAGAAGAAGGTGGCAGCCCGCTGGACTCACTCGGCATCAACGTCGGTTTCTTGATCGCGCAGTTGGTGAACTTTGGCCTGATCTTCGGCCTGCTGACCGTCTTCATGTGGCGGCCCATCACCAACATGCTTGATGAGCGTTCTGCCCGGATCGAAAAAGGTCTGGAAGACGCGGCGGCAGCGGCCAACGCCCGCC